>CAMEPD010000125.1 GCA_945931475.1 uncultured Muribaculaceae bacterium | reverse complement strand
AGTAGCAACTGCTTCAACAGCAACGACTTACGGTGCAACAGAATCGTTAGCTGCAGCAGCGTCAGCGCTAGCGTTTTTGTTACCGCAAGAGATCATCGAGAGACCTGCGAGTACAGCGAAAGAAAGGAATAACTTTTTCATTTCAGTGTGTAGATTAAATAATAAAACAAATTTTTTGTGCTTCAAAAACACTGCAAAGTTACGGCTTTTTTTGTTCTCACCAAATTTTTTTGGGAGATTTTATCATAAAAAATTTAAAAAGGGGTTCAGATGCCCTCAGATGCCCTCAGGAAGGGTGTTTTTTTGCATTTTTTCATATTTGTCGGCTGCCGGAACGAGGTAAGCGCTGAGTTCCCACAGGGCATAAACGGGCAAAAATACGGCCAACATGGAGAACGGGTCGGCTGTCGGGGTGATGAACCCGGCCAGGGCGAGGAGCGCCACGATGGCGTGACGCCGGTATTTACTGAAAAATTTGCGGGTCAGCAGTCCCATATTGCCGAGCAGCCATGCCAATAACGGCAATTCGAACACCACGCCCATTATCATGGTGATGGTGGTGAAGTTGTCCATATACGAATCGAGGGTAATGGTGTTGCTGATTGATTCCGATAGCGTATAGTCGGCCAGAAAGCGCAGCGCTATCGGGAAAACAAGCAGATATCCGACGGCCACACCTATATAAAACATAATGTTGGCGAAGAGGAAAGCGCGGCGCGCGTTGCGTTTCTCCCGGGGGTATAGCCCGGGGCTGACGAAGCTCCACAGCAGGTACACCAGCACGGGGAACGTAAGCACGAGCGCCAGCTGGAAAGAGGTCGACATCTGCACCAACAGCTGTGAGGCCAGGTTGATGTTGATCAGTTGCACGTTGAACAGAGAGGCGGCGTCACCCTCGGCGCGCTCAAAGAGCCGGTACAGCGGGAAGTCGCTCTGACATGGCCACAGGATGATGTTGTCGAATATGTAAGGCATGGCCACAAACAGCGTCACGGCGGCTACAACAAGTGTAACCGCCATGCGTATCAATACCGAACGGAGAGCACCCAAGTGCTCCCAGAATGTCATTTGTTCTTCAGCCATTCATCTGCATTTGCCGGGGTAGGGGAGCGTTACTTTTCCTCACCCTTTTTATCCTTGTCGTCGGAGGATTCGGCAGCTTTGTTGATTTCGGCCTTTGCTTCCTCGAGACCCTGCTTGAAACCGGCCACGCCTTTGCCCATATTGCGCATCAGTTCGGGTATCTTTTTGCCGCCGAAAAGGAGCAGAATAACCAACAGAAGGATAATCAGCTGCCAACCGCGCAGATTTCCGAGGAAAAGCGGAATCATCATGATTGTGTTCATATTAAAATGCCGTATGATTGTTTTATAACGCAAAGTTACGGCTTTTCTGCCTAAAAACAGGGCTATTATTTGAAAAATGCGTAACTTTGCACCCTGAATTTAGAATTTTTACAATTTTACCCAATATTTTCATATTTGCAATGAAAGCATTCGTATTTCCCGGACAGGGTGCACAGTTCGTAGGTATGGGTAAGGACCTCTACGACAACAGCCCACTGGCAAAGGAACTTTTCGAGAAGGCCAACGAGATACTTGGTTTCCGTATCACTGACCTTATGTTTAACGGTACTGAGGATGACCTCAAACAGACCAACGTAACACAGCCCGCTGTTTTCCTTCACTCTGTAATTCTTGCCAAGACTCTTGGCGACGAATTCAAACCCGATATGGCAGCCGGTCACTCGCTGGGTGAGTTTTCGGCTCTTACCGCCGCAGGCGCCCTCAGCTTCGAGGACGGCCTCAAACTGGTGGCCGCGCGTGCAAAAGCTATGCAGAAAGCTTGTGAAATCAATCCCTCGACCATGGCCGCCATCATCGCCCTCCCCGACGAGAAAGTTGAGGAGATATGCGCATCGGTCGACGGTGTGGTTGTATGCGCCAACTACAACTGCCCCGGTCAGATTGTAATCTCGGGCAAGAACGATGCCATCGATGCCGCCTGCGAACTCGCCAAGGCTGCCGGTGCCAAACGCGCCCTCAAGCTCAAGGTCGGCGGCGGTTTCCACTCGCCCTGCATGGAGCCGGCTCGCGCCGAACTGGCCGAGGCTATCGACCACACCGAATTCCATGTGCCCGTCTGCCCGGTATACCAGAATGTCGACGCACTTCCCCATACCGACCCCGCCGAAATCAAGGGTAATCTCATTGCCCAGCTCACGGCCCCTGTACGCTGGACTCAGACTGTGCGCAACATGATTGCCGACGGAGCAACCGAATTCGTAGAGCTCGGCCCGGGCAAAGTGCTCCAGGGCCTTGTCTCGAAAATCAACAAGGAGGTTGCCGTTTCCGGGCGCCAGTAATTCAGCTTTACGCTCCGGCCTCTGATTACTCCGAGAGTTTCTGTAACTCCGGTTCCCTTATAAAAGAGGGCGTATCAAGATTGCTTTGAGGCGGAGAAAGTAGGGTCGCGGCACAATGCTTTTAACTTAAGGATGTTTCAGGTAATTGTAGGGACATCGCTTCGCGAT
>CAMEPD010000124.1 GCA_945931475.1 uncultured Muribaculaceae bacterium | reverse complement strand
CCACTTTTTAGTAGGAATTGGCAAACAATTTCGTACCTTTGCAATTAGCGACACGCCGGAGCTACTCATGAATTCTCTCGCAGTCGTGCCGCCAAGGGAATTACCTTCCGATTTTTCACCTGAGCCAGTCGCACAACCGTTAAAGCCAACGCCGACTGCCACAAGACCGCCCTGTCGCTATCCCACACAATTAAGTGAAGGGCTCCTATTTATTAAGGTGTACCGGTAGCCTCCGCTCCGGAACCCTGACAACAAAACGAAACAAAATAAAGTCACATAATATTATCAGAATGAAGAATTTCATTTTATGCGGACTTCTGGCAGCCGGATGCTGCTTCTCCGCCGCTTCCCAGGACAAGCTGAGCGGCCACGCCCAGTTGATGCTCCAAAAATTCAAAATGGAAAAAGCAGCTTCGCGTGCAGCCTCCAACACCGAAGTCATGGCTATCATAACCCTTAATGACGGATTCAAGTCAGACGTGCTCGAAGCCAAAGGCCTCAAGATTGTCAGCGCTTACGACGAAATCTGCATCGTATCTCTGCCGCTGAACCGCGCCGAGGAGATTGCAGCAATGGCTGAAGTCAAAGCCGTATCGTTCGGCCGTCAGTCGGGCATGTACCTCGATAAAGCCCGCGAAGTATCGAACGTCGATATAGCCCACACCGGCTCAGACCCCGACCTCGAGAACTATTCATACACCGGTGCGGGCGTAGTAACCGGCCTCTACGACACCGGCCTTGACCCCAACCACGCAGCCTTCCGCAAAGCCGACGGCTCATCGCGTGTGAAAGCCGTGTTCCAGGCCTCGGGTTACTCTGATGCCATCGTACGCGAATACACCACCCCCGAGCAGATTGCAGCATTCACCACCGACAAAGCTTCGGAAACCCACGGCACCCACGTTGCCGGCATCATGGCCGGCTCCAAAGGGGTCAACGGTGAATACGTATTCATGAACGGCAGCCGTGTGGAAGCCGGCAACGGCGACATACCCTACTACGGCGTAGCTTACAACTCCGACCTCGTAATCGGTTGCGGCGACTTCTACGACGCCTCGATTCTGGCCGGCGTATCCAAGGTTGTCGAATACGCCAAGCAGCTCGGCAAACCCGCTGTGGTGAACCTGTCGCTCGGTGGCAACTCGGGCTCGCACGATCCCAACTCATCGGTATCGAAACTCATGGACCGTCTCGGTCAGGATGCAATCATCTGTATCGCAGCCGGTAACGAAGGCCAAAGCAATATGGCGATCCAGAAAAACTTCAAGTCGCTCGGTACCGCAGGCAAGACTCTGAACACCTTCATCACCCCCGACAACCCGGCGATACGCGTAACCTACACCGCAGAATTCTGGGCAAATGACGGCGAACCTTTCGAGGATGCCAAAATCGTGCTTTACGACAAGTCGACCAATCAGATTGTCGATTCGAAAACCATCACCAAGGGTACCACCACCTGGACTCCGAAAAACTCGGCAAAATTTGCCGAAGTCTACGACTCGAACTCCTCAGTATCAGTAAACTGCGGTGTCGACGCCGAAACCGGCCGCTACTATATTGTCATGAGCAACTCGATGCTATACAACGGCGGTTCGTCGTTCGTGGCCTTCGGTATAAACATTACCGGCAAGAACAACAAGTCATGCTACGCCTACGTCAACACCGGCTACGGCTCCGCGCAGGAAGCACAGTTCACCAACGACGGTGTGGCAGGCTACACCGCCGGCAGCCCCGACGGCTCAATCAACGGTTTCGGCTGCGGCCACAACATGGTATCGGTAGGCTCATACACCTCGCGCGTGCAGGTGCCCCTGCTCAGCAATTCGTCCGTAGCCACAGGCGGTGTGCTCGGCGCCATTTCCGACTTCTCGTCGTACGGCAAGACCGGCGACGGCCGCCAGCTGCCCCACGTAGCAGCCCCCGGCCAGCAGCTCATCTCCTCGATCAGCTCCTACTATTACGACAACGTGATGGAGAAACGTATGACCAGCGCCTTCTCGACCTCCTACAACCGCAACAACCCCTACTACTACATGCAGGGCACATCGATGGCCACCCCCTTCGCAGCCGGCGTAATCGCCCTCTGGCTTGAGGCCAAGCCCGACGCAACCATCGACGACATCCACGACATTATCGAGCGCAGCTCCAAGACCGACGCACAGACCGCCAAAGACTTCAAGCGCTTCGGTGCCGGTAAAATCGACGCCCTCCAGGGTCTGCGTGTAGCCCTCGGCAAAGTGAGCATCAAGGAAACCCTCAAGGACCAGGTCGACAAGAACCTGATGTACACCATCTCAGGCAAGAACATCCAGGTAATAGTGCCCGGTATCGACAGTTTCGACGTAACCCTCTACAACCTGCAGGGCGCAGCCGTAGCAGCAGCTAAGGCAGCAGGCGAGACCGCCGACATCGACGCCTCGAACCTCTCGGACGGCATCTACCTGATGACCGCCAACACCGCAGGTGGCAAAGTTACCCGCAAAATCGTCCTGAAATAATCCACCGAACCTCACGAGGCTGTGTCAAAATAGGCGCAGCCTCTTTTTCATAACCTGTTGTAAAACATAA
>CAMEPD010000123.1 GCA_945931475.1 uncultured Muribaculaceae bacterium | reverse complement strand
CCTCGGTGGTGGAAAATAATCAGGAACTCACCAAATCGCCTTTCCAGCCGGGCTCCTTCGGGCCTAACTTCATTCCCGATCTGCGCAGAGATGACATGCTCATCTATTACTACGATCTCTATGGCCGTCCGGTGATGTACTCGGTCAAGGGCTCGAAAACATTGCGCCCTTATGTCCGCGCCCGCTTCGCCAATCCCGACCTTCATCAGGGGGCCGACGGTTCCGCAATGAAGTACCAGACGCCCACGGGCGCAGCGGCACAGGTCTATATACCCGAGAAGATCCGCCGCCTCTTCAAGGCAAAAACGCAGTTTGATACGCTCTTCCTGCAGGAAGGCGAGAAGAAGGCGGAGAAGGCTTGCAAGCACGGCATGCCGTCGCTCGGCCTCCAGGGTATAATGAATATCGGCTCTAAGGAACAGGGGCTCATCCAGGCCATTCAGGATGTGGTAAAAACATGCCGCGTCCGTAACGTGGTGCTCGTGATGGATAGCGACTGGAACGATCTCTCGAAAACGATCTCCACCGGCGACCGTGCCGACAAGCGCCCCAACTCCTTCTCCTTCGCGGTTATCAAGTTCAAGCAGTACATGGAGACCTTCCACAACCTGGGACTCAGTGTGGATGTGTGGTGGGGGCATGTCAACCCCAACGAGCATGGCGACAAAGGTGTGGATGATCTCCTCGTCGGCTCGCTGAAGGGGCGCGAGTCGGAGCTGATGGAGGACATCGACCACACCATGCACACTCACGATGGCCGCGGACGGTGGCTCGACATCTATAAAATCACGGCTCTCTCCGACTCGAAGATCCGCGATTTCTGGCACCTCAACGACAGCCAGGCGTTCTTTGAGGCTCACCGAGAAAGGCTCACCGAGATTCCCACTTTCAAACTCGGCGGCATCCGCTACAAGGTGGAGGAGGGCGCGCTGGTGCCGGTCAGCCGCTACTCATCCGACGTAGACATCTACAGCATCGAGAAGGACAGCAAGGAAAATGACAAGGTGGTGCTCAATTACACCGAGACATTCCGCTTCCTCTCGGCCTCGGGCTTCTTCAGGCTGCGCAACTCTGAGGACGCTGCATCCGGGTTCAGATTCATCCATATCGATGACGGCATCATCGACTTCTGCGACCCCTACGAGCTGCGCGATTTCATCCTCCAGTACATCATGACCAACACCAAGAGCACGCTGGTGCATGAGTTCTTCAATTCGAAGCTCGATGTGCTGCTCCCCGAGAAGAAGCTGGAGCGCCTTGAAATCCGCTCCGATGATTTCAACCGCTTCGAGCCCGATGTGCAGCGCACCTACTACAACAACGGGCAGGTGGAAATCACCTCGCAGGACATCCGGCCTTGCCAACCCATCTCCAATGTGTGGCGCAGCCGTATCGTCCCACGCAATTTCCGCCGCATCCCCATCTTCAAGTCTATCTCTAAGGTCGATGAGCGCTTTTATATCGAGCTAACCGAAGATGGCCACAACTGCGAATTTCTGCAGTATATCCTCAATACATCCAACAATTTTTGCACCTACGATGCCCCGCGCGATCCCACCGAGGAGGAGCGTATTGACTGGATCCAACAGATTGTTAACAAGGTCACGGCCATCGGCTACCTCCTCACCGATTGGAAATACCCCTCCGACCGCCAGGCGGTAGTGATCCAGGACCATCAGATTTCGGAGGTCGGCCAGGCATGGGGCGGCGCCGGCAAGTCGGTCCTCGGCACTGCGATCGGCAAAGTGGTCGCGCAGTTCTTCATCGAGGGCAAGAATTTCAATACCGGCGATGAATTTATCCTTGGCGGCGTCACCAAGGCCACCCGCAATATCTTCATCGACGACATCAAGCCGAATTTCGATTTTGCTTCGATCTTCAACTGGATTACCGGTCCCATGCCGATCAACCCCAAGGGGAAGGATCGCTACACTATCAAGGTTGAGGATTCGCCGAAGATTCTGCTCACCACCAACCACGCTATCAAAAACGCTTCACAAGGCTCCGTGAAGCGCCGCATCGCTTACATGGAGTTCTCCCCCTGGTATAATGAAGGGCATGCTATTATCGACGATTTCCACCACATGTTCTTCGACGACTGGGATGAATATCAGTGGGCGCTCTTCGATAATTTCATGGCCGAATGTGTGATGTACTACCTCCGCTCTTTCGAGCAGATGTGGCACCGCGAGGGGCGCGGAGTTGTGCCGCCGCCGATGAAAAACATCGAGCTGCGCACGCTCCGACAGTCGATGTCGGAAGTGCTCCTGCAGTGGGCCGATGAATATTTCGACCCCTCGGGCGACCGCCTCAACGAGCGCATCTCGCGTAAGGAGATGTGGGCTTCCTTCCTCGAGTTCGCAGGCGGCCTGCAGGGGCACGGCGTCACCCGCTCCAACTTCAAAAATAAGCTCATCGACTTCTGCAAATATAAGGGTTATGATTTCAACCATGAGAAGCCGATGATCAAGCAGCCGGGGCAAAAGATTTTTTACTCCGACTGGAAGCCGCAAAATCCCGACAGCACGTTCATCGGCGACGATGATAAGAGCAACGGCCTCGAATATTTCACCATATATTCTCAAGATAAATTCACATCAGAACACCCTTTCTAACATTTACTCACTATGGTTAAACCCGACAAACTTCTTGAAGCAGTGGCGCATGTCACACAGCTCCCCGAATCCGAAATCGTATCCCCCTCGCGGCTGTGGCCGCTGGTACAGGCCCGCATGCTGTTTGTGCTATACGCCTCCCGCAATGGCTGCCGTGACAGCTTCTCCACCTCCCCGCTCCACCGCGCACGCCCTACCATCTTCGCCATCCGCCGCTCGG
>CAMEPD010000122.1 GCA_945931475.1 uncultured Muribaculaceae bacterium | reverse complement strand
TATGTTAAATTACTCTTTTTCAGTATTTTAATGCGGTTTTAAAGCGATTCTCTGCTATGAATTCAGAAATTGTTCATGCCGAATATCACAATTTTATAGGAAAATTTTGCGAATTTTCGTACTTTTTGCATATACAAACACTATCTTAAAGTGTATCTTTGCCGATTTATTGTTACAAAGCGAGCGCCTTTCTGTAACACCAAATTAATTTTCCCATCCGATTTTTATAAAACACCGTCTGTATGCGTTACAAATATTTCAGCGATTTGTAACACATATTGTAACAAACACACATCGTTTTGTAACATCTTCGTGACACACTTCACACCTTCGCAGCCAACCGTGTCTCCGCTGCCCGATGTACATCACACCTTATTTATAGGTTGGAAATGCTCAAATATTTTCTCATTACGCCAAGATTCGCTAATTTTGCACCATGATTGAAGGAAAAGACTACACTGTTGGCGACAGCAAGCTCCATGTCGAAGTTTCAGGCTCAGGCCATCCCCTGATTCTGATGCACGGCTGGGGCTGCAACCACTCGACAGTACGCTCCATAGCTGCCACAGCCGAAAAGTCGCACCGGGTATACAACGTGGACTTCCCCGGCTTCGGCGATTCGCCCGAACCGGCCGACGTATGGTCGGTGTACGATTACGCCGACCTGATAGAAAATTTCATCCGCCGGGAAGGACTGTATGACCCGGTACTGGTCGGGCACTCGTTCGGCGGACGCGTCGCCATCATCTTAGGCTCGCGTATACCCGTGTCGAAAATAATCCTGGTCGACGCTGCCGGTATCAAGCCACGGCGCACTCTCCGCTATTATTACAAGGTGTACAGCTTCAAGGCAGCCAAGGCCGCGATGAAACTGATTTTCGGCAAAGAGGGCGCGCAGAAGCGCATCGACCGCCTACGGGCCAAACGCGGCTCAAGCGACTATGCACAGGCCACTCCACGTATGCGAGCCATCATGAGCCGCGTAGTCAACGAGGACCTGACTCCGCTGATTCCCAAGGTCAAGGCCCCCACCCTGCTGATCTGGGGCGAAAACGACACAGCAACTCCTTTGGCCGACGCAAAAAAGATGAACTCGCTGCTGCCCGACTCGGGCCTGGTGAGCTTCCCCGGCTGCGGACATTACAGCTTCCTCGACAACCCGGGGCAGTTTGCCCGCGTGCTCGCATCGTTTCTGCAGAGCACGCCACAGCGATAGAGTTCGATGAACAATATCCGATAACACGACAAAATACATAGCACAATGATTGCCAATCTTATAGCTCTCTCTGCGGCACCCATAGCCGAAGAAGACGGCAACCTTCTGGTTACCCTCTCGGCCATTCTCTTCCTCATCTCGGCGATAGCTGACCTCTGGCAGGTCTACAAACGCGACCTGATGATGCTTCAGCAGAACTCATACCGCAACGAACGCTACATACGCTGGTTCAACGACTCGAACGAGAGCACCAACCTGGGCCGCATATTCTGCTGCATCGGGTTGCTGTTCCTTTTAGTACACCGTATCCCCACTCTGGTGTCGGCGTGGCTTTGCACTGTGATAATGATAGTGCAATTCCTCAACCTCCGCGGCCGCAAGTACAAGAAGCCCCTTGTCTGGACCAACCGCGCCAAGCGTATTTTTGCCACAATGTGGCTCATCACCGTGCTGATTATCGCTCCGATAGCCGTGTGGTGCGACCCGGAATTCGTGCTGCTCCCTGTAATAATGGCGCTCCTGGTGGCTTCGCCCTTCATACTGCTGCTGGCCAATATTGTGCTGCGTCCGGTAGAGGCCTCGATCAACCGCCGCTACTACAACGAGGCAGCCTCCATACTCCGCTCGATGCCCGGATTGAAAATCATCGGCATAACCGGCAGCTACGGCAAGACATCGACCAAGCATTACCTCTACCGCATACTTCAGGAGCAGTTCTCCACCACCATGACCCCCGGCAGCTTCAATACCCCGATGGGTGTGATCCGCACAGTGCGCGAGCATCTGCGCCCCTACGACGAGGTGTTCATCTGCGAGATGGGCGCCAAGAACATCGGCGACATCAAGGAGATCTGCGACCTTGTGCACCCGCAGGCCGGGATCGTCACCGCCGTGGGCGAGCAGCACCTCGAGTCGTTCAAGACCATAGAAAATGTGCAGCGCACCAAATTTGAGCTCGTCGACGCCCTTCCCTCCGACGGTTTCGCCGTCGTAAACAACGACTTTCCCAAAGCCGCCGACCGCAAAGTCGACAATGTGGAGTGCCTGCGCTACGCCGTGGCCAACCCAGAAGGGGCCGATTTCGTAGCCGAAAACATCGAATATTCCCCCGACGGCACTACCTTCACCGTCGCCGACCGCAAGTCGGGCAAGAAGCTGACACTGCGCACCCGCCTGGTGGGAGAATGCAACATCTCCAACCTCATGGCCGCCTTAATCGTGGCCCTGCGGCTCGGTGTCCCCGAGGAGAAAATCAAATACGCCGTCGAACAGATTGAGCAAGTAGAGCACCGCCTGAACGTGAAACGCATCCCCGGATCATGGACCATCATCGACGACGCCTTCAACTCAAACCCGCAAGGTTCGCGCATGGCCCTGGATGTACTCTCACGCATGACCGGCGGCAAACGCATCGTCATCACTCCGGGCATGATTGAACTTGGCGACCGTCAGGCCGAACTCAACGAAGAGTTAGGACGCCACGCCGCAGAATGCACCGACATAGCCATCGTGGTGGGCCGTTACAACCGCGACGCCATCCTCGCCGGACTCGCCGCCGGGCCCATCAACCCCGAAAACATACACTCAGTAGACACCTTCAACGAGGCCCAGGCCCTGCTGCAACGCATCGGCCGCCCCGGCGACACCGTGCTCTATGAGAACGACCTCCCCGACACATTCAAATAAGAGGCTGTTTAAAAACAAATGTTAACGTTCCGGTGGTCGGTTTTTGAGATAAATCACATTAAATCAAAAGG
>CAMEPD010000121.1 GCA_945931475.1 uncultured Muribaculaceae bacterium | reverse complement strand
GTCGACGAACGAGATGGAGTTCGAGACGGTGCAGGCGCGGATTATCTTGGGCTTTGCCATATTTATGAAATCCTTCATTTCCTGCGATGGAGATAATTATATAGCCATTTGGGCAGCAATCCGATTAATATGGGCCGGATACAATGAATTTGAATATAGAACGGCAACCCCAGCATTCGATAACCGATATGCTTCACATAAGCCTCGTTGAGACGGTTACGGAAAGTACGACGTGCTGCGGCATTACGATCATCACGCATCTTGTAAAGTGGTTGATCAAGTATGTAGCCTCTGTACCCTTTGGCATACATTTTGAACCACAGGTGATAATCCTCCACCCTGAGCAATTTGGGATCTACCGTATATCCATCCACCGCCTTATATGCCGCGGTGCGAACCATGCATGGCGCATGACAGAAGGGAGTGCCCTGTATGAAGTCATTCTTAGTAGGCTCACGATTGCCTCTTCCGCCTGTTCTAAAGTCACCGTTTTCATCGAAATATATCATAGGGGTGCTCACGATGGCATATTCGGGATGTGTGTCCAGGAACTCAATTTCCCGGCTGAATCGCTCCGGTAAAGATATATCATCGCCATCCATACGTGCGGCATATTCGGTATCTGCATATTCCAAACAGTGATTTAGCGAATAATTCAACCCCATATTCCGCTCATTACGAATAAGAATGAATTTCCCGGGGTAACGGGCTACATATCCACGGGCGACCTTCAGGGTATCATCTCTGGAGCCGTCGTCGCACAATATCACTTTGAAGCCCTGATATGTCTGGGCCAAAAGCGAATCAAGAGCTTCGGGAAGCGTCGCGGCACAATTGTAGATGCCCATCAGCACTGTAATTCGGTTTTTTTCCATGTTACAGTATCAAGATTAATGTCAGTGTGCAATATTGTCGCGATATCGTTCTTTCAGACGGTCATATATGGCCTTCCAGTCATCAATATATCGTGACCATGAACCATGTAAAGGCCACCTGGGCAAACATTATCAGCTTGAGGTTTTTGCCCTGGTTCGCACCCCACACATCCACCTTTAAAAGCGGGTACACAAGAACTATAGGGTACATGAACCACGACAGATAGGCGAAGCGGTTCGAAAAATTGGCTCGGATTACCATCACCCAAAATGCGTTCGACAGGGTGTAGGTGTTCAGCAGGAACTCGTATGTGGCATTCCGTATCCCCCGCCTATATATGATGTAATAACCCAACAGGATTGGCATCATACTGTAAATCAAGAAGTCCCAGCGGAAACCGGTATGCCGGAAAGCATTTTCATCCATTTTGCTCTGCAAGTACGACACACGGTCGTCGAAGCCCAGCGATGCGAAAAATGATGTGATTTCCTCGCCTGCCACAAGGCTTATCAGAATTGATACAATCCAGAAGGTATAGGCCCACTTGAAGGAGCGTATAAACAGGAGCGAAACCACAGCCATGAGAATGGGCAATCCCGTGGAATGGTGAATGTTAAATGCCACAAATGCTATTACCGCTGCTATAATTTTATCCTTATTGTTCCCTGTGACAAACGACAGGGAGAGCAGTACCATGCTGCATGCCAAGCCATTGCGTATGCCATTTGTGCTATATGAAAAGCAAGAGAAAGCCCCCAGGCAGAACAGAAACGCTACCAGCACATTGTTGGGCGTGAGCCGCTTGCAGGCCCACAAGGTGAAGCCGAAATAACCGACCGACACGATGGTGAAAAACATCTGTACACCCATCACCTGTGAACAATAATACATGAATTGCCGCCACACCCATTCCCCCTTTTCTGATGGGACAGGTGTATGGTGCTGCATCATATCATAGGACTCTGCATACGTGACGGTATCTACGAAATATCTTCCTGAAATTGGACGCATACCTATCCAGAACGCACAGACGATGCACAGCAACAGCGCAGGGATGAAATCGTTGGAAACTCGGCGTATACCGGCGTAACTCTTCTTTATCGTGGCAAACGATATGAATGTCAGAATAATAACAGTATAAATATAAACCGAGTGGTATAGGGCTGCAGACATTACTTTCGCAGGATATTACGGACGTTTGTGAAAAAATGCACCCCGAATATTCGATGTGCCAGGCGCGACATCTTTACTCGTAACGGGCTGCTGTTGTCGACCCAACTCTTTGAGAACCAATGAATGCTCACCGTTTTATCGGTTTTGCGCAGGCGTCCGGTGGCATCGTCGAGCGGATTGAAATATTCCGCGGGATATATCATGATTCCGGCATTTTCGTGAAATCCTACCCGATTTTTAATCCCGAATTTCTCCAATACCCGCGTCACAATCTCCACCACAGTAGTCTGATTCTGTGAACCGTCAGGATTGATGAAATGCATATCGGCGTAACGGTCCAAAACCGCCTTGTACACCGGCATCTCCGGTTCGGCGCCGAGGCCGAGGCCGGCTGCTACCATCATCTCCTGATTCGGAGCCGGGTCGAATTCACAACCCATGAAGGGGCCGGCGGCCAGGATGCTGTCGAAGGGGGCAATCACCTCCACATCCGTGTCGAAATACAGACCACCCTGAGCGTAGAGTATCTTAAAGCGAGCGTAATCGCTGACAAATGCATATTTCCCTGCACGGTATGCCTCAGCCGTGTAAGCGATAGTATCGACGGGGAAGTTGTCTTCGTTCCATTCGATGATTTCATAGTCAGGGAAGAACCTCCGCCACGATGCAATGCATTTCTGCGCCGAAGCAGGCAGCGGTTTGCCTCCGAACCAGCAATAATGTATTTTCTTCGGAATCATTTCAAGAGTAAGAGGGTGTTTAAAAACAAATGTTAACGTTCCGGTGGCCGGTTTTTGAGATAAATCACATTAAATCAAAAGGGAGCATAGCGGGCTATGTGACCGTTGAGTTAATGCGATTTAACCAAAAAGCGGCCAAGGCGACGGTAATTTTAAAGTCCTTAAGCAGTTTCATACTAATCAATGAGGATGAAAATAATAGCGACGCCTCGCGAAAATTTGAGCGTCTTCAGAGTTATCACTCA
>CAMEPD010000120.1 GCA_945931475.1 uncultured Muribaculaceae bacterium | reverse complement strand
TCTGCGATTGAGCTATGCGTTTATGCCTTTTCCAATTTTTATCGGACAGCAATAGTTAAATTATAACACACAGCTGCAATATACGGTTAAGAGGAAGTGAATTAGCGGCGGCGGGCACGGGCTTTGGAGGAAACGCGGGTAGCGTGGCCAGATTTCGCAGAGCGGCGGGTGCTGACAGCTGTACCTTTGCTTCGCTTTGATCTCTTGACGGCGGATTTTGACGACTTTGATGAACGTGAGCCATTGCCGTAAGCAAGGTTCTGATAGGAGTCGCCCGGGGCGATGAGCTGACGTCGGGTGCTGCGGTTGAGGTCCTTATAGGCATCCTTAACCGAGGATGCAACGTCGAATGTGTAGTTGAGGTTAACCGTGCGGTCCTTGTCCCTGAGGTTGTGGGCGAACAGCCAGTCGTAGCTCTCCTTGAGGTAGAAGAGACGGCAGGGACGCGAGTGATTCATGCCGGGGATGCGGTTGTAGATTAAGCGGGGAGTCACTTTGTTGTCGTCGCGCATCTTGTCGACTACCTTGTCGCTTTCGCGGACACTTACGCGTTCGTCGGCGATGCCATGTACAATCCACAGGGGCACGTCGTTGAGGCCTGCGACGTCACGCACGGAAGCGCCACCGCAGAGGGCCATCGCGGCAGCCACACGGTCGGGGTATGTGGCGGCGAAGTCGATGGTACCGTAGCCGCCGAGGCTCATTCCGAGCACATATATGCGGTCCTGGTCGACATTATGCTTCGAACTTACATATTCGAGGATATTCATGATTTTTTCGGGCTGCCAGCGACCGCCGGGATTCTGGGGGGCGATGACGTAAGCATCGAGCTCACGGCCCTTTTCGATAGCGTCGATTGTACCGTAGCGGCGCACGCGGTTGAGGTCGTTGCCACAGAGGCTGGCACCATGCAGAAAGATTACAACCGGCTTCTTCTGCACCTCCTCACCGACAGGATCGGGGGTGTAAAGCCAGAAATTATATCCGTCGGCAACGGTACCGATGTTGGATGTAATCTTCTGTGCCTTGAGCGAAAGTGTTACGATTGTGCAGAATAGTAGAAAGAGGATTTTTTTCATATCTGTATATCTTCTTATTATTTCAATGATAATTTATAGATAGTGTCACCGCGCGACCCTACGACAAGCGAGTTGCCCTTGACTACGGGCGATGACTCGAAATTGTTGCCGACAGGTTTACGAACGATAATGCGGCCGGTACGGCCTTCGATAATATACGCGTTGCCCGCGCAGTCGGCAGTAAAAACGAACAGCTCGTTCTTTTCATTGAGGAAGCCGACGGGTGATGACCAGGCATACCGGTGCAGAGGCGTGGAGTAAACCACCTTGCCGTCTTTGCGGCTGATGGCGACGAATTCGCCGTTCTGCCCGCTCTGATTGCGCACCACATTTGTGAAAATCAGGTCGGCGCAGTTGCCCGAGCCAGGTAGTGGAGTGGCGTAAAAACCGCCGTCGAAGTGTTTCTTTCCGATGGCAAAGAGCTTGCCGGTGAATTCGGTCGACCACACCACTTTGCCGGTGAGGGCGTCGAGCTTCACGAACGATGCACTGCCCTCCTTCCGGAGGTCGATTTCACACCCGACATACACGTAGGCCCCCCCCTCCTCGACGCACACCACCGGGGTGGCATCGATGTCGTCGCGCAGGTCGTAACGCCATACGGGCTTCATGGTGTTGAGGTTGACGCACAGCAGGTTGCCGTGGTTGTCGCCCACGAAGCCGTAATTGCGGTACACGCTCATCGATGATTCCATGCCCGGGGCGGTTCCTCCGGCGGTGTAGCGCAGCGTGGAGTGTAGGGACAGTGTGCCGGGCGCGATGGAGAATTTGTAGAGCGTGCCGTTCTCGCCGGGACGGAAGAGGAACTGCCCTACCCTCACGGGCGATGAATCGTAGGCTCCCCAGCGGCGCTGAGCCTTGGGGTCCTCGTTGAATTCATGGGTAACGGCATGCTTGTACAGATCTATGACACGGGCGCCGAAGGGTCGCACGGCCGGCACACCCTGACCGAAATAGAGGTTGCCGTTGAGTGTGGGGTCGAGCGAGATGGTGCCTTTGATGGGGTTGGAGGTATCGATGGGTCTGCGCGAGGCTTTGCCGGTCTCGAAATTGATGAAGTAGATGCGGCTTGCCAGCGAACCCACGATAATTTCGTTTTTTGAGAAATCGGCCGTAATGGCGTCACCCCGGCGGAAGCGGGACACGCACGAGTCGGGCCACTCCACGTAAAGGGGCTGACCGGTCCAGCCGGAGCCGCCGCCCCAGGTGCCGAGCGATGTTTCGCGGGTATCGAAATCGGTCTTGAATGCCCAGTCAACGACAATCTCCGAAGGAGTTCCCTTGACGCTTCCGCCGAAATCGGCGTCGCGCACGGCATCCTTGCGGAAAGTGAATGCACCGGGAGTGGTGGCATAGAGG
The DNA here is from genome assembly GCA_945931475.1 of uncultured Muribaculaceae bacterium. GTDB lineage: Bacteria > Bacteroidota > Bacteroidia > Bacteroidales > Muribaculaceae > UBA7173. Next base: position 693 of record CAMEPD010000120.1, on the reverse strand, counting down.
TCGCGGAGATTGTCAATCACGCCGCTGTTTACCGTATCGATCACCTCAACCTTGTAGTTGATGGCGCTGACCGAGGGGAAAACCGTGTCGGGCAGCTGAGCGGGTTCCGGAGTAACATTTTCAACCGTAACTGTGGTGTCGGCGCCGGCGGCCTCGCCTGAAGACGAGGATTTACCGCCGCATCCCGTTGTTACAATCAACAACAAAACCGGAACGTACAGTTTGACAATATTACTGATAATGGAATTTGACATAGCAAACAATAAATTCCTGCACTTACGGCAAGAACTTCTGATGATAGACTGAGCACCCGAAAGAGGCCGCCGCGAAGGCGATTTTTCGACCTTTCGATTACAAAGTTACCAAATAATCGGCTGACAGCCAAAAGCATTACGATAACTTATTGTTCTTTAACACCCTTTCACAAAGACTCAAATCGCAGCGACTCCCGTAGCCAATTACGCCATATTTGACATTTAGAGGGCGTTTAAAAACAAATGTTAAACGTTCCGGCCGAAAATTTGAGATGGATTCAGAGTTTGAACGATGGAGCATAGCGGGCTATGTGACTGAGTGATAACTCTGAAGACGCTCAAATTTTCGCGAGGCGTAGCTATTGTTTTCAACCTCATTGTTTGTTATGAAACTGCTTAAGGACTTTAAAATTACCGTCGCCTTGGCCGCTTTTTGGCT
>CAMEPD010000119.1 GCA_945931475.1 uncultured Muribaculaceae bacterium | reverse complement strand
TTATTCATATAAAACGTATTAGAAATTTAAAATGTATTAGAAATTTAAAATGTATCAGAAATTTAATTCACGAAATATTCACGTTACGCGAAGAATTTATGAAGAATTTATGACGAGGGGATAATGTTGTCGTGCAGTTTACAAAGAACAAAGTTATGTATATTCGGTAATATCTGCAAACATTTTCGTGGGAAACATGAATTTGCATATCAATAATTTCGGGTTTTTAGCTTCACTCCGTCATTTTGCCAGTACCGGAGGCGTTCTATGAGGATGTCGGTTGTTCCTTAGGTGAAACGGCGAAGGCGGCACACCGGCCGGGAGGGTCGGGGCACCGCCTTCGTATCAGGGATAGGGGTGTGGTTATGCGAGGAAGCCGAGGAGCACACCGGCTGCTACTGCCGAACCGATTACGCCGGCCACGTTCGGGCCCATGGCGTGCATCAGCAGGTAGTTCGACGGGTCGTATTCCAGACCGAGGTTGTTGGAGATACGGGCCGACATTGGCACGGCCGATACGCCGGCATTGCCGATGAGCGGGTTGAGTTTCTTCTTCTTCGGGAGTAAGAGGTTGAAGAGCTTCACGAAGCATACGCCCGAAGCGGATGCGATGATGAAGGCCATGAAACCGAGGGCGAAGATGAAGATGGTCTGGGTGGTGAGGAAATTGGTGGCCTGGGTCGAGGCGCCTACGGTCATGCCCAGAAGGATGGTTACCACATCGGTAAGTGCGTTGGAGGCTGTTTTTGCCAGGCGGTTTGTAACGCCGCACTCACGCAGCAGGTTGCCGAAGAAGAGCATACCCAACAGGGGGATACCCGAAGGTACCACGAAGCAGGTAAGCAACAGGCCGACAATCGGGAAAAGGATTTTCTCGCTCTGGGTGACGGCACGCGCGGGTTTCATGCGGATAAGGCGTTCGTTTTTGGTGGTGAGCAGTCGCATGATTGGCGGCTGAATCACCGGCACGAGAGCCATGTACGAGTATGCCGACACGGCGATGGCACCCATGAGGTTCGGTGCGAGTTTCGACGACAGAAAGATGGCGGTGGGGCCGTCGGCGCCGCCGATAATGGCGATTGCACCGGCTTGGTCGGGCATGAAGCCGAGCTGCAGGGCCACCATGTATGCGCCGAAGATACCGAACTGGGCGGCCGCGCCCACCAGCATCAGCTTGGGGTTGGCTATAAGCGCCGAGAAGTCGGTCATGGCACCGATACCGAGGAATATCAGCGGAGGATACCAGCCGGCCGAAACGCCGTTATAGAGAATATTCAGCACCGAACCCTCCTCGTAGATACCAATCTCGAGGCCGGCATCGGCATTGAAGGGGATGTTACCGATAAGAATACCGAAGCCGATGGGCACCAGGAGCATCGGCTCGAAGTTTTTCTTGATGGCGAGCCAGATGAAGAAGAGGCCGACGGCCAGCATCACCAGATGCTGCCATGTGGCGTTATAGAAACCTGTGAGGTGCCAAAATTGGGCTATATTGTCACTAAAGAATGTACCGAAGTCGCTCATTGCTGTAAGTCAGTTTTTTATGGTATTAACATCGGTTTATCCGATGGTGAGCAGCACGGCGCCTTCGAGCACCGAGTCGCCCTTGCTTACAGCGATGGATGTGACTTTGCCGTCGAAGCCGGCCTTGATGGAGTTCTCCATCTTCATGGCTTCGAGGGTGACAACTGTATCGTCGGCCTTGACTTCCTGGCCTACGGAAACGAGAATATCGAGCACTACGCCGGGCAGCGGAGCCTTTACGGGCTTGCCGGCGCCGTTTGTGGCCGGAGCGGGCTTGGAAATCACTTTTGCGCCGGTGGCGGTGCGGGGAGCGGCTGCGGGTTTGGGAGCGGCTACCTTTACGGCGGCAATCTTGTTGTCCATAATCTCAACGTGGTAGGGCGCGCCGTTGACCTGCACTTCGGCCTGGTCGCGGTCGATGTCGCCGATGCCTACCTTGTATACGGTACCGTTGATTTTGTATTTGTATTCTTTGAATTTCATTGGTGGTATAAGTTATTGTGTTCTTGAAATCAGCGGCGTGGCAGACGCTGAGGTGTCTGGCGCATCTGGTAGATACGGGAGTTCCAGGGTGAATATGCGCGGCGCACTTTGTTGATGGTGAGTGCGTTCGACTCCTGGTCGTGTGCATTGAGGTGCTGATACAGGGCCAGTGCGATGGCGGCGATTTCCTCGCCGGAGTCTTCGCTGGGACGCTCTTCCAAAGGCACATCGACGGGATTGAGGCCCTGGGCTACCATCTTCTTGCGCTTGGATCGGGCGGTGTTGATTTTGCCGATAACCCAGAAGCAGATGCTCAGCAGCAGCAGGGCCGAGAATACGATGCCCATGGCGGTGACGGTCATGCCCAGGCCTGCGCTGTCGTTCTCTTTGAAGTTGGCAACTTTGGGGTTGACTTTGCGGATGGCGTTGCTCGAGCCGGGCGAGATGTAGAGTGTCTCGGCCGAGGGGGTGCGGATGTCCCATTCCTGACCTCCGTCCTTGGTGAGGGCATACGAAGCATCAGCAGCCATGGGAGGTACGGTAATCGAGTCGATAAGGGTCAGACCGTCAGCATCGTAGATGCCGATCCAGTTGGCTTTGCCGGGCTGGAGCTTGATGTCGGTATGGAATGTGCCGAGGGTGTGGTCACCGTCGGCCCAGAGCAGCAGGTGCTGGCGTTTCCCCATCTTGGTGCGCTGGTCGCCAAGGGGTATACGCGACATAGTCTTGTTGTTGGGGTCGGTGGTGATGTACACGCTCGAGATTTCGAGCGGCGCGAAGTTGGAGTTGAACAGTTCGATCCAGGCCGAGCGGTTGCCGTATTCGTCGACAACGCTTGTCTGGTTCTCTACCATCACCTCATTGATGCGCAACCCTTTGCGGGCCTGCGCCGACATGGAACCGGCACAGGCTGCAAGGGCTAACGCTGCTATAAATAGTTTGCGTAGCATGTCGTGGAATTACAGAGGAATATTGCCGTGCTTCTTGGCGGGATTTGTAACACGTTTTGTAGCAAGCTGCTGCAGGGCGCGGATGATGCGGAAGCGGGTGTTGCGCGGCTCGATGACATCGTCGATGTAGCCGTACTTGGCAGCCTGATACGGGTTGCAGAAGAGCTGGTTGTACTCGGCCTCCTTTTCGGCGAGGAGTTTCTTGGGGTCTTCGCCGGCCTCTTTGGCAGCCTTGGCGTCTTTTGCGTAGAGCACCTCAACGGCACCTGCACCACCCATAACGGCGATTTCAGCCGAGG
>CAMEPD010000118.1 GCA_945931475.1 uncultured Muribaculaceae bacterium | reverse complement strand
GCGTAGAGCACCTCAACGGCACCTGCACCACCCATAACGGCGATTTCAGCCGAGGGCCATGCGTAGTTCATGTCGCCGCGGAGCTGCTTGCAGCTCATCACGATGTGCGAACCGCCGTAGCTCTTGCGCAGGGTAACGGTAACTTTGGGCACGGTGGCTTCGCCGTAAGCATAGAGCAGCTTGGCGCCGTGCAGGATGACGGCGTTGTACTCCTGGCCTGTGCCGGGGAGGAAGCCCGGTACATCAACCAGCGACACCAGCGGGATATTGAAGGCGTCGCAGAAGCGTACGAAGCGGGCAGCCTTGCGCGAGGCGTTGCAGTCGAGTACGCCGGCAAGGAACTTGGGCTGGTTGGCGACAACACCTACCGAGCGGCCGTTGAAGCGGGCGAAACCGATGATGATGTTCTTGGCGTAATCGGGCTGGATTTCGAAGAATTCGCCGTTGTCGACGATTGCGCCGATTACTTTGTACATATCGTAAGCCTTGTTGGCCGATTCGGGGATAATCTCGTTGAGCTCATCTTCCATACGGTCGATGGGGTCGTCGCATTCCACCATGGGAGCATCCTCGAGGTTGTTCTGGGGAATGTATGAAATGAGCTGACGGATAATCTTGATGGCGTGTTCGCCGTCCTCGGCTGCAAAGTGAGCCACGCCCGACTTGGATGCGTGAACCGAAGCACCGCCGAGGTCCTCCTGTGATACATCTTCGCCTGTAACGGTCTTCACAACCTTCGGGCCGGTAAGGAACATGTACGAGATACCTTTGGCCATGATGGTGAAGTCGGTAAGGGCGGGCGAGTAGACGGCGCCGCCGGCGCAGGGGCCGAGGATAGCGGAAATCTGGGGGATAACGCCTGATGCCAGGATGTTGCGCTGGAAGATTTCAGAGTATCCGGCCAGGGCGTTGATACCCTCCTGGATACGTGCGCCGCCCGAGTCGTTCAGACCGATAACGGGTGCGCCCATCTTCATGGCCATATCCATGACTTTGCAGATTTTCTGGGCCATGGTTTCGGAGAGCGAGCCGCCGAATACGGTGAAGTCCTGTGCGAAGACATACACCAGACGACCGTCGATTGTACCGTAACCGGTCACCACGCCGTCGCCGAGGAACGATTTCTTCTCCTGGCCGAAGTTGTGGCAGCGATGGGTTACAAACATATCAAGCTCTTCGAAGGAGCCTTCGTCGAGAAGCTGGGCGATGCGCTCGCGGGCAGTGTATTTGCCGCGCTCATGCTGTTTTACAATAGCTTTTTCACCGCCGCCGAGACGCGCCTGTTCGCGTTTCTCGATCAGTTCCTGTATTTTTTCAAGATGAGTGCTCATTTAAAGAATATTGGGTTTAAAATGTTATTTCTTTTTGGGGTCTTCGCAAAGTTCCACCAGGGTGCCTACGGTCGATTTGGGGTGCAGGAAGGCGATGTTGAGACCTTCTGCGCCTTTGCGGGGAGCCTTGTCGATAAGCTTGCAGCCTTTCTCCTCTGCCTCGGCAAGGGCGTTGGCAACACCGTCCTCGATAGCGAAAGCCACATGCTGGATGCCGCCGCGGCCACCGTTTTTCTCGATGAATTTCGAGATAGCGCTCTCGGGAGCAGTGCCCTCGAGAAGCTCGATTTTGGTCTGACCTACTTTGAAAAAGGCAGTCTTGACTTTCTGGTCAGCAACCTCTTCGATGGCAAAACATTTAAGGCCGAGAATGTTCTCGTAGAAAGGGATAGCCTCCTCAAGCGAGGGAACGGCGATACCGATGTGTTCAATATGGGAAATTTCCATAACTGAAAGTTATAAGTGGGTTATTTGAAGTTGATATAGTTGCGTTTCTGACGGTAAGAGAGGCAAAATTTGCGTTTTTTATGGCAAGAGAGACTGAAATTTGCGATATAGACAATAGAGGCCGGAAATTGCGATATAGAACATAGTTCTACGACACATTTCCACACCGCAGTACCTTCTACTGCAATTTCACCACAAAATTAGCAATTATTCTCAAAAGTGTAGCATGAACACCCGATAATATTTTCGCACTGTCATAACAAAAGTGACTCTCAAAATGTTTTTCCGGGAAAATGGGGGTGATTCTCAAAATGTTTGGACCGCAGAGCAAAGAAAACGAGGGTGCTTCGATTTTTGAAACACCCTCATCTCCTTAAATTTCACGAAACATAATCAGCGTACGGCGATTACGCGGGCTGTTCTGCCTTGGCGGCAGATATAGAATCCCGGGGTAAGCGACGCCTCGCTGACACGCACGCCGGCGATGGTGTAGTATTCGGCCGGAGCGTTCTCGTCAACCTCAACCTTGTCGATTGCCGAACTGCCTGCGGTAACATCCTCGGCAAAGTAGAAGCGTACGTTCGAGAATGTCACAATATCTTTCTGAACAGCAACATCATAAGCAGCGATTGCACCGAAATCGAGAACCGAATTCGGTCTTTCATCGCGGTAGTCGGTATCCCAGTCGACATCGCGGATAATGCCGGTTACGGTAGCATCATGCGATGTAGTAGTGAGGGTAGCGTCTGTGCCGTTGAGAAGTATGGTTTGATCCTTGATAGTGGCCTGTTTGGCTGTCTTGTCGATGTTGATGGTGACAGGAGCCTCCCAGCCGCTGCGGAATGCATTGTAGACTGTGGCTGTCGTGCCGTTGCTTACAGCATGTACGATAGTCTGCTCCTCGGCTGAACCTTCAGGAGCATCGCTGCGGCCGTACTGCATTTCACCGTGACCGAGGTAGAAACGCGAGTTGACGCCGATTTCCATCCAGCCCACCTGTTTCTGCGAGCTGTCGTAGGCGGCGTAGCCCCAGACGTCATCGGTAACAATCTTTGTGATGACGCCGTTGTAAAGCTCGAAGGTGCCGATGAACGGACGGTCGAGGTTCGGCACATATTTGCCGTCAACATAGTCAACGGCAGTGAAATAGATGTCGAGACCCGGGTCATCAAGGTCATCAGGATCTTCGTAATATACCGTAGCGAAGCACGAGGGTATGGTGATGGTTCCGGCTTCCATATCGATGTGACCCTTGAGGATGGCATTCTGCAGGAAAAGGTAGCCGACATTCACATCGCCCGGCTCCTCAGCGAAGTACGATTCCACAATCATCGGCTGCTCATAGCAGTTGCCGTAGGGCGTGCCGTTTTCATCGGGAACCGGACTGTAATATTCGAGGGCATAGCGGCCCTGCACCTGAGTTTTCAGGTCGATAATCTGCATTTTTGCCATCGGAGCGTAAGCTGCCGAAGTTTCAGGAGCAGCAACACCCGCAACCGACTTACAGAGAGAACGTTGAAGATTACCGGCCGACACCGATACCGACAGCATAACGGCCATTGTTGCAATGTAGAGTTTTTTCATATAGAACACCATTATGGTTATGGTTCAACATTATAGTTGCAAATTTACGCAAATTTCATCACAATTTGCAACTATTGGCAAAAATTGTTGGCAAATTGTCATTCCGCAGCTTTATTACAAAGCTTTATTAGCCGCAATGTCGCAACACAAAAAACCGGCAGCCGTATGTTGGCGACAGGCTGCCGGTTATGTTTCTCCTATGTAATTTTTATTTATTTATTTATTTTAAACAATCAGTAGGATTCG
>CAMEPD010000117.1 GCA_945931475.1 uncultured Muribaculaceae bacterium | reverse complement strand
GATTTGCCAACCGAGCCGCAAGCACGCCGGCAACCACCGCAGAGGATGAAACGATTTGCAAAAATAACAATATATTTGCAAATCAACAAATTCTCAATTTATTTTTATTTTACATTCAAGCCCGGTAAAGCCGCCCGATAAGCAATGTAACGATTTGGGATTTCATCATCCCTTTCTCCCGTTTAAAACAGCCCGACATCGGCGGAAACGTCCCAACCTTCATCAGCAAACAAAAGCGCGATAAACTTTCGAGGGTCTATCGCGCAAAATTTCGGTATATTGTGTATATCGTGTGTGCCGCTTGTGTATTCCTTGTTTTGCCTTAAAATTCGCTGGAAAAATGGAAGCGGATGGCGGGGAAGTCGTTCTGGGCCATCTGAAGGACGTAGTTGGAGTCGGCAAGGAATACGTCGCGGCCTTCGCTGTCGAGCGCCATATACTGATATTTACGCTTCTTGAAGGCGTCGAGCGCGGCGGGGTCGTCTGACTCTACCCAACAGGCTTTATAGAGCGAAATGGGTTCCCAACGGCACTGCGCGCCGTACTCATGGAGCAGTCGGTACTGTATGACTTCAAACTGCAGTTGGCCGACTGTGCCGATGAGCTTGCGGCCGTTGAACTGGTTGACAAACATTTGGGCCACACCCTCGTCCATGAGCTGGCGGATGCCCTTCTCGAGCTGTTTCGACTTCATGGGGTCGGTGTTCTCGATGTACTTGAACATCTCGGGCGAGAATGAGGGGAGCCCGCGGAAATGCAGGTTCTCGCCTTCTGTAAGTGTGTCGCCGATTTTGAAGTTGCCGGTATCGGGTATGCCGACGATGTCGCCGGGATATGCTTCGTCTACCACGCTCTTTTTCTGCGCCATGAAGGCTGTCGGCGCTGCGAAGCGCATCACCTTGTCGGTACGGATGTTCTTGTATGGGGCGTTGCGCTCGAATTTGCCGGAGCAGACTTTCACGAAGGCTATGCACGACCGGTGGTTGGGGTCCATGTTGGCGTGAATCTTGAACACGAATCCCGAGAATGCATTCTCCTCGGGACGGATTTCTCGCTCCTCGGCGACCGTTGGGCGCGGATAGGGCGCAATCTTCACGAAGCAGTCGAGCAACTCCTTGACGCCGAAGGTATTGAGGGCTGAGCCAAAGAATACCGGCGCGAGCCGTCCGTCGAGATACTGCTGCACATCGAAGTCGGGATAAACGCCCTCGATTAGCTCGAGATCTTCACGCAGTTTTGCGGCGTCGACGTCGCCGACAGCCTCGTCGACGCGCGGATCATTGACGTCGGTATTCTCGAGTCGCTCCTGTTCCTTCTGTTTATCGGGCTTGAAGAGATGGAGTGTCTTTTCGTAGATGTTGTATACTCCCTTGAATTTTGCGCCGATATTGATAGGCCACGAAAGGGGCCGGACACTGATTTTCAGCTCCGATTCAAGTTCGTCGAGTATATCGAACGGGTCACGCCCCTCGCGGTCGAGCTTGTTGACAAAGATAATCACAGGAGTGTTGCGCATACGGCACACCTCCATGAGTTTGCGTGTCTGCATCTCGACGCCCTTGGCAACGTCAACCACGATGATAACGGAATCGACCGCCGTAAGCGTGCGGTAAGTGTCCTCGGCAAAGTCCTGGTGGCCAGGGGTGTCGAGAATATTTATTTTGTAATCCCCGTAATCGAAGCCCATCACCGATGTGGCTACGGATATACCGCGTTGTTTCTCTATTTCCATCCAGTCGGATGTAGCGGTTTTCTTGATTTTGTTCGACTTGACAGCGCCGGCCACGTGGATGGCACCGCCGAAGAGGAGCAGCTTTTCGGTAAGTGTGGTCTTACCGGCATCGGGGTGTGAAATGATTGCAAATGTACGGCGACGTTTTATTTCGTCGGTGAGTGTACCCATAGACAAGTTGTGATTAATAAGCCAAAATCACTTTCAGCGAAATATTTTTAATCAGTCTGTGTTTTTATTTCATGCGCGAAAGGCAATGCTGCAGCGATTCCTCCCAATGTGGAATCTCTATGCCGTATGTGGCCTTGATGCGCGAGCGGTCGAGCACCGAATAGCAGGGGCGTGTGGCGGCTGTGGGATAATCCTCGGTAAGAATCGGTTTGACCTTACACTGTTTGCCGGCGATGCGCATGATGGCGCAGGCAAAATCGTACCACGACGCGGCACCTTCGTCGGTGAAATGGAAAATTCCGGGCACCCACTGGCGCGCCTTGAGTACTGTGACGATGGCCTTGGCCAGGTCGAGCGAATATGTGGGGGTGCCGATCTGGTCGCAGACCACGCGCAGCGGTTCGCGGCCTGACAGTTTGTCGGCCAGCGACAGCATTGTTTTCACAAAATTATGGCCGTAGGGCGAGTACAGCCACGCCGAACGGATTATGACGCTGTCGGGAGCGATAGCCAGCAGCTGGGTTTCGCCCTTGCGTTTGGTGGTGCCGTACTGCGACACGGGGTTCACTTTGTCGGATTCGCGATACGGGCGGCAGGCGCGTCCGTCAAATACGTAGTCGGTGGAGATGTGGAGCAGCTTCACGCCGAACGAGTCGGCGGCCATAGCCAGATTGCGTACGGCGTCGACGTTGAGGGCCGAGCATTCGGCCTTCTCATCTTCGGCGCGGTCGACAGCGGTATAAGCCGCGCAGTTGACGATATGGGTGAAGTCACCGCGCTCCACATAGCGTGCTACCTCCTGGGCATTCCGCAAATCGAGGGTGTCGACATCGGTATAGTCGGTTATGCCAGGAAGCTGTTCCTCCAGGACGTTGCGCAACTCTGTGCCGAGCTGCCCTTTGGCACCGGTAACAAGTATTTTCATGAGTGGTTTTCCTTTGTTGGCTACAAAGGTACGATATTTCCGCCGAAAAGTCAAGCGCCGACAAGCGCCGACAGCTGTCCGAGCGGTTATTTCACCGGATTTTCAGACTCGTGGGCGTCGTTTTCGTCGTCGTGCTTGAAGAGTTTGTCTTCCTCGTCGAGGTGGAAGTCGCGCGACAGTCCGGCTATGAACCGCGAAATCTGGTGGATGGCGGCTTCGGTCTCGGGGGTGAGGGTTTTCTGCTGCAGACGCATCAGCAACATGCCGTATAGCGCCGTGAAGCAGGTTTCTATCTCACCGAGAGGTGTGTCGCCCTGCTTGGAGCGTAACTCCACTATGTAAGGCAGCGTGCGGTAGAACTCAGCCGTGTATTCGGGGAACGACGGGTCGGCAAGCAGCGCCTGATGCAGCTGCACGAGCTGGTTGAGGATGTTGCGGTTAATCTGCAGGTGTCCTGACTTCTGCACCCCTTCGCGGCGCATCATGTCGATGAGCGATTCATACCATTCGACCATCTGGTGGCGCTGTTCGTCGCTGAGGCCCTGGAACTTGTCAATTACATTGAGCTTGATTTTTTCGATATCAAGGTCGTTGGCGCGGATGATATCCTCCACCTGCCACATATATAATATATATTCGGCAATATTCTCTTTGCGTTTTTTTGAGGCTATAATCATAGTTGAAATGCTTTTGGAATAAAAACGAACACACCCCCGGGAATGTTGTACCGGAGGTGTGAATTGAAATCACAAAACTCAACCATCGGTCGATTTGCGAAAGAATATCAAAGGGAGTTTTTTAGAGGCT
>CAMEPD010000116.1 GCA_945931475.1 uncultured Muribaculaceae bacterium | reverse complement strand
AGACGCTCAAATTTTCGCGAGGCGTCGCTATTGTTTTCAACCTCATTGTTTATTAAGAAACTGCTTAAGGACTTTAAAATTACCGTCGCCTTGGCCGCTTTTTGGCTAAATCCCGTTAAATCAACGGTCACATAGCCCGCTATGCTCCCTTTTGATTTAATGTGATTTATCTCAAAAACCGACCACCGGAACGTTAACATTTATTTTTAAACAGCCTCTAAATGTAGGGACATCGCTTTGCGATGTTAGAATTGATAATCAATCTGCTAAGTAAACATGCCAAAGGCATGTCCCTACAATTGCCAAATTTGACACAGTCACACCTCCGAGGGTAGCTGTCTACGCCGTAGCCGTGCGCTCGCCGAGCGCCGGCACCCCCCATTATCGTTAACCCCCATTTTGTGGGCCGGCGCTCGGCGAGCGCACGGCTACTACGAGGGGATACAAAAAACCGGGGGCGCCAACGCGCCCCCGGTTTGGGATTATATCAGATTATGATATTCAGGAAGTTATTTAGAGGATAACTTTGGCAGCTTTGTTGCCGCGAACTTCGATGAACATACCGTCCTTGGCGTTGTTGACGCGTACACCCTGGAGGTTGTAGTAAACGGGAGCTACGTTAGCATCCATTTCAACGTCGTTGATAGCGGCAGCCTTGGCTACAGAGATTTTCTTGTCAGCGAGGTTGAGCGAGAAGGTGTAGGTGTCAGCGGGAAGGTTGTAAGCTACGTTCTTGCTACCCTTAACTTCGATGGTGGGGTTTTCGAGCGTGATGGTCTCGGCGTCTTCTTCTTCGCAACCGAATTCGGTACCCCAGTTGGCAGTAGCGAATTTGAAGCTGCCTGTAGCTTCGGTAGCGCCTTCAGCAGCTACGAGGGCGATATCGATAGTGTAGAGGTTGCCGTCTTCCGACTTAGCTTCGAGATCGGGGTTGGTTCCCGGGACGTCCCATACGCCGTTAACGCCGGCGATATAGTACTGTGCTTTGCCTGCAAATTCACCGGTCAGAAGTATGGTGCCATCGTTGACGTTGAGCACGATTTTGGGGTTGTTAACTTCGGTGTAACCACCTGCGAGGTGGATGTTTTCTGTTTTGTTGCCTACGTTGTAATAATATTCTTCCCCTGCGGCAATACCGTCGCCGTTCGAACCGATGATAGCGTCGGAGTTATCCCATGTACCGTCGTTGATTTTGAAACCGTCGCCGAGCACAGTACCGGTCCATTCGTAGACACCTTCCGATGTCATGGTCATTTTGCCGCCTTCATCGGCGAGAGCCCAGCTTGCGCCGTTGACGTTACCGCCGATTACATACCAATCCTGAGCGTTTGCTGAAGCGGCGAGAGCCACGAGGGCTGCAGAAAGTAAAAATTTCTTCATGATTTGAAGTTGCTTTTAATGGTTTGAAATATTAGGTAAGTTAGAAAGTTCGCATGATAGGGCACAGCCTTGAGGCTGCAGTATCCCGAGATGTCATATTTTTTCCGATGAAGGTAAGAGATATAACACCGCAAATTTAGGGATTTTATACTGAATAGGTCTGCTTATTTGGTTAAATAATCTTAAATTAGCTGTTTTTGCACAATATACTCAAAATATATTATGCGTTTACACTTCGCCCTGCTCCACGGCGATGACTACGCGCTCTATTATGGCGTCCTCGCGGTTCTTCTCGGGGTTGTAGTCTCCGTTGATATTGACGCCGAAGAGCCGTCCGAAGCCGTGCCAGAATGTGGCGCGGAAGGTGCCAAGAAATGCTTTGAGTATCTGGTAACCGCTCTGGTCGGTTTCGCGTTTGATGAGTTTCACGAGCATTTTGGCCTGCGATTTGGTGAATTTTTTCAGCACGGGCTTGTACTGGTTGAACACCGACGATTCCATCGACTTGAGGTACTTCTCGCGCTCTTTCTGTGTGGGGAAGGTCTGTATATACTCGTAAGTTTCAAGCAGTGTGGCGGTTATGAGCCGCGCGTAGGGGAGCGCGCGTTTCACGTCGCGCACGGTGCGCCAATAGAACTGCTCCTCCTTCCTGTTCTTGAATTTCAGCGGGGGATATACGGTTATATCGTTGAATACCAGCACCAAAACGGTGTCGCCGGTCTCGCTTACGGTATGATATTTCCCGCGGTAAACCTTGCGCATGGGCGAGAGGTTGTCGGGAATCTCCTCGAGCTGCGGGGGCCCGGGCTCCTCAGCCGCCCGGGCTTCCACGGCTCCAACGACTGTCAATAGCAGGAATATCAGTACTTTAGCGATTCGGTTCATATCGGTTATGCCGGACGGTAGATGAGAGTGCGGGCGCGCTCGGGGCTGAAGAGTTTGGTGGCTGTGGCCTGTATGTCGCCGACGGTTAGCGCCTTATACCGTTCCATTGCGGCGCCGGGGTGCTCGTCGTGTATCTCGGCCTGGGCGTAGGCCTGCGCCCGGTCGAGTATCGACAGCAGTGAGAATGTGCGGTCAGATTCCACAGTGTTTTTCGAGCGGTTTAACTCGTGCTTGGTCAGCGGGTTGACAATCAAGTCGTGCAGTTCGCCGTTGATGGCGTCGATAGCGGCGCGTTCGGCGTCGGGGCCCTCGTGGAGCAACCCTGCGGTGATGAGCAGCATCCCCGGCTCGTCGCTGCCGGTGATGGCGGCGTCGATTTCGGCGAAGTGCTTGCCGGGCATGAGCAGACGGCGGTAGAAACGCGACGAGCGGCCGTTCGACAGTATGTCGGTTATGGCGTCGGCCGCGGCGTAACCCTCTTTGCCGTATGCTGCCATGGGGTAGGCGATGGTGATGGTGGTGCGGGGCACGTTGCCCGATGCCTCGGTGAGGCGCGCTCCGGTGGGCTCGGGCTCCGCGGGTAGGTGGCGCCGGGGGATATCGCGCGACGGAATGGAGTTGAACCACTTGTAGGCCAGCTCCGTCATGCGGTCGTGGGGGATGTTGCCCGACACCGACAGCACGGCATTGTCGGGCGCGTAATGGGCGTGGAACCAGCGGCGCACATCGTCCTGAGTCACCTGCTCGATGTGGGCGAACTCCTTGCCTATCACGGGGTAACGGTAGGGGTGCTCCTTGTAGACCATGGCTCGCAGCAGGTGGTCGGAGTCGCCGTACGGGCGGTTGAGGCACACCTGCTTGAACTCCTCGATAACCACCTGACGCTGCACCTCGAGTGCCTTGTCGCTGAAAGCTAACGAGAGCATACGGTCGGATTCGAGCCAGAGGGCGGTCTCGATATTTACGGCCGGGAGCAGTTCGTAGAAGTTGGTGAAATCGTTGGTGGTCCAGGCGTTTGAATATCCGCCGGCTGCGGTGAGCTCGGCGTCGAAGTCGGGGATGTTGACCGAGCCGCCGAACATCAGGTGCTCGAACAGGTGCGCCATGCCGGTGTGGTCGGGGTGCTCGTCACGCGAACCGACGTTGTACATCACGTCAACGGCCACCATGGCCTGCGAGGGGTCGTAGTCGTTGACCACCCGCAGGCCGTTGGGGAGCAAGAACCGCGAAACCGACGGTTTTCTGAAGTCCATAAGTCAGATTCTTAGAGGCTGTTTAATAATAAATGTTAAACGTTCCGGCCGAAAATTTGGGACGGATTCAGAGTTTGAACGATGGAGCATAGCGGGCTATGTGACTGAGTGATAACTCTGAAGACGCTCAAATTTTCGCGAGGCGTAGCTATTGTTTTCATCCTCATTGTTTATTATGTTTATTAAGAAACTGCTTAAGGACTTTAAAATTACCGTCGCCTTGGCCGCTTT
>CAMEPD010000115.1 GCA_945931475.1 uncultured Muribaculaceae bacterium | reverse complement strand
TGATTTAATGTGATTTATCTCAAAAACCGACCACCGGAACGTTAACATTTATTTTAAACAGCCTCTTAGAGGCTGTCTGACGCTGCGAAAAAAATTTTCATTATCTTTGTAGACTCGTTAACACAGACTGCTTAATGAAAAACAACTCTGAAATCTCCATACTCCTGGTGAAACTGCGGCCCGGTTACGCGCCGGGCGCAGTTCATTATTTCTATCGCCGCAATGCCGGATGCGTCAGCGACTCCGAACAGGAGCTGATTGACAATCTGCGTATGCGCACCATGCGTCACGGCATGGAGTTCATTACCGGCGACGCCCCGGCCGCACAACTTCGTGGCGCAGCCATCAGCCGCCTGTTCAACGCAGGCAACCTGCTCTCCGAATCGTATGTCTACATACTCCCCACAGTGAGCGACGAATCGTTTGCCGCCTCGTTTGAACCAATGTTCGACCGCATCCTCGATTTCGAGAACTGGGAAAGCGAAAACGTGGATGCCACAAACTACTTCGCCGGTGAATGGATGATGTTTTCGCGGGAACAGGAATCACACGATGATGACCTCTGCTACAGTGAATCCGATATTCCCCCTGAGTGTAGCCGTCACCGCGACAAGCACATAACGTACAGCGCAAGACCGGGACTCTGGCCCTCACCATGTCTCCCGGAAGAACTGGAGCGAGTTGATGAAACCGACGAAGAGGCAGCTGTCGAACAGCAGTGCCGCAACCTGCAAGACAAACAGCGTGAGATGCTCCGGCGGATTGGCCAGATTGTCAGCGAATATGTGCGGCAGTTTCATGAAATGCCCGACCTGCATCAACTTGCCGGGGCGACCGACGGCTTGTTTATCATCGATGGCGAACGTTTCTCGCCCGTGAGAGTCAACGGCAACCTCGACATCATCCTCCCCTATTACGACGAGATGAAACTGCGGCTCACTCCGCTCTGCCGTACGGTTTATATCCTCTTCCTGCGTCATCCCGAGGGGATTGTGCTCAAGGAGATTGCCGACTATCGCAACGAACTGCTCGAAATCTATTCACTGGTTAAACCGGGTGCCGACGACCGTCTGGCAAACGCCTCGGTCGACGACCTCTGCTCTCCGCTGTCAGATTCTCTCCAGCAGAAAATCTCCATGATAAAACGCAATATCTGCCGCCAGCTCATCAATCCGGCCCAACAGCGCCATTACAGCATCAACGGCGCCAGGGGCCGTAAATACGCCATTGAGGCGGCTGCCGACGCCGTGCTCCCTGCCGCGTTGGCCTAAAGACAGACAAACAGCCTCTTAATCACCGTACGATTCGACGGATACCTCTGCTTCACCCGCATTATCGACAGTGGAGGTCTGCGGCTCGCCGACGGCTCCGCGGGTGCGTATGGTAATGCTTCGGTTATAGTCGCTGACAGTGGCCACACCCACTTCGCCGGGGTGAGCCGTTGATGAAATGTTCCCCTCGTCGTCGCGAATGGCGTAGGTGTCGCCGCGACGCTCGAAGCCCTGACGCGTCAGACCCTCGATGAACCGGTCGTAGCCCCCTTGAAAATTATAGCGCAGGGTTATACTGCGGAAGCCCACCACTACATCGGCCGTGAACTTGTGTCCGAGCGCCTCGCGCTGATAAAAGTACTCACTGTAGGTCGGTGAATCGGCGGACGACGGGTCGACCGGACGAGACGTATGACTGACAATGCGATAATCGTGGAGCGACAGCCGACGGCGCAGGGCGTCGGTGTCTATGACCCCGCGCGACGAATATGTCATTCCGGGAATGTCCGACGGGTTCACCAGGTCGTCGACAAACTCGGCGTAAGCCACTGAATCGCGGCGTACGGAATCGCGCTTGGCCTCCTCGACAACCTCGATTGCGTGAAGCGAATCGAGCCGTGCCTGCTCCTCCATCTGCTGCCGGGAGATGTCAGCCTCCTTGGCTGTGTAAAGGTAGAGCGCGAGACCGGCACCGATAACTACGGTTGCAAGTATTACCCACAGCCACACCATGCCGCGACCCGAATCGCCGTTGTCATTGTCGTTGTCGCCGTAGGGCTCGATTGAGTCCTGGCCGGGGTCGGAAAATCTAAGCGGGACGGAATGTCGCGGGTCGGTCGTTGGCTCGTTACGATAGTGATAATATGTCTGCCCGGGCCCCTGCTCTCCTCTGAGCGGCGTCTGCGGTGTATGCTGTTTTTGATAGGGCATCTCCGGAGTGAAACCGGTTGGAAGGCCACATTCGGGGCAGAATTTTTCGGTACCGTTCAAGGTTGCGCCGCATCGTCGGCAGTATTGTGTCATAAATTTTTGTCGGGTGAATTCGGTGAATACGTCTCCCCAAAGTTAACACTTATTTTGCGTTTTCGCAAGCTTTCAACGATTTGTCTGCCCCCATGATTCGGGCAATGATGATGGACAGGGCGCCGTCGCCGGTGACATTGCAGGCGGTTCCGAAGCTGTCCATGGCCACATACAGGGCTATCATCAGGGCGCTGTCGGCATCGGTGAAACCGAGCATCTGGGTCAGCACACCCAGTGCGGCCATAATGGCGCCCCCCGGGATACCCGGCGCCGCCACGATAGTTATGCCCAACATACAGATGAAGCCGGCGAACATCCCCAAGTCGTAAGGTATACCGGTGGCAAGCATCAGCGCCACGGCACACGCCACGATTTTCAGCACCGACCCCGACATGTGTATGGTGGCACAGAGCGGTACCGTAAATCCGGCAATCTCCGGTGAAACGCCCATTTTCACGGTCTGACGCAGCGTAATGGGGATGGTTGCCGCCGACGACTGGGTGCCCAAGGCGGTAAAATAAGCCGGAAGCATGGTGCAGAGCAACCGCAGCGGGTTACGGCTTCCGCGTGAGAAGAACGACGCCACGGTGTACTGCACAAGCAGCACGGCGACGTGCATCACGAATATCACCACAATAATTTTTGCGAATGTGCTGAGGATTCCGGCAACCTGTCCGGACACTGTCATGTTGAGGAATATACCGAATATATAAAGCGGCAGCAGCGGTATGACGGCCTTAGCTATCAGACCCGAAACTATCGTGCGGAATTCAATCAGGAGTATGCGCATAGTTGAGTCATCGCCCAGCGACGCGGTACCTATTCCAACGATAAAGGCAGTTATGAGTGCGGTCATCACCGACATCAGCGGCGGCATCTCTATGGAGAAGTAGGGTGTAAGATTAGGTGCCGATTCACCTGTCGCAGAAGTGTCGGCGGGGTTCAGCGGGGTTACGATGTCAGGGAAAATCCCGTCAGAAACAAAATACGAGCCGAACCCCGCCAACAGCGTGGCAACGTAGGCTATAACGACTGTGAGAAGCAGCATCCGCCCTGCCTTCTTGCCGACTTCAGCAATGGCCGGAGCGACGAATCCAAGGATAATCAGCGGAATCACAAAACCTAAGAGCTGCGAGAACAGGCCGTTGAAGGTCAGGAACACCCTCGTAAGCCACACCGGAAAGATGTAGGCTGCCCCAATGCCGACGCCCATAGCCACAATGATTTGCACCAGCAGGTGGCGTGACAGCATTTTCAAGCGTGATACCTTCGGTTTATCTGATTCTGAGGTATTATTCATGGTATTATATTGGTTATCAAGGGTAAATACAAAAACTGCGGCGTAGTGTTGCGCCTCGGCGACGTAAGCCGGCTATCTGTATGACACCGAATGTGTATAAAACAAAAAAAGTGGTTAAGTCACATTCATGAAGAATGACTCAACCACTTTTCAGTGTCCGAAATGAGACTCGAACTCACACGATCTAATGATCACTACCCCCTCAAAGTAGCGCGTCTACCAATTCCGCCATCCGGACATTTTGATTTTGCGGCAAATCAACAGGGCCAGAAGGGAGGCCGGGCTGATTACCCGAGTGTCATCACAACTAATAACGATTGGAGAAGAGCGAAAAACGGGACTCGAACCCGCGACCCCGACCTTGGCAAGGTCGTGCTCTA
>CAMEPD010000114.1 GCA_945931475.1 uncultured Muribaculaceae bacterium | reverse complement strand
TTACCCCCGAATCAGCCCGTGATGGGTCCATCGGGGGTTCTTTGTAAAGTTACAAGGAACCTATGACTCTGCCAAACAATTAGTTATCTATTTTCTGAATATCCCTACCTTAGTTTCATAAATGTGGGTTGAATTGGTTTAGTACTGGGACAAAGATACGAACTAACGAGCATATTATGCAAGAATATTCAGCTCATATTTTCAAAAAATATGCATATTGCATAAAACCGCCACTGTATCTGACATCAATTACAAGCAGAGGCTGCGCCGAAGAATTTCGGCACAGCCTCTGCAGATGGGGAATACGGGGGGGGTATCAGCGTATTATTACTTTGGCGACAGCGGCGCCGGCACGGACTATGTAGGTGCCCGGAGCGAGGATGAGGGTGTCGCCGTCGGTACGGGTCACGAGGCGTCCGGCCAGGTCGAAGGCGGCGATTTCATCGGCGCCTTCGCAGATGGCGCGGTTGCCCTGAAGGATAATGGGCGCCGACTCTGTGGCTGTGACGTTCTCCACACCGGCAGGCTCCACGCAGTTGAGACGCAGGTTGTCGAATTTGAGGGTTGCGTAGGTCGATGCACCTATACCCTTGAAGGCGATGCGGTTCTCGCCTGCGGCTTCAAGGGTAAACTCTATCTTGACCGGCACGTAGTGGTTGTTGATTTCTTCTTCGGTATATATCTTGGCGTTTTCGACGCTGTAAATCTCCTTGTCGGCATCGTTGACATTGACCGAGACGGGCAAGATAAACACCTTGTAGGAATGGGTGTCGAAGCTGCCGCCATTCTGATAGTAGGTAAGTTCGTATTTTCCGGCAGGACAGTTGATTAACGGCGAGATGAACCAGTCGGCGGCGGGAATATAGTCGGAGCCGCCGGTCTTGAACTGGGCGAATTTGCCGTCGAGCTGCTGGTAGGCATAGCCGGTCTGGATACTCCATCCGGTGCCGTAACCCTCGCTGACATTTATCGCGGTCCAGAGCGTACCGCCGTCGGCATCCTCAAAACCGGTAGCGTAGGGCAGCGATTCGGTGCCTTCGAGAGTCACTTGGTTCGACTCTGCGGGAAGGCCCTCCACACCACAGCTCCTCGGGGTTACAACAAATGTGTAAACGCCGTTGGCCGAGAGGCTTACCTTGCATGATGTAGCGGTGACATTTTCGGCCGCGAGCGAGGCCTCTGACCCGCGCTTCATCAGAACTGTGTAGGTAATGTTGTCGAAATCAGTGTGTCCGCCGGAGACTGTTTCGGTAGGAGCGGTCCATGTGAGGGTCACCTCTTTGCCGTCGAGAGTGGCCGTGAGGTCTGTAACGGCCTTAAGTTGGTCGGCACCTCCGAAAGCGGTAGCCGTAGCGGGGAAGCCCTGACCATCGGCCGAAACAGCAGCCACGAGGTAATAAATATCGCCGTCAGGCACGCCTGTGTCGGTGTACGATGTGCGGTCGGGGGTAATTTCCACCATGCGCCCGGCAGCACCGAGGCGGTAAATGCGGATGGCTTTGAGAGTGGCAGCCGATGAGTCGCCGTTGGTGGTCGGGAGAGTCCATGTAAGGTTGATATTGTGAGGATTGTCGTCGGAAGTCTTAGCTTTGAGCGAGCCAACTGCCTGCGGAACAACATTCACATAGTTATGTCCCTCGAAATAGAGGCCGGTGAGCTGCGGGTCGTTGGGGAAACGCGCGGCGTTGTTGGTGAAGTCGGCATTGACGGTAACCGGCTGGCCGGTGACAGGATTGATGAGATCACCCGACAGGGGGTTGATTTCCATGAAATACTCGTAATCGGGATGACGCTGTACGTGATAGAGTTTGCCGTTGGGGGCGAAAGCCATCGACTGGAAGTCGTTATAGATTGCGACACGGTTGCGTGCGCCCACTGCTGATGCCAGGCCGGTGGTTGAGTCGAGCTTGTACAGCTGGCGGTATTCGCCCATGGCATAGAGCTGTCCGTCGGCGGGGTCGGCGGCGAGGGCTACCAAATGCTCCTCGACGGTGTTGCCGTAGCCATTCTGCGCGGTGATGTCGCCGGGGTCGCCCACGGGGGTAAGGCTGCCGGTGGTGAGGTCGACGATGCAGAGGCGCGTCTTGCCGAGGTAGCTGTCCTGGCCGCGACTCTCCTCAACGAGGGCGTACATCACGTTGTGCACATAGTCGTAGGCCATATCGACCACGCGTCCCGGCATATCGGTGGGAACGGAGCGCAGCAGCGAGAAGTCGGCGGCGTTGTAAACCGCGAAGTCGGCGGGTTCGAGACCGTCGCCTAAGTATGCGTCGTAGCTCAGGGTGTAGGTGTAATATTTACCGTCGACATATTCGCCGGCACCAATCTGGTCGTCGTTCTCGTCGGTTGCCTTGTCGATAGTGAGGCTCGAGAGGTCGTCGGCCGGGAAGTGCACAAAGCCCCATTTATAGTTTTCGGAACCCATCTGGTAGGCGTGGGCCACCGGGGACGGGTCAGAGCCCGGCACGTCGATTTCGGGCGCCTGACTCATAGGGAGGATGTTTACGAAATTGCACCACAGCATATTCTGCTTGTAGTCGGGCACAGCTACATCGGGCACATAGAGGTTGACGTTCTCCATCATCGAGATGGAGAAGGGGTCGCGCGAGCCGGCCCACTCGGGGATCATGGTTGAATACAGGCGGATGTTCTGCAGTTTGGGACACAACTCCACGGCACCCCCTCCGAGGGCGGAGGTGGCCGCCCCGAGTGTCAGGTCGGTAAGCTCATCGAGTACGCAGATGGCATCGTTGCCGATTTCCGACACCTGATTTGTGTCGAGTATTTTCAGGGCCTTTACGCCGTCGAAGGCGAAGGCGTTAATCTTTGTAACACCGTCGGGCACCTTATAATATTGTGCCGGTGCTGCGGGGGCATACTGCAGAAGGGTGGCCGTGGCGTCCTCGATAAGCGAGGGGCCGTCGGTATGATAGGAGGTGCTTCCAGCGGCGACCTCAAACGCAGCGAGGTTCGTGCAATTGATTGTGGCCGACCATTTCCACGTCGTTACCGAAGCAGGTATCTTTATGGTGGTCAGTGCGGTACACCCCTTGAAAGCAGAGATTTCGACCGTCTGCAAACCTTCGTTGAGGGCGATATCGTACACGCCGGTGCAGCCTGAAAAAGCGTATTCGCCGATTTTCTGCAGCGATGCCGGGAAGGCGAGCGTGGTGATACCGGTACAGCCCGAGAAGGCGTCGTTGCCGATTTCGGTGAGTGACGCGGGGAAGGTGACTGTCTTGATTGACGTGTTGTTTTTGAAAGCGTTGGTACCGATTTTGGTCAGCGCGGCGGGGAAAGTAAGATTCTCTGCAGCGAGTGCGGCCGGGCAGAAGATCAGTTCGGTACCGGCGGCATTATAGACTATTCCCGAGGCCGACGAGTAGGAGGTGTTACCCTGGGCCACGTTGATGGCCTGAAGGTTGGTGCATCCGTCGAAGGCTTTGCCCGCGAAGTCAATCGAGGTGAGGCTCGCGGGGATGTCGAGAGTGGTCAGGTTGTTGCACTTGTAGAAAGCGAACGATTTAATCTCCTCGAGACCCTCGTTGAGGGTGACTGACCGCATCGACATATTGTTGTAAAACACATTCGAGCCGACAGATTTGAGTTTTGAGGGGAGCACCACCGATTCGAGGCTGCACTCCGAGAAAGCCGAGCCACCGATAGTCTCGACGTTCTCACCGAAAGTCACCGATCTGAGGTAATACTGGTCGGCGCAGGCCGATGAACCGATTTTAGTGACTTTGTTACCGATTTTGAGCGAAGTGATTTCGATGTCGTAATAGTATTCGTAGGCATCGAAAGCGTTGTTTGCAATCTCCACCACATCGTAGACATTCCCGCCGTAGGTGACATTGTCGGGAATCACGACATCACCCGAAATACCCTGGGTCTGCCAGGCAACCTTACAGGTACCGTTTGCGCTGCCCGACGGGTCGGTGATGGAGGTGTATTTGATGCCGCCGACGGTGAAATTCTCCGCTGAAGCATCACACCAGCCCGTCAGCATAACCGCCGACAAGGCTATCAATCCAAAGAATGATTTCATGCGATTGAATGATTTAAATTATTTAAATTATTG
>CAMEPD010000113.1 GCA_945931475.1 uncultured Muribaculaceae bacterium | reverse complement strand
AAGTTACATACAAAATTTTACAATAACAACAGATTGTTGCTGACTGTGAATCCCGAACGAGGATATAGCCGAAAACGATCTAAAAAAAGAGGCTGCGCCGTAAACCTTAATTACGACACAGCCTCTTTGTAGCTTTTATCACGAAGGAGCGGAATATGTTACTCGCGGGTGAAGTCGATGGTGATGTCGGGTTTCGAGCGGTCGAGCGAGACGTGCCAACGTATGCCGGTGGCTTCGGATGCGAGCATGAAGTGAGCCAGGGCGATACCCATGTCGACGGGGGTGAGGCGCGCGTGCATGGGGCTGCTGAGCTGCGCGCGGGTGCATTCGCGGTTGCAGGCGCCGCGCCAGGGCTGGGCGTTGCGGGCCGACGGCGCATGGCGCACCATCTCGAATATGGCCGACATACGTTCGCGGGCGGTCATGGTGTCAATGGGGCGGGTGAGCACCGACAAATCGGGCGGATTCACTCCGCGGAAAAGTTCATTGAAGGGCTTGCGCGACGATGAACGCACTATTTTCTGCATCATGCGTTCGGCGAAACGGGTCTGCGGCGACCGGTGCCCGACGGGCGACACGGCAACCACCTCCTCTCCGTCGTCCAGGCCGGCGATGCTGCCGAAGCGTGCGCGCGAGAATGTGCCGCCGAGCCAGCAGGTGTCGAGCCCGAGCTGTGTGGCACGCAGAATCACGCGCTCCATCAGCGCCCCGGCCTCGATGACTACGGCTTCGTCGCTCCCGGCCACAAGAATCAGGAAGCAGCGGGCGCCGCGGATGGCGCCGTAGGTGCCTTGAAGCCCCGAAAGCGATGGGTCTTCACTGAGCACTACCCGTGGAGCCGGCAACTCGGCGTCGCGTATCAGGGGTGTCTGAGCGCGGCCGTTCTCTTCGGCGATAATGTCGCCGATCTGTCTGAGGGTGTCTTCGTCGGGGCGCAGACCGTTGTAGGTGCGCCATGAGCGACGGGTCAGGATTGCTTCGTAAATGGTCATGGCCGGAGATTTTGTTATATACCTGTGGCGGAAAGTGATATTACTTCCCGCCACAGGTCAGGTGATTGTAAGCTTATAAATTATTTGAGCTTGTCGATGAAGGTGCGGAGCTCGGGCATCGGGTCTACCGAGTAGGCCTTCTCATAGTACTCTTTGGCCTGTGCGATGTCCTTCTGTTTCTGGTAGTATTCGCCCAGACGCAGGTAGATACCGCGGTACATGGCTTTGCGCTTTTCGAGGTTCGAGGGGTCGGAATCGAGTTCTTTGAGGGTCTCGAGGTCGGCGTCGGCAACTTCTTGGTTAACAGCACCCTTGTTGGCCAGACGGAGGAGGTCTGAACGGCTGTTGAGCACTGACGGGTGACGGTTGATGGCTGCAACTTCGTCGATAAGGGCGCGACCTTTGGCGATAGCGGTGTTGAAGAGTGCCTGGTCACCGTCCTCACCCATATTCTGTTGTGCGATGCTCATATAGAAGCGGCTGAGGTTGAAAAGGTCGTTGACGTTGAGCTGCTCGACTTCGATATCGGGGTTGGTCTTGTGGGCTTCCTCTTCTTTGGCGATTTTCTCGCGCATCTTGTCGACATAGGTCTGGAGGTTCTCGGCGGCTTTCACAAAGTCTTTCTTGTTGTAGTAGGCGTCAGAGATGCTCTTGTAGAGGTCGATTTTGTCGGGGGCGATTTTCAGGGCGCTCTCGTAGGCTACGATGGCGTCGTCGATGCGGTCAACTTCGGTGAGCAGGTCGCCGTACTGCAGGTAGTCCTGCGAGTTGAGCTCGGCTTTGGGGTTGGCGAAGAGAGCTTCGGCGTCGGCCAGGGCGGCATCCTTCTCGCCGAGGGCTTTCTTGTCGTAGAACTTGATACGCTGCATGTAGAAGTTGGTGGGGTCTGACTGCAGAATCTGGTTGGCTACGTCGTAGCTCTCGTTGTACTTCTTGGCGAAGAAGAGCAGGCCTGCGTAACGCTGTTTGTCACGCTTGAACGAGTTGGGATTCTGGATGTACTTGCCGTACTGCTCGGCGGCCATGGTGAGCTGGTTGTTGTCGTAATATTTCTCGGCGAGTTCGCGCTGAGCCAGGGCCGAGTTGGGCTGCAGGGCCAGAAGCTCGTTGAGCTTGTTGATGGCAAATTCGGGGTTTACCTGGAAGTATGTGCGGGCATATTTCACGTAAGCCTCGGGGTGTGCCTGCTCCTGGTCGAAGGTGGCTGCCATTTCGTAGTAACCGGCGGCGTCGCCTACGTTGGTCTTGGCAAGCATATCGCCTTCAAGGATGAAGGGCGACGGCGAGGTCTTGTCGGCCTTCTTGGCGTCGGCTACGTATTTGGTGATGTCCTTGGCGTACTTCACGGGGTCGGCGTTGTAGTATGCGCGGGCTATCTCGGTGATGATGTCGGCGTTCTTCTTGGCGTTTTTCTTGGCCAGCTTGAACTCTTTGTCGGCTTCGGATGCGTTGCCGTTCATCAGGGCCAGTGTGCCTAAGCCTACGTAGTTGTAGCCGTTCTTTTCATCGGCCTGGATGCCTTTGTTGAAGAACTCCTGTGCCTTGGCTGTGTTCTTGCGCTGAAGCGCAATCTGTCCGAGGTAGTAGTAAGCCGTGGCCTTGTCGGTGCCGGCGTCGTTGATGTTATTGTTGATTATGATTTCAGCTTCTTCGGGCTGGTCGGCGCGGTAGTACTCCACACCGTCCTTGAAGCCCTGGGCCGAAAGGCTCAAAACTGCTGCAGAGGCGAGCAGCGAAAGGATGAGGGTTCTTTTCATTGGTTCGATATGATTTAAATATTTATTCTTTTTGTTAATAACGCGGTATCGGCCGAGATATTACGTTTACTTATTTGAGTGATTTCGTAAGTCAAGGTTTAAAGAGCCTGAGGGGCTCCGGGGGGACGGGAGTCGTAGCGGACTGCGGCTCAGTAAACCTCTACGTTGCGGCGGTATACCGTGGCAGGGAGCACGCCGGTGGTCTGTATCAGTTTCTGACCCTGGAACGAGGTCACGAAGGCAAAGAATCCGGTGGCCAGCGAGCCGCCCGAGCCGGTGTTGATCATCCATATCGAGCGGTACAGCGGGTATGTGCCGTCGAATATGTATGCCTGATAGGGCTTTACGGCGTGGAGCGAGTTGTTTTTGCGGATGGGCATTACCTTGATGTCGTCGATGAAGTCGGTGGCGGTGGTGTCGTCGCGCTCGAGCGTTTTGGTTTTCTCCTCGACTGTCATGTCGGCGGTCTTGAGGTCCGACGAAATCCAGCTTACACCGACCAGACCGATGGCGTTCTTGCGCTCGCGCACGGCGTTGAAGACCTCTTTCATCGAACCGGCGGCAAAGACGTTTGGTGCGAATTTGCCTCCGCCCATTATCGAGTCGACGGCGTAGCTTACCACCGACGAGCCGTTGTGGTCGAACACTACCTGAATGTCGCCGCACTTCGACGGCGCAAGCTCGTCCCAGCGGGTCACTTTGCCGGTGAGTATCTCGCCGAGCTCCTTCACCGAGAGGTTCTCGATGTCGTTGTCGGGGTTGACTATCACGGCTATGGCGTCGACGGCGATACGCTGCTGGCGCACGAAGTGTTTCTTGTCGCGTATCACCTTGAGCTGCTTGTTGTCGAGCGGCGTGGCGGTGACGGCCAGGCGCGTGCGCCCTTTGATCAGCGAATCGATGGCCGCCTGGTTGTCGATATAATAGGGTAGGATCGATGCATTGGGGTAGCAGAACTCAAAGACCTCGATTTCCTGCTCGATTATGTTCTCGAACGAGGCATCACACGCCAGTACAAGTGTGCCCGAGGTGGCCGATTTCTCGGGTTTCTCGGCTTTCTTGCCGGTGGTGGTGCAGCCTGCCAGCAGGCTTGCCGCTATGGCGACGGCGGCTATGTGACGGAATATTTTCATCGGTATTGATGCAATGAGGAGTTTGCAAGAGCAAAGTTACTGAACTTTTGCAAACTCCAAAATAATCAGGATGCTAATTTGTTGTAAAATCGCATCATTTTTTGAGTTTTTTATTCATAACGGTGGGTTGCGGCGTCTGCTTAGAGGCTGTTTAAAAATAAATGTTAAGCGTTCCGGCCGAAAAATTGAGATGGATTCGGAGTTTGAACGATGGAGCATAGCGGGCTATGTGACTGAGTGATAACTCTGAAGAC
>CAMEPD010000112.1 GCA_945931475.1 uncultured Muribaculaceae bacterium | reverse complement strand
ACCTTTTCCAATTTATTAATTCTACAATTTGTTGACAGTTTGGCAATATTTAATATTTTTTAACTGATAAATTTTCAAATATACCACTACTTTTGTTTAAGCAATTTTCGAAAACGGAATAGCACACCTCCCTGATATACCAACGAAATGCGCCAGACCAAAACAGTATCAATCCATAATCAATCTTAATTGACTTACCTTATAACAAAATTCTAAATTCCATTCCTATCACGTTAATAACTCAACCTAAGGGTAAACTATTTTTCCCGTGGGCCGGCAGGCTATCCATCCAAACCGCCATATTCAAGTGCCTGTCGGCCCACACCATACCCGTACGTGAACAAAATTCCGGCCCATTCCGCAAAAATCAGGCCCATTCCTCGCTATATGCGGCACCGCCCGTCCCATCCCCCCACCCGAATATTTTTACGGAATTATTCGACCCGCAATTTTGCTTAATCGTTACGAATTTCATAACTTTGCATTGATGTATGCCGCAATCCTTCACATAGAGTATTTGCTTCGCCGGCACGATTGCGTAATCCTGCCCGGTTTCGGCGCGTTCATAGCACATCGCAACCCGGCGCATTTCATTGAGAGCAAAAAGGTTACAATGTTACCCCCGCACCGCGACCTGTCGTTCAATCCCGAGCTGCGCGACAACGACGGGTTGCTGGCCCGTTCGATCTGTCGCCGCGAGCGCGTCGACTATCATCAGGCACTCGACCTGATTCGCGGCGCCGTCGGCGAGATCACCGCACGACTTGAACGCGAGGGCGAATTCAACTTCGGCCGTCTGGGCCGATTCGACATGCACGACGGCTTCCTGACATTCGAACCGCAGCCCGATGCCGTCAACCGCGATTACCGTGATCTCAAGCCTATTCATCCCGCGTTGCTCGAGACGGCCACAAACCGACAGGCAACAGTGCTCCGCAGTGTGCCCGAACGCACCGCCGAAGAGCCCGAAGCCGAAGAACCCGCACGTCGCAGCTTCCTGCGCAACAAGGGTATAGCCATAGCGGCATCGCTCGCCCTGTTTGTCACTATCACGCTGTTCGTTCTCAACCCGATACGTCTCAACAACGAGCCTGCCAAGGCTTCGCTCGCACCCGCTCCGGCACAAACCGAGCATCCCGCTCCGGCGGCTGAACCCGCACCGGCGCCGGTTGCCGACTCCACTGTCCGCGACTACGACAACATACGCCTCCGCACCGACGACCCCTGGTGCGTGGTAGTCTACTCCTCGCTCACCCGTGAGGAAGCCGAGAACTACATCGACAGCAACCCCGACCGGCCCATGGCCATCGCCAAACCCGGCAAATGGTACCTGATTTACGCCGCCACCGGGTCAACACAGGAGGAGGCCTACGCGCAGAGCCACGCCTTAGGCGACATCCCTTCGTGGATTAGCCCCAAATAACTTATTCTCAACACTCTATCAATGCACAGCTTTCACGATCTGCTGCTCAACCGTCGCAGCATCCGCAAATACACATCCGAGCCCATCGCCCCCGAAGATGTAAAACTTATCCTCGAGGCAGCCCTTACATCCCCTTCGTCAAAGAGCCAGCGCTCATGGCAGTTTGTCGTCGTGGAGGACCCCGAGATGCTCACGCAGCTTGGCCAGTGCAAGCCCAACTATGCCACCTCCGTGGCCAAAGCGCCTCTGGCCGTGGTGGTTATCGCCGACATGACCAAATCCGACGCATGGATCGAGGATGCATCGGTGGCCGCGATAATCATGCAGCTGCAGGCAGCTGACCTCGGCCTGGGTTCCTGCTGGGTAGAGGTGCACAACCGTTTCCGCGACGACAACGAGCCCTCCGAGGATTACGTACGTCAGTTGCTCGACATTCCCGAAAAGTTCGGCGTGCTTTGCATCGTAACCTTCGGCCACAAGGATGAGCAGCGCCGCCCCATCGACCCGGCCAGACTCGAATGGGAAAAAGTTCACATAGGGAAATGGCAGCAGAAGCAGGCCGAATAACCATCAGCATCATAGGAGCGGGCAACGTAGCCACTCATCTTGCCCCGGCGCTTGCACAAGTAGCCGAGGTTAGGCAGGTAGTAAGCCGCCACATCGAATCGGCCGACGCCATAGCCTCGAAAATCGACGGCTGCACCCCGGAGGCATCACTCAGCGGGCTGCTTCCCGATTCACACCTTTATATAATAACGGCTAACGACGACGCCATCGGCCGCATTGCCGCCGACACCCCCGACTACCCCGGCCTGTGGGTACACACCTCCGGGT
The DNA here is from genome assembly GCA_945931475.1 of uncultured Muribaculaceae bacterium. Taxonomy (GTDB): domain Bacteria; phylum Bacteroidota; class Bacteroidia; order Bacteroidales; family Muribaculaceae; genus UBA7173. The sequence goes on along the minus strand of CAMEPD010000112.1, from coordinate 2,205 downwards.
CGGTTGGAATGGATGTGTTCGACGGTCTGAAAACGCGTCACGGCTCGCTTTACCCCCTGCAGACCTTTTCAAAGAATATCGCGGTTGACCTCAGCCGCGTCCCCTTCCTGCTGGAAGCCACATCGGAGCAGGATGTGGCGATGATGGAGCGGTTGCTCAGCGGAATAAGCCGGCAGGTACGCCGCGTCGACAGCAACACCCGTGCAGCCCTGCACGTGGCCGCCGTATTCGCCTGCAACTTCGCCAACCAGATGTGGGCCGAAGCCGACCGGCTGCTGCGCGACAGGGGTCTCGACATCACCTACCTGCTGCCGCTGCTCGAAGCCACCCTTGGCAAACTCACTGTGGCATCGCCCCGTGACGCCATGACCGGGCCCGGGCGCCGCGGAGACATAGACGTGATAAACCGGCACCTCGCCACCCTACCCGACGATATGCGCCCGGTCTACGCTACCGTCACCCGGCGTATCCTGCGGGAATATCACCCCGGTCTCGAATCACATCTACTGACTGAACTTCCCGAAAATGAGCAAAATCGCATATAATCTCGCAAGCATCAAGGCCGTAGTGTTCGACGTAGACGGTGTGCTCTCACCCTCCACCATCCCCCTGGGCGAGGACGGCATCCCGCGCCGCATGGTCAACATCAAGGACGGTTTCGCCCTGCAGTATGCCGCAAAAACCGGACTGAAAATAGCCATCATCACCGGCGCCAACGCCCCCGGCGTAGAGCAGCGCTTCCGTTCGCTCGGCATCACCGACTTCTATTCCGGAGCAGCGATGAAACTGCCCATTCTGCAGAAGTGGATGGAGAAGAACTCGCTCCGCCCCGAGGATGTGGCGTTTGTAGGCGATGATGTGCCTGACTATCAGTGCATGGAGTACGTGGGGCTTTCGGTAGCTCCTTGCGATGCGGCCCCCGACATCCTGGAGATTGCCCGATACACATCACCCTGCAAGGGTGGTTACGGCGTGGCGCGCGACCTGCTCGAAGAGCTGCTTCGCGCCACCGGCCTCTGGGCACTCCATCAAAAGGCATTCGGCTGGTAATCGGCTCTTGCTGTCAAACATAAACAACCGAAATATGGCGGAAAAGGAAAAGAAATTATTCAACATACTCGGCAAGAAACGGCTGCTTTTAGGCAGCAACTCGCCGCGGCGGCGTGAACTAATCGAGCAGCTCGGGTTGCCGGTAACCATTCTCGAGCCGAAACAGACCGACGAAACATATCCGGCAATGATGCGCGCCGAGGATGTCGCTCCCTTCATATCACGAAAAAAGGCCCACCCCTACATGGATTCACTCGGCCCCGACGACATACTCCTCACAGCCGACACCGTGGTAATCAACCGGGGCGAAGTACTCGGCAAACCGCACTCCGAACGCGAGGCAGTGGCCATGCTCACGGCACTTTCGGGCCACACTCACAATGTGGTTACCGGTGTAACTCTCTCAACCCTCAAACGCCAGATAACCTTCGGCGAGAATACCGAAGTAGAATTCGGTGAACTGCTCCCCAGCGAAATCGAATATTACGCCCGCGAATACCGGCCGCTCGACAAAGCCGGCGCTTACGGCATTCAGGAATGGATTGGTCAAATCGGCATCAAAGCCATCCGTGGCGATTTCTACAACGTGATGGGGCTGCCGCTGCGCGCTGTCTATCAGAACCTGCGCCGACTCGGCGTCACGCACCATTAATCCGGCTGTTTACGGTACATTTGGGCGCCTAAACATCCGAAATTTTGGCAAAAAGCACTTATTTTTCCACATACCGCAAAAATTTTCTCAAAAAGTTTTGCGCGTATAAAATTTATATGTAATTTTGCTGCTGAATCAGAGAGGCGATATAACCGCCGCGAGGTGTCACAGTATTTTACCCCTCCCGGATTCAGATGAATGTAAGTAAGATATAATCTCAAAATTGAAGTTGCAAAGACAACTCTATTAGAATCACAAATCTTGCCTTTTGGCTTAAGTCCTGAGAATCCCGCGAGGGTCACTCAGGTTTTTTTTGCTCCTACCCCAACCAACCCAACGGAGTCAACCCACACAATTCGGCCACTCCGCCCCCCCTTGCATCATTTTCTGAAAATCACCGCTTTAACAGTCATACACTTTCCTAAGTCTTTATAAATATATATTACTGTCTTAAGTACATGACAAAAATTTGAACACATCGAATTTCGGCTTGTAGAGCGGTC
>CAMEPD010000111.1 GCA_945931475.1 uncultured Muribaculaceae bacterium | reverse complement strand
CTAATAGGAATAATAAGAACAATTTATGAAGATTGACCCTATTGATCTTGATATGATTTTCGAGACGAGTTGGGAGGTTTGTAACAAAATAGGCGGTATTTATACCGTTTTATCAACAAAAGCCCTTACTCTGCAAAATCTTTATAAGGATAAGACGATTTTTATCGGTCCTGATGTATGGGACGAAAAGAATCCCTGTCCGTATTTCACCGAGGTGCCTTCCATACTGATGCCGTGGAAGAAAAAAACCGAACTGCCTTACGGTATAGAGGTGCGCACCGGCCGCTGGAACATTCCGGGTAGGCCCATTGTGATGCTTGTGAAGTTCAACGGCGTATTCCAGGCTAAAGATTATTATTACGGTAAGATGTGGGAGCGCTATGGTGTTGACTCGCTTCACGGTTACGGCGATTATGACGAAGGATGCTGCTTTGCTCTGGCTGCCGGAATCGTCATCGAGAGCATCTGCAACTTCAAGCGCTGCCGCCACAAGAACGTGCTGGCCCACTTCGACGAGTGGACTACCGGTATGGGGCTGCTTTACGTCAACTGGAAACTCCCGTTCGTAGGCACTATCTTCACTACCCACGCTACTTCTATCGGCCGCTCAATCTGCGGCAACGGTAAGCCCCTCTACGACTATCTGCCCGGTTACAACGGCGACCAGATGGCTCAGGAGCTGAATATGCAGTCGAAACACTCGCTCGAGAAGGCTGCAGCCCATACCGCCGACTGCTTCACTACCGTCAGCGATGTCACAGCTGCCGAATGCGAGCAGCTGCTCGACATCAGGCCTCAGGTAGTTACACCCAACGGCTTCCAGAGCGAATTCGTACCCACCAAGGGCAAAGCCCGCAAAGCCCGCGAGACAGCCCGCGAAGCCATGCTCCGCGTCGGCTCTAAACTCTCCGGCAAAACGCTCCCCGACGACACCTTTATAATATGTACGTCGGGGCGCTGCGAATACCGCAACAAGGGCATCGACATTTTCCTCGACGTAGCCAAGGCCATGGAGAACGCCACCCCGGCCAAGAACCTGCTGCTCTATGTGCTTGTGCCGGCATGGTCGAAGGAACCCCGCGCCGACCTGCAGACCGCCCTGTCGTCGACCAAGGCCACGGCGACTCCCATTGCCGACCCCGTGATTACCCACACGCTCAACAACCCCAACGAAGACCCCATCATCAACCGTATACATCAGCTCGGATTCGGTGCCGGCACCGGCAATGTCCAGGTGGTGTACGTCCCCTGCTACCTCAACGGCAACGACGGCATATTCAACCTCACATATTACGATATGCTCGCCGGCATGGATGCCACGGTATTCCCCTCGTATTATGAGCCGTGGGGTTATACTCCGCTCGAGAGCGTGGCTTTCGGAATACCCACGGTGACCACCTCACTCTCAGGCTTCGGCCAGTGGGTGCTCAGCAAACTGCACAATGGTTTCGACCGCAGCGGCGTGGAGGTGGTGACACGCAACGACTCCAACTACGGCGACGTGGTGAACGCCATCAGCGCCGACCTGCTGAAACTCGCGGCCGCTACGCCCGAACAATGGGCCGCCGACTCGAAGGCCGCACGCACCACAGCCTCTAAAGCCGAATGGGACTACTTTATTACCTATTATATAGAGGCTTACCGCCGTGCACTCAACGCCGCCGACTCGCGTCGCGGCAAGATTGCCGATTAACCCCAAAACAGAATAATAACTTTCAACACATATATCTTACTCACAAGAAATGAAACTTCCAGTAAGCAACACCAATGCACCCACATGGCGCGACATCACCGTAAAGTCTGACCTCCCCTCGAAGCTCAAAAAACTCGAGGAGCTGGCTAAAAACCTCTGGTGGGTGTGGAACTCCGAAGCAAAGGCTCTGTTCCGCGACCTTAATCCCGACAAATGGCGCTTGACCGGCGAGAACCCCATCATGGTTCTTCAGAGCCTGTCGTCGGAACGCCTCGACGAGATTCTCGCCGACAAGGACTTCCTGGCCCGCATGGACAAGGTTTACGCCATGTTCAAGGAGTATATGGCAAAGCCCATGCGCTCCGACCTCCCCTCGGTATCGTATTTCTCGATGGAATACGGCCTCTGCAACGCTCTGAAGATTTACTCCGGTGGCCTCGGCGTGCTTGCCGGCGACTATATCAAGGAGGCTTCCGACTCGTGCGTGCCTATGACTGCCGTCGGCTTCCTCTATCGCTACGGTTACTTCACCCAGACCCTGTCGGTTGACGGTCAGCAGATTGCCAACTACGAGGCCCAGAATTTCAACCAGCTCCCCATCGAGCAGGTTATGGACGCCAACGGTCACCCCATGATTGTAGAGGTGCCTTACCCCGGCCGTACCATCTACTCACACGTATGGCGTGTCAACGTAGGCCGCATGAATCTCTACCTGATGGATACCGACTTCGAAATGAACTCGGAATTCGACCGTCCCATTACCCATCAGCTCTACGGCGGCGACTGGGAGAACCGTATCAAGCAGGAATACCTGCTCGGCATCGGCGGTATCATCATGCTGCGTAAACTCGGCATCAACACCGAGCTCTACCACTGCAACGAAGGCCACGCCGCACTGCTCAATCTGCAGCGTCTCGTTGAATACGTGCAGGAGAAGCACCTCAGCTTCCAGGTAGCCCTCGAACTGGTGCGCGCATCGTCGCTCTACACCGTTCACACCCCTGTACCCGCCGGCCACGACTACTTCGACGAAGGTCTCTTCGGCAAATACATGGGCGAATACCCCGCAAAACTCGGCATCTCCTGGAACGACCTGATGAACATGGGCCGCGAGAACCCCAACACCAACGAGCGCTTCTCCATGAGCGTCTTCGCCCTGAACACCTGCCAGGAAGCCAACGGCGTAAGCTGGCTCCACGGCGAGGTCTCCAAGAAAATGTTCGCCGGCATCTGGAAGGGTTACAACTGGCGCGAGAGCCATGTAGGCTACGTTACCAACGGCGTTCACATGCCCACATGGGCCGCTTCGGAATGGAAATCATTCTACGGCGAGAAGCTTGGTCAGGAAGTGTTTGAACATGCCGACGACCCTGCCTGCTGGAAGGGTATCCTCAAGTGTACTGACCAGGAAATCTGGAACATGCGCATGACCCTGAAGAACAAATTCATCAACTTCGTGAAACGTGACTTCAAGGCCAAATGGCTCGCCAACCAGGGTGACCCCACTCAGGTAATGGAGATTGTCGACAAAATCAACCCCAACGCCCTTATTATCGGCTTCGCCCGCCGCTTCGCCACATACAAGCGCGCTCACCTGCTCTTCACCGATCTCGACCGTCTGGCCCGCATCGTCAACAACGAGAAGTTCCCCGTACAGTTCGTATTCTCGGGCAAGGCTCACCCCGCCGACGGCGCCGGTCAGGGCCTCATCAAGCATATCATTGAAATCTCGCGTATGCCTCAGTTCCTCGGCAAGATTATCTTCCTGGAGGACTACAATATGGTCGTTGCAAAACGCCTCGTAACCGGCGTCGACATCTGGCTGAACACACCTACACGTCCCCTCGAAGCATCGGGTACATCGGGTGAGAAGGCCGAGATGAACGGCGTACTCAACTTCTCGGTGCTCGACGGCTGGTGGTACGAAGGCTACCGCTTCGACGAGAAAGCCGGCTGGGCACTCACCGACAAGCGCACCTACACCGACCAGGCTCAGCAGGACAAGCTCGATGCCGCCACCATCTACTCGATGCTCGAGAACGAAATCGTACCCCTCTACTACGCCAAGAACTCAAAGGGCTACTCCCCCGAGTGGGTACAGTACATCAAGCGCTCCATCGCACACATCGCTCCGCACTTCACCATGAAGCGCATGATCGAGGATTACATCCACCGCTTCTACGAGCCCGAAGCAAAACGCACCGACAAGCTCCTCGCCAAAGACTATGCCCTGGCCAAGGATATCGTGGCCTGGAAGGAGAAAGTGGCCGCCGCATGGGACGGTATCAAGGTGTTTGACATCGAACAGAGCGATATCTCCAACTCGGTGACCGGCAACGACTTTACCGCCCGCGCCATCATCGATACCAACGGTCTGGGCAAAGACCTCGGCCTCGAACTCGTAATCTACAAGAAGGAGGGCAGCGAGGAAGTATTCGACTCGACCAAAGAGTTCTCGGTAATCAAGGAGGAGGGCAACACCCTTACCTATCAGCTGAACACCAAGCTCAAGGATGCCGGTGTGTTCCGCTATGGTTACCGCCTCTACCCGAAGAACCCCAACCTGCCTCACCGCATGGACTTCGCCTTCACCCGCTGGATCTAACATTCTCTTAGTCTGACCAGTCAGATTATTATACAGATAACACAAAAGTGCGCTGTACCAAATTCAGGTGCGGCGCATTTTTCGTATCTATAAAAACAGGCTATAAAAACAGGCATATCTGGGTGTAACAGGATTTTCTGTAGCTAAAATTTTTCCCGAGGTTGACAATTGTAATTATTCTATTA
>CAMEPD010000110.1 GCA_945931475.1 uncultured Muribaculaceae bacterium | reverse complement strand
CTATTTATCCGATGGCCTGACCGCAAAAATCACACAGATTCGTAGAAATTCACCGCGTGCGTCGATGACATATTACTCGGAATTGTATCATAAATCGCTCCCTTTAAAAAGCAAAGTTAAGGCAGCGATTAATTTTTGGCGCTTTGCCGGCGCAAAATATCAGAGCGAATATCGAATGCTTTCGATAATTAGTCTGTTAGCATGGCTTCCGGGTAAAATCATGCGAATCAAAGAAAGAAAAATATGAAGATTCTCCATGTTATAACATCGCTGTATACCGGTGGCGCGGAAAAGCTTATGGTAAATCTGCTGCCACGGTTGAAGGAAAGGGGTGACGATGTAGATCTGTTGCTTTTTGACGGAGCAAAGACACCCTTTCGACAGCAGGTCGAGGCTGCCGGTATCCGCGTATTTGACCTCGGAAAGGGTGGATCGGTATACTCGCCGCTTAAGCTGTTGAAACTCATTCCCTTTCTTCGGAAATATGATGTAGTGCATACCCATAACACCGCTCCACAGCTTTTTGCGGCGATTGGGAATCTTTTCGGTCGGGCAAAATTATGCACCACGGAGCATAGCACTTCCAATCGCCGTCGCCGTTGGCGCTGGTTCGCCGTCATTGACCGATGGATGTACAATCGTTACCGTCGCGTGGTGTGCGTTTCGCCAAAAACCGAGAATAATCTGCGGGAATTCATCAGGAAATCGCGGGCCGAAATCCTGACAATCAACAATGGCGTGGATGTAGCGCAATTTGCCGGCGCGCAACAGTCGCCTCTGCTTGAGGAGATAGCGCCGGGAAGCCGGAAGATTATTATGGTAGCCGGATTCCGGTGGGAGAAAGACCAGGACACACTGATAAGAGCTATGCGTGTATTGCCTCACAATTTCCATCTGTTTCTTGTGGGAGACGGAAGCCGTCGTCCGGAGTTGGAACAGATTGCCAAGGCGGAAGTTCCCGGACGCGTGCATTTCCTGGGTTTGCGTACCGATGTGCCGCAATTGCTTAAAGCCGCCGATTTCGTTGTAATGTCGTCGCATTTCGAAGGGCTTTCGCTTTCGTCGGTCGAAGGGATGAGCGTAGGCCGTCCGTTCTTAGCGTCGGATGTCGACGGGCTGCGCGAAGTAGTCCGTGGGGCCGGAATTTTATTCCCTCATGCCGACCACGCGGCTTTTGCCTCTGCGATTCAGAAACTTGCCAATGACAAGGCCTATTATGAGAAAATCGCAGCAGATTGCGGCAAAAGAGCCCGTCAGTTCGACATTTCCATAATGGCAGATAAGTATTCACAACTCTATAAAACCCTATAAATCAGATAATGACCAGACAGGAATCACAGATGATGAAAGGTGTGGCGATATTACAGACTGCATTTGAACGGTTATTGGCCGATGATTATGCTGCTATGGTTTGCTGTGGAAAGTATAGGGTATAGGGTATAGGGTATAGGGTAAGAAAAAATAACGGAGCATTTTGTTAAAAAACTTGCATAATTGAAAAAGAAGCAGTACCTTTGCAACCGCAAAGCCGAAATAGGGCACGGTACTGACTGTCCCTGTAAGGATTTACATCATTGGAGAGGTGGGTGAGTGGCTGAAACCACCAGTTTGCTAAACTGACGTAGGAGAATTCCTACCACGAGTTCGAATCTCGTCCTCTCCGCAAAAAGCTGCAAGTCGTTGACTTGCAGCTTTTTGTGTAAGAGAGGACGAGGTTCGAACGAGAAGAGTTCGTTATCGCGCAGCGCTTTGCACAGCAAAGAATCTCGTCCTCTCCGCCAAGACAAGAATTAACCCGCTGAAAACCAGCGGGTTTTTCTTTTTTTCCGCTCAGGCGGTTTCCGAAAGTAGGGGACAGCGTTTCCGTCCGCAACAAGTCGTCTATTGCATGGCTGCGTTGTAGGGATGAACGCTCGTTCATCCGCTGTTAATCAACGCTTTGATATCGGCTGAATACGGATTCGGCCCTACCTCCGCCAATGCACAGCTACTTTGTGTGCCCACTATTGTATCTGTCCTCCCCGAGGCTTGAACCTTAACACTCCTACGATGGACTGTCAATCCGTATCGTTTGCCCCATCGATATGCTCTATACGGTATATGTCGTCAAGCGGTATGGTGATTCCTGATGCAAGGCGGATTGTGCGGGAAAATGTATCGATTCGCTTCACGAATCCATCCGCTGATATATACCGGCCGCCTTCTTTCGATTGGTCGGGAATGTAATAAGTGATACGAACTGCTTGGGCAAAAGAGTTGCAGGCAAGTGTGTTGAGGGTTTGCGACAGTTTTTCTTTTTCGTAATCAGAGAGTTCGCGCTTACGCTCGGTGTGACGGGCCGTTTCGTCGATAGCCTCTTTGTGGCCGGTCAGGGCCGCGAAGGGCGCGAACTGAGCCGCCCGCGCTTCAATCGGTAGACGTTTGCGCGTGGTCACCCCGTGATACGGCAGGTTGATTATGTCGTCGTATTTTCCCATCAGTTTATGCTTTGTGTCCTCCGATTTGCGAGTTTCGGTCGCGCTGTGTGGCGCCGTCGCGGTAGTTTATCCCTTTGAGGATGGCATTTTTACCAAATGTCTTCTTGATGCGCAGAACGGCTTCCTGGCCACGGCGTTCTTTGGCTATTGCCTTGCGTCGGCGCTCCTCCTGAAGTTGTTGTTCGCCGTAATCGGTGAAAAGGTCGAGCTGACGGACTTCCTCGATCTTGCGTCCGGCATACTCAGCTTCGCTGATGAGCCGGTTGGCCGATATGGTGATGCGACGGACCAGGAGAATAGGGTTGACGATGCGGTCAAATAACGCTAAAATCGCTGCCGTAAGTGTGTGCGACGATGAAGTCGGAGCGTCGAAATTTGTCGTGCCGTGTGCGTGTGCGGGCACACGCCGTCCGTAGCGGTCGGTGGTGATGGCTCCGTCGTAGCCGTTGCTGATTTCGATATCTTTCAGTGAGTCAACATCGTAACCCACCTCGAGCACAATTTGGTCGGTGAGCATACGTTTATCAATAAGTTCGAGCGACACAGCGTCGGCCATCTCCTCTGTTACCACGCGCGCCTTGTCGACAGTGTAGGCGCACTGCAGCACTTGGCCACTGCTCATCGACTGTGATTCAGGCCTGTAGGCCTTGGCCTGTGCAATTGTCACCGGTTCCCGACCCCAGGCATGGTCGATGAGCAGTTCGGCATTTACGCCAAGGAGCTGATACAGCAGCCCTTCATGGTCAATCGAGCAGCGGGCCACGTCGCCCATGGTTTTCAGCCCGTACTGCGCAAGTCTTCCGGCGATGCCGCGACCCACGCGCCAGAAATCGGTGATGGGGGTGTGGTCCCAAAGCTGTTGGCGGTATGACATCTCATTGAGTTCGGCGATACGCACCCCATCGGCATCGGGTGGCATCTTTTTCGCCACGATATCCATGGCGATTTTGCAGAGGTACATATTCGTGCCGATACCGGCTGTCGCGGTGATGCCCGTTTCGGCCAACACTTCACGTATCATCCTGATAGCAAGTTGGTGTGCCGTCATGCCGTAAGTGCCGAGATAGTCGGTGACATCCATTATTACCTCGTCGATGGAATATACCAGGATGTCGTCGCTCGATATGAAACGCATGTAAATCTGATAGATGCGCGTGCTGTAATCCATGTACAATGCCATTCGCGGAGGTGCCACGATATAATCGAGTGCGTATTCGGGATGTGCCTTCAGCTCGGCTGCCGAAGTGCTTGCGGCGCGCCATCCGCGGCTGCGGTTCACCTCACGCACCCTCTGCACCACCTCGAACAGACGCGCGCGTCCACTGATGCCGCAGGCTTTCAGGGCCGGCGAAACCGCCAGACAGATCGTTTTTTCGGTACGCGTAGGGTCGGCGACAACAAGGCAGGCGTCGAGCGGGTCAAGACCCCGTTCGACGCACTCCACTGAAGCATAAAACGATTTCAGATCGATAGCCAGATATTGTCGCGGCTGTTTGGCATTCATGCGGTTTTGCGTACTCTTCGGACAAAGTTACTCAAAAAGCCGTAAAACTGCAAGTGCCGCGCCGTTCGCCCAGCGATATATTACGTATACCGCCGGTCAGGCGGTTTACTATGGCGGCGTCGATGTCGGCTGCCGGTTCCCGGCGTGTCGACAGGGTGTAACAGCACAGAATCAGCCAGATTTTCCCCTCTGGTGAGGTGCGAATAACCTGTGTGGAATTGTCGATATAGAGGTATTCGCCGCGGGCATCCCTCATGCGAATACGGCAGGTGGCGGCGTACCCCTGTTTCTGCTCAGGCAGGAGGCTGTCGACACGTTTGAAGAACTCATATTCCAGCATCCTTTTCTACGCGAGGTCCTCGGGATGAAGATGGTTGTAAATCAAATCCTCGTCCGACGAATCGGCCTCCTGATAGAATGGCGGCTCGTCACAGAGTCCCAACATGGCCGCCAAGGCCCCACCATAGATGTAGCAACGGTCGGCCGACGCATCGGTTATCACCGTGCAGCCTTCCGACACGTCAGCTATTGTGGCTGCTATACGCTTGCATTCCAACAAATGCAGGCGGTCGAGCAACTCATTTTCGAGATGCTGACTTTCGTAGATGCTGTTGAGCTCTTTGCGCAGAATATCCATCAATGCAAAATTACACTTTTTCCGCTGAAAATTTTTATGAGGTGATAGAAATTCGCCTTAGTCGTGTCTTTAATAATGTAGCATCCCGATGAGGGGGCTGCAAAATAAAGTTTACAGTTAACTTTTGTGCTTCACTTATTATTTTTGGAAGGTGGCGTTGCT
>CAMEPD010000109.1 GCA_945931475.1 uncultured Muribaculaceae bacterium | reverse complement strand
TGAACGGTTCATTAAGGATTTAAGAAAAATATTTAAGGATTTATTAAAATAAGGAATCGATGATGCAGGTGCTTAGCTACAAATCCAATAAGGCAAATCCCTGCATAAATTTTTACAAAATTAACTATTTTTATTCAATTTCCAAAAAAAAGTTACCGCACAACATATTTGCGACTCCCGCAAATGGAAATTCCGATAAAAAGAGATAACTTTGCAGCGCTCAAATGGGAAATAACCTACGGATATACTCATACATTATTTTATTTGTGCTTTCGGCCGCGGCATCTCACGCCGCCGAACGCACTGACACGGTGATGTCGCTCAACGAGGTGACAGTCACCGCCATCAAAGGCGGCTCACTGGCCAACACCGACCAGTCGTTCACCGGCCTGAACGCCTCGGTGCTCAGCCGCCTGGGCATCGACAACGTAAAGCAGGCCTCGGAGCTCGCCCCCAACTTCTACATCCCCCAATACGGCTCGCGCATGACCTCCACGGTCTACGTGCGCGGCCTGGGCGCCCGCATCGACCAGCCGGTGATGGGCCTCAACATCGACAACGTACCCATAATCAACAAGGACAATTTCGACTTCGACCTGGCCGACATAGAGCGCATGGAGGTGCTCCGCGGCCCGCAGAACATTCTCTACGGGCGCAACACCATGGCCGGCCTGGTCAACATCTACACCCTGTCGCCGCTGAGCTACCGGGGGGTGCGGCTGGCCGCCACGTACGGCACACAAAACACCTGGAAGGCTTCGGCCGGCATCTACTGGAGCGGCTTCCGCATCAAAGACCTGGGAATGAGCCTCAACATATACGCCACGGGCACCGACGGATTCTACCGCAACACCTACAACAACTCGCGCGTAGGCCGCGAGAACCAGTGGAGCCTCCGCTGGAAGACAGCCTGGCGCCCGGCCCAGAATGTGATTTTCGAGAACGCCGCCACGCTGAGCAACACCCGCCAGCACGGCTACGCTTACGCACCGGTCAGCACCCGCCAGGTCAATTACAACGACACCTGCTACTACCGGCGCCTGAGTTTCACCGACGGTCTGACCGTGAAGCATTCATGGGCCGGCATCGACTTCTCGTCGATTATCTCGTTCCAGTACCTCAACGACGACATGACCCTCGACCAGGATTTCCTGCCTGTCGACTACTTCACATTAAGGCAGCGGCGCCACGAATGGGCCCTGACCGCCGACTTTGTGGCGCGCGGCAAACGCGGCTGCTGGAGCTGGCTCGCCGGCCTCTTCGGCATGGGACGCCGCACCGAGATGAACGCCCCGGTTACCTTCGGCGACTACGGCATCACCCGCCTCATCGAGGACCACGTAAACCAACCCGGCACCAAATACCCCATCCGCTGGGACGACCGCTCGCTGCTGCTCGGCAGCCGCTTCACCCTCCCCCAGGGCGGCTTCTCCATCTATCATGAGAGCGAAGTGGCCCTCGGCAACTGGGACCTCACTTTAGGCCTGCGCTTCGACTGGGAACGCGCACGCATCAGATACCGCTCGACCACCGGCGCCACATACACCATATACGACGCCACCGACCCCGCCGACATGAAGCCCTACTTCACCCAGAACATCGAGATCGACGAGCGCGGCGACCTCCACAAGTCGTTCAGCCAGCTGCTGCCGAAACTGTCTGTGTCGTACCGCCTGCCGGCCTCGACGGGCAACATCTACGCCAGCGTTACGCGCGGATACAAGGCCGGCGGCTACAACACCCAGATGTTCAGCGACGTACTGCAGCAGAAACTCATGGAGCAGATGGGCCTGTCGATGCTCTACAACGTCGACGACATCATATCGTACGACCCCGAAAAGGACTGGAACTTCGAGGCCGGCGCTCATCTGAACCTGCTCGACGGACGGATACGCGCCGACGCCTCGGTGTTCTGGATTGAATGCACCGACCAGCAGCTCACGGTCTTCCCCGCGGGCACTACCACCGGCCGCATCATGACCAACGCCGGCAAGACACGCTCGCGCGGTGTGGAGCTGTCGGCCTCATGGATGGCCGACTGCGGCCTGTCGCTGCGAGCATCGTGGGGCATGACCGACGCCCGGTTCCGCTCATACAACAACGGCCGCGAGGATTTCAAGGGCAATCACGTGCCCTACGCCCCGGCCAATACCCTCTTCTTCGGCGCCGGATGGAGCCGACCCGTCGACGGCTGCTCATGGCTCAAAGGCTACGGCCTGGAAATCAACACACGCGGCATCGGCAAGATATGGTGGAACGAGGCCAACACCGTGACGCAACCACTGTACTTCACCCTCTCGGCGCGAGCCCGCGCCCACCTGAAGCCCTGCACCGTAGAATTTTGGGCCGACAATATCACCGGCACGCAATATGATACGTTTTATTTCGTTTCTATTGGGAACGCCTTCCTGCAGCGCGGCCCCAAGTTCTCGTGCGGCATAACGCTCAAGCGCTCATTTACATTTGATTGAATACAAATAATAGACCTCTATAATGAAAAAATCCGCAATCTTCAGCACAGCAGTCTGTGCACTCATCGGAGCAGCATCGCTGACCTCGTGTCTCGACAACGACGACAAAGGCACCGCCAACTCATTCACCGTGCAGATGCTCGCCAACAAAAACTTCATCGCCGTGAAGGATTTACAGACCAACAACTGGCAGAGCTACCCCGGCAGCGCCGCCACCATGCTCTACGACTTCAAGGCAGGCACCATGAACATGAGCGTGCAGAACCTGCAGTTCGCCGAGAACAAGACAGCCACCTTCTCGATTCCGCAGCTTAGCATCAGCTTCGACGCCAACGGCGCTTACATCTGCAAGGGCAACGGCCCGTACACCGTAAGTGTAGCCGGCGCACCCAGCTATGTGACAAACGTTTACAGCTACCTGCGTCTGCCGGCCACCGCCCCCTCGATTTTCGACCTCAGCTTCACAATCGACGACCGCTATATGGTGCAGATGGTGCCCGCAATCAACTACTTCGCCGGTACTACCCGCATCATCAACACCCGCGACGACAAGCAGTTCACCACCGAACGCACATACTATAACCTCGAAATCGATCAGAAGACCGGCAAAGCCGAACTCTACGCCTTCGAAGCACAGTTCGTCGAGTCAATGCCCAGCCTCAAGTGCCTTTCGTGGGCCGGCCTCGACTACGAACTCACCGACAACGGTATAGTATTCTCGGCCGCAAACGTGATTCCCAACACCGTAACCTTCAAAAACGACGGTTCGGTCGACAAACGCACCCCGCAGCCCGCATACGCCTGCACCGATGTGCTCGGCACCATGTCAGTCGCCAGAAACCTCACCTTCACCTACAACTGCACCGCCCTGGGCAAAGCCTCATTCTTCGGCACCCCGATGGTGGAATACAAGAACTGAGCCGCCCGTACTAATAATTGCTAAAAATGATGAAACCGCCACAAACAATGTACGTACCTGTGGCGGTTTCGCTTTTTTTTTGTAATTTTGCGACAGCTAAATACAAGCTTAACCCAACTAAAAACTCCATATACTATGGTAAATTACAAAGACCTCGGCCTGGTGAACACCCGCGAGATGTTCAAGAAGGCCGTACACGGCGGTTACGCAATCCCCGCCTTCAACTTCAACAACATGGAGCAGCTCCAGGCCATCATCAAAGCTGCTGCCGATGAGAAATCGCCCGTTATCCTTCAGGTTTCCAAGGGTGCCCGCAACTATGCCAACGCTACCCTGCTCCGCTATATGGCTCAGGGCGCTGTAGCTTACGCTAAGGAACTCGGCTGGGAGAAGCCCCAGATTGTGCTTCACCTCGACCATGGCGACACCTTCGAACTCTGCAAAGACTGCATCGACAACGGTTTCTCGTCAGTAATGATCGACGGTTCACACCTCCCCTACGACGAAAACGTAGCCCTCACAAAGAAAGTCGTTGACTACGCTCACCAGTTCGACGTAACAGTCGAAGGCGAACTCGGCGTGCTCGCCGGCGTTGAGGACGAAGTATCGTCGGACCACCACACCTACACCGACCCCGAAGAGGTAATCGACTTCGTAACCAAGACCGGCTGCGACTCGCTCGCCATCTCAATCGGCACATCGCACGGTGCATACAAATTCACACCCGAGCAGTGCACACGCGACCCGAAGACCGGACGCCTCGTACCTCCCCCTCTGGCATTCAACGTGCTTGAGGCTGTTGAGAAGAAGCTCCCCGACTTCCCCATCGTGCTCCACGGCTCATCGTCGGTTCCCCAGCAGTACGTCGACACCATCAACAAATACGGCGGCAAGCTCCCCGATGCCATCGGTATCCCCGAAGAAGAGCTCCGCAAAGCTGCCAAGATGGATGTATGCAAGATCAACATCGACTCTGACTCACGTCTGGCCATGACCGCCGCCGTTCGCGAAGTATTCGCAACCAAGCCCGGCGAATTCGACCCCCGCAAATACCTCGGCCCGGCCCGCGACGAAATGGAGAAACTTTACAAGCACAAGATTGTAAACGTTCTCGGCTCCAACGGCAAAGCAGAATAATCGACAACCGAATAATTGATATTCGAATAATCGAACAATATAATCAGCGACGCGTGGCCCGCGCCGCTGATTTTTTTCCCCTATACGACGATTTATCGTGCGTCACCCATAATAGACCTTAATCAATAAGTCTCACAATAAACCGGTTACATTCACGACTGAAATTTGTGGCGCGTGTCGTTCCGGACTCAGCCCCTTTAGAACCCCAAATCGTTCCTGGCAGATACTCTTTAGCAATAAGAAAGGAAAAACGAGGGAGCGTGTCCAAATATAGGTGTTAGATTGTAGGGTCGCGGCCCAATGCTTTTAACTTAAGAATCGACAAAGAATGTAGG
>CAMEPD010000108.1 GCA_945931475.1 uncultured Muribaculaceae bacterium | reverse complement strand
GCTATGCTCCATCGTTCAAACTATGAATCCATCTCAAATTTTCGGCCGGAACGTTAACATTTGTTTTTAAACACCCTCTTAATTACCTCGATTTCTTCTTTTCAGTATATCCTATAATCCATCGTGCCTGTGGCAATATCGATATCATACGGCAGGCAACAGCTGATATTACGAATGTAAGCACGGCGATTACAACACACTGCAACGAATATCCGGATATATTCTGTATCCATGCCTGATGCCATAACCAGTGACGCATTATCAGAATATGTATGAGGTAAATGCCGAAAGTCATATTAGACAATCTGCCCAACTGTTGCCCCATCCGCCGTGTAAGGTCACGTCCGGGTGCCGAATTACAAATTTTATAAATCAATTTCCATATTGCCGTGGCAAGAGCAACAATAAATATCGATTCGTACCAGAAAAGGCTGTAGAAATCAAAGGGAATGTCTAAATACTTAAGCACCAGTAACAACACTGCTCCTCCAATACCCAATGCCCATAGGGCGACCAAGGACAGTGAACCGGGATACTTTCTCAGGTATGCGCCCAGCAGAAAATATCCGGCATAGCCTGTGAAGTAATAAAATATTCCTGCTGTCGTCGTGTCAATCGTTACATAGAAGCTAAGTAACGGATAGCAAAGAGTAATGCACCATATCAACAGCACAATTTGCAACTCACCTTTACCGGCTTTCTCTATCCAGGCACTCAAAATGGGAGACAACAGATATAGGCCCGACAACGTATACATGAACCAGAGGACCCCCTCGCCCTGCGGAGCAAAAGGCAGAGAGGCAAGGCTCTTGAGCACATTGATCTCCGATTCACTTTCATAGAGCTTCAGCCCTATATAGATCAGACTCCACAGCAGCGTCGGGATTAATATCTTACTGAACCGCTTCCGCAGGAATGTTACATAATCTGTTTTCACCGGGAGCAAAAGCGCACCGCTGACCATGAAGAACAGGCCTATACTCGGCGCCGTAATGTAGCTCAGTGCCGTCAAAAATGGACCCGAGGCATTATCAGAAGGCATCGGCGAATGCATAAACACTACCATTATACATGCCGATATACGGATAATATCAAGTGAAGTATAACGTTGCTTCATAACAAAAGTTCATAGATTTTTTCGACCTCCGAACGGTTGCCGAAATCGCTGTTCCGGCAATTCTCCACAAGGGTTTTCTGCAGCTCCGTATTCCTGATAAATTCGGCCAAGCCTCGGGCACACCCTTCGTTGTCGAGAGGCACTATCACCCCGTCGAAACCATGACGTATCTGCGAGGACGCCGTGGGATATGCCGTCACCGCCACAGGGCGGCAAAGCATCTGCGCCTCCCTGACTGTGATAGATTTACCCTCGTAGCGCGACGGTTGCACGTAGATATCGCACGCCTTGATATAGGGATAAGGATTCTCCTTCTTGCCCAACAGAATCACATGTTCCTCCATGCCTGCCTCCCTTATTTTTTGCCGTATCAACGCCTCGTCGGCGCCGTAACCTATGATATACCACCTCAGGTCATCAATCCCACCTGCAATGATACGCCGGGTGATGTCAGGCACATTGTCATAATTTTTCGCCGTACAGAAACGGCCCACTGACAGCAGATTCATAAGCTCCCTGCAGATTCCGGGAATATTGTCAAAGTTCTTCTGATGCGCATATCTCCCTATAGATAAGATGGTTACCCCCCCCCCACGGGCAAATTCGGGCGCCGCGTCAAACTCCTCGGCACGGGCCCTGACGTATGCCTCCGGAAGAATATTTTCAATCGCCACAACTTTCTCCTCGAGAGAAGGGAAAGTCCTGACAAACGAGCGTGTTACCTCTTGGGAAATAGAGGCAATGGCATCGTAGGCGCCCCACACAGGCAGCTCCAGCGCCGCATTTACCGACACCTTAGAGTAATCGGTATGAATCCAGGCCAGCCGTCTGCGGGCCCGTACCTTGTCGAGGCCTATGTTGTGAGGCGTCAGGAAACTGATACACAGGTCATATTCAACCGACGGGTTGATACGCGGTAGCCATGGGGCAACACACGTGCCCACATACTGCATGATAGCAGCGTCATCGCCCTGGGCCGGGTGACGACGTCGGTAAGCGCGACACCGCCATTTGGCCAGCAGACGCCCTGCCACCACTCCGATATGCCCTTTTCGGAGGGCCTGAATGACCGGTCGTTCTATCACCGAATAGGCACCCTTCTGCGGTAGAAGGTTAATCCACTCCGGGATATACTTCATCAGAGGGCCCTGATGGCTGTAGATAAACAGGTCGACCTGCACACGCTCCGGATCGAGCGCTCCCAACAGCCCCAGCAGAGCCATCTCAGCTCCGCCCAGTTCCATGTAGTGCATCAGTATGATAATCCGTGGCTTCATCTGATGATTTTGCGCACCCCTTTTTTGAGGACAGCAATAGCCACATCCATCCGCCGGAAAACATCATATAGCATTGCCGACCTGTGCTGAAGCGCATAAATATATTTATTACGCAACGAAACCATACATCCGAGATGTTCCAACGAACGTCTCGTGTCATCTTCCTGCATCAACTCTCTGAGGGTTGCTATGCGATGATGATAACTCATACCGTTCGACCGATGGAAAAGATTGTAGTTAACATTAAAAATCAGAGAGTCGATGTATCGTTTATAGATATAAACGTCCAAGCGGACATCGTCGAGTTTCCAGAAATCCTTCAACTCAAGGAATGCGTCGCGCACTCGTCGGTATATATTTATCCTTTCCGGAATATATTGCGAGCGCGTGTTCCCCTTATGATAAATAAAGTAATCATACAAAACATCAGGAATTACCGACACCCTTGTGGCATATCTGTAGGCCAGAAGATTGAAAACTTCATCCTGCTGAATTTTCAGATTCTCGAACCGTATGGAATGCGAGAGCAAAAAGCTGCGCGAGTAAACCTTGTTCCACACAAAACCATTTGGAATTCCAAGACCCGCGAGCCTCTCAACGTACGCATCACGCAACTCATTGTTTGAACGAATCGTAATCGGTTCAAAAACGAACCTAATGTTATATCCGACAGTGGAATCAATCTCATTATAGCCGAATATCATAATTTCGGGATGATACTGCACCAGATGTCGGCTGATTACCAAAAAAGCATCGGGATGCAGGGCGTCGTCAATGTCAAAAAAGACTATATATTCTCCCCGAGCCGCTTCAATCCCCGCATTTCGTGCTCCGCCGGCGCCGGAATTTTTCTGATGAATAACCCTTATGCGGCCGTCGGAAGCTGCGAGTTCATCGCATAATAAGCCCCCGCCATCAGTTGATCCATCATCGACGAAAATCAGCTCAAATTCGTTAAAAGTTTGCGTTTTAAGCGATTCATAACCACGATGGATGCATCGGGCTACATTATAGACCGGAACGACTACCGACAGAAGCATTGCTGCTGACCTCATAGTTCTGTAATCAGAAGTCTTCGCTCGTTGACAACACGGCTTTTGTCTGGGATTTCCTGGCCTGAAAGTAAAGTCCCATATCCGATAATACATTCATTCCCAATATGGGAGCCTTTAAGGATGGTGGTATCTTCCCCTATCCAGCAATCATCGCCTACGTAGATAGGCGCCGTCTTCGGGCATCGGCTTTCATATCCGAAATAGGGGAAATATCGCTCAGTAATCGCGCGGCGTTCTGAAGCAGATAACATATTATGAGTATTTGTATCCCATATCCTCACGCCATAAGAAATCTGATTGTACGAGCCGATGTTGATTGAATTGTCGGCGCGTATCTCACCACCCTCATTGATGTTGGTGTATGATCCGATTGACAATTTCCCACCGAATCGAATCCATATATGCCTGCATCCGACTTTACTATGATGTCTGATGCTTAGAGAGCCATGGTCAATATTGAAAGTTATACATGAACGGTCTTTTGCTGCAAGAATCACATTATTTTCCAACATTAACTCTCCGAAACCTACGTATATCCGGACATTCTCCAACCGACATTGTGGCCCGATGCTCAATTTTGCTCCGGGCATGAGGATAATACGTGAATGCCGTATGCTCGCTGATTTGTCAATATTGCATTTAGCACCTTTGAGCACTCTTATGTACGATTTGTGCCAAAGATGCCTCAGTCTGATTTCATTGAGAATCATTGTCTTGCGCTAATAATCCCAGATTATTCCTGTTTTCACCACTCTGGCCGGATTGCCGGCGACAACGGCATTTGCAGGACAATCACGGGTTAAAACTGCTCCGTAACCGACCACAGAATCACTGCCGACTTTTACACCTTTAAGAATGGAGGCATTCATACATATCCATGCATGGCGGCCAATTTCTATATCCGCAGAGGGATTAGTTACCACATCCGGACTGGCACACGAAAATATGCGGTGTGAATCAGTGTTGCGTATGTTGATGCCATAACTGAACATCACCAAATCTCCTACAGTAATTTTTCCATCCTTGGCAAGAAAATGCACTCCCCTTACCCCGGCATTGCGACCAATAGTTATTGTGGCATTACCATGCATTTCAATCACGCAAGGCCCGATTAATCTCGCTTCAGGTTCAATAATCAGTGTATTGTTATCGCCACTGATTATTATATTAAGAGTGCCTATCTTTACAGAGTCGCCAATTCTCACTACATTATTTTTCCCGTTGATTCTCAATAGATTTCCCCCCTTTATTTTATTTTTAACTCCGATAAGCACATTGCCTTCCCCTATGATTTTTATTGGACGAAGCCAATGTGCCAAATGTTTTATAATCTCAATCATTTATATGATTATTATGTTTTAGCAGAGCGCCATAATAGGTCATGGATCCTGTATCGGTTGTCTTTGGATAGCAAATTCTCCAGGTAAGCGAGAGAAACAGGTTGGCATTAATCAAATCAGCCAAATGCTTCTCATTGACCTCTTCCATAAAGGTATACCGGCTTTCATGTAAATTTGGCGAATCAATTGGCAGGCTGTCTATTATAGCCGAAATTTCCGGAATATTCTCATAACCAAGCCTCAGAAATCCATCGAACATAAGGTAATCTATCGTAGCATTATAGCATCTCCAATATTTCA
>CAMEPD010000107.1 GCA_945931475.1 uncultured Muribaculaceae bacterium | reverse complement strand
TTATTTTTAAACAGCCTCTTAATAGTAACCAATTCGATTATTTGGATGTTTCTCCGGCAAAATTTTCGAATCTTTTCCTCTCATCATCAGTCGTGTAGCTCGCTACACTCCATCTTCTTCGAGAAAAATCTCCTGAAAATTTTCCTCGGATAAACATTCAAATAATTTCGAACAGTTACTTAGCAAAATCTGTCATTCGATGTCCGGGACTGCCGGATTCGAATCATTTACCTATTTGACGCAACATACACCCTGATAGTTGCATCAATCCTCCGATATTTTTCCACCCCGGCATAATTCCGATTCCCTACGCGCCGCTCATGCAGGGAGATAATATCAAATAAATGCAACAAATTGCCACGAAATCAAAATAAAAGTTATAAATTTGCGGCATAAACCGGTAAGACCGGCGGCAAATATTCAGTAATATTCATCAAGAATACCAATATTCATTCTAAACAGTAATATTTATGCACAAACATCTACTTACAGCACTGTCGTGCGCCACATTGGCCCTCTCGGCAGTGGCCTTGGCGTTTGATGCCGAAAAGGCATTCGATGCCGGCAAAGAGAGCGGGCAGATAGTGCCCGAAGCGGCGCAGAGCGTTGCATCGAACAGCTCCCTGATGCGACAGGTCGGGCAGAAGCAGAGCCTGCGTATGCGTGCCCCTGAAGGGGGGTACAGCGCACCCGTGACATTCGTCCCCACTCAGGAGCAGGCCGGCGAATGCACCATTATCGACAACAACGGCGACGGGAAGAAGTGGGCCTTAGGCAATTACAAGGGGCGCGACTGGTTCAAGTACTCATACAGCTTCAGTTTACCCGGTGATGACTGGTGTGTGCTTCCGGCTTTGAATCTTGAAGCAGGCGTTTACAAAGTGTCGTACACCTACTTTGTACATAGCGCGAGCAACCCCGAGAACTTCCGCATCAGCTTCGGGCAGGGCACCGACCCCACCGCCTGGACCGAAACCCTGGCCGAGCACACCGGCTGCACCGTCACCGAACCCGTCACGGAGACACAGCTTGTGACCGTAGCGGCCGCCGGGAGCGACTACCACGTGGGGCTCTACGCCTTCTCTGACGCCAATAAATTCTACCTGTATATCGGCGACGTGAAGATAGAGAAGGTCGACAACAGCCGCCCGATGGCGCCCGAGCTGACAGTCACCGCCAACGCCCTGGAGTGTGACCTCACTGTAAAACTCCCCACCCGGACCGTAGGAGGGGAGGCCATCGAGGCCGGTACCACGATAACAGCCAATGTCACCGTAGACGGCACACCCCTCGCGGGGGGAGAGCTCACCGGGGCTCCCGGTCAGGAGCTGACGGCCCACTACACATCGCCTACAAACGGCGAGCATACATTTGCAGCCTCGGTATCGTACACCGTCGGAGGAGAGACCAAGACCTCCGAGGAGGTGTCCAAGAGCCTGCGGCTGATCAAATCGATGCCTTCGCCCCTGCCAATGGGCCACGTGATAGCCCCCGACGAGGATGAATTCGCGGCCTGCACGGTAGTCAACGGCAACTCAGACAACAGCACCTGGGAATACAGTGCCACCAGCCTGCCGGACAACGGTGCGTACCCCGGCTGCTTCCGCTATTCCTATAATTACGTCAATGCCGCCGACGAATGGCTGCTGCTCCCGGCCTGGGACGGCAGTCAGGCCGGAGCGCACGCCGTGACATTCGATATGTCGACCTCATACGAGACCGAGGGACTCGAAGTCTGCTGGGCATATAAAGATGAAGTCGAAGCCCTCGACCCGGAAGCCGAAGACTATAAGACACAGTTGGCGTCGCTGTTTGCCGGTAACGTCATATACAGCAATCCGTCCATCAACACCCAGAAGATATGGACTCCCACCGAAGTGCTGTTCAGCCTCCCCGAAGCCTCCGACTTCATAGTGGCCTTCCACGAAATCTCGCCTGCGAGCCATTCGTACTTCTATCTGCAGAACATCTCGGTTAGCGCCCGCGACAACTCCACGCCGCAGGCGCCCTTATGGGGAGAGGTTGCATTCGACGGCGGCGAGGGCACCATCAGCCTCACACTGCCTCAGAAGAACTTGGGCGGCAACGACATAGAGGGCACAGTGTATGCCGACATCAAGCTCGACGGCGAAGCCTACGGAGAGCCCCTTTCGGGCGAACCGGGCCAGGAAAAGACCCTGAGTTTCACCGGACTATCCATAGGCAAGCACACCGTGGCAGCCACCACCTACATCATGAAGAATGGCGAGAAGTGCGGCTCGCTGTCGGCCTCCAAAGATTTCACGGTGACAGTACCGTCATCGTTCGCCTACGAGCTGCCGTTGTCGCTCGACGTGAACAGCTCGACGGCCGACTATTTCGTAACCCTCAATGTCAACGGGGATGATAAAGTATGGGAACCGCAGGAAGACTCGTTCAAGCTCCCCTACAACGGCTCGGAAGCATCAGACGACTGGATATTCACCTCAGCCATCAACATCGCCGACGCCACGAAGTTCTATGACCTGGCAGTAAGCGCACGTTCGCAGTCGACCAGCTATGCCGAATCGATAGAAGTGTGGATCGGCACAGGCCAGAACGTCGAATCGATGACACAGAAAGTAATCGACGAAAGCGCCCTGCAGACCGACCAATACACCGACCTGAGCGCACAGCTGCGCGTGCCGAGCGCCGGCCGATACTATGTAGGTATCCATGGTTGCTCGCCCAAGAATATGTTCGGGCTGTATGTCAACCACATAAGTCTTAAGGAATCGGAAGTCAAGGAGGAAGCCCCGGCAGCAGTTACCGACCTTACAGGCGACGGCTTCGAGGATGGCTCAGACAAAGCCAACCTGAGCTTCAAGTTCCCCGAGAACAATATGGTCGGTGCCGCACTGGATGCCGCGACCGAACTCACCGCCACCGTAATCACTCCTGTGGAGACAGTAACCGCCACCGGACTTCCCGGCAGCGAAGCCTCGCTTGAAATCAACTGCAACACAGGCAACAACGATGTGATGGTGTATGTCGGCAACGAAGTCGGCAACGGTCCGATAGCCATGACGACAGTACGCTGCGGCCTCGATGCCCCCAAGCCGGTGAAAATCACCGGACGCCAGTACAGCGACGACAACATGAGCGTGACCATAACGTGGAATCCCGTGACTGAGGGAACCACCGGCAACCATATCCATGCCGACAATATGTCGTACCTCATCTTCGAATATGATTACGATGACGAAGACTGGTATCAGCTCGACGCATTCGATGCCACCGACCCGTGCAGCTACACCTACACACTCGCTGAAGGCGCACCGCAGCAGATGGTGAACCTCGGTATCCAGGCATACAACGGCCTGAACTCCGGCTCGTCTATGAGCGCAATCAGCGCAGTGGTAGGTACACCTTTGGCACTCCCCATCGACGAAGACTTCGCCAATGGTAAACTGCACTACGTGCCGCTTACCATCAGTTCAACCCTGCCGGCCGATTTCTGGCCCGACTGGAAGATTGGCGACCCCTCCGGCGAGAACTCGCAGATAGTATCGCCCAACGGATGGTCGCTCATCGGCCACACATCATTCAACCGCGGCGACTCGTCGATCGGACTGCCCAAATTCTCTACCGAAGGGATGACCGACGCCGCCCTGCGACTTTGCACCTACGACTACCCCTATACCGCCGAGATGAAGATAACCGCCACCGCTACGGGCGTAAGTGAACCCGTGGAAATCGGCACCATCGGTATCTCGCAGACCACCGAAGGATGGAACGAGCACATTTTCCGTCTCCCCGAGGAGCTGATGGGACGCAAGTGGGTTGACGTACAGATCTCGATGGAATTTGTCGGTGGCTCATCGACCAGTCCGTACATCGACGCATATAAAGTTGGTGCATACGATGAAGTCGCATTAGGTAAACTCACCGCCATGGCATCAGCCGTGAAGGGCTTGACAGGCGCCATCGAATTCACCGGCCTTTCAGGCGAGAAGGTTGCTGTATACCGCACCGACGGCACACTCGTAGGTAAGTATGTCATCACCTCCGAGAGTCAGAGCGTACCGGCCGCCCCCGGCATCTATGTAGTCAAGGCAGGCAAACGCGCAGTGAAAGCCGCCGTAAGATAAACACTCCCTTATTCTATATTATTAAAGGTGCCCCGGTTGAGGTCGGGGCACCTTTAATATGTTATTGGGCGTAATATGTATAGTGCGAAAGGTTTAACGGCTTGTTTTACGGAAGTTGGCGCGGTTGTCGTCGTTGCGGAAGTTGGCCTTACGAAAATTGGCGCCCTTATCGCGGCCGGGCGATTGGAGGACAATGTTCTCGAGGTAGATTACATAGTTCTCGGGCCCGACAATCGAGCGTACGCCGTTGAGATATTCACGTTTGGCCCGAGTACGCTTAACGATGTTGAGCGAGTCGCGGTTCTGACGGTCGGCGCGAGCGGTCTGACGCTCCTGACGAGCCTGCGCGCGTGCTGCGCTGTCGGCAGCCTGACGGTTCTGACGGAGCCGGGCAAGCTGCGACCGCTGGGTGTCGGTGAGGTTCATGCGGGCAAAGAGGTCGGTCTGGCACCCGGCTTTTGTGGCCTTATCAAACTCGCATGACTGATTCTTATGTTTGCGGTCTTTGCGGTCTTTGCGGTCTTTCTTGCCTCGGAAATCTTTCTTGACCTGACGGTCTACAACGCTTATGTTTGACAGAGAGTCGGTTGAAACGTTGGTGGCGGTCTGTGCCATGCCCCTGAACGAAGTAAGCAACAGCGCGGCGGCTGCCATGATGGAAATCTTCTTGATCATGTTATTCATATCTTTATTTTTGGTTAATGTTTCAAATCTGTTTTTTGTATCGGAAATAACTCATGTAACCTGATGGGTTGTACGGGTATTTCTGAATATTCTGATACCTTGATATGAATAACGGAGTTGCGTTTAAAACTGTTCCACACTTTAACCTGCACTTAACATTGAGCGGTCACTTCTGCTAAATTTGCATAATTTTTCTTCTCCGGAATTAAACCATCGTTAGAGGGGAGACACTGGTATGGAGTAAAAAATTGAGAGCCGGGAGGGCCCGCCGTTTCCGGATGGCATCTCTCGGCTCTATACCTTTTGACATATATGAGCGGTAAACGGGACTCGAACCCGCGACCCTCGGCTTGGGAAGCCAATGCTCTA
>CAMEPD010000106.1 GCA_945931475.1 uncultured Muribaculaceae bacterium | reverse complement strand
CCGAATAGCGCTGACTCCTGCAATAGAAGCCAGCGCTAATTTTTCATTCGCTCAAGAAGTTTTATCGGACAGCAATAGAAAAAAATTATTCATTGCTGCAATGTTTGCTATTGCCGGGTATCTTCCCGGCCGAGCGCTCGGAAATGCCGAGAATTTCCATCACGTTTTCTTCGAATGTGACTATCAGCCCGTTACGTACACGCTCGGAATCGGTTACCACTATATGTTTACCAACTATTTTGGCGCCGGTGCTTCGCTCGGTTTCCTGGGCGACAATACTCTGGCCAACGGTTTGATTGACGTTCTCGGTTATATCATCGACAGCGATTACAATCCGTACGACCCGTATTACGAGGCTAAATCTTTCCCGAATTCGGCATTTTATTTCCAGCCGAGTCTCTACGTGAGTACGCCACAACTGCATATTAGTCAGAGCGTTGGGATAGGTGCGTCGATGATGCCATGGCTCAGGATGAGCACGAATCACTATGCTTCCGATCACGTTTATATCAATGGTCAGGATATTGAGAAGGTATACCGCTGCCGGACCTTCTCGGTGGGAGTGCGCGTCGGTCTGACCCTATACATCAACGAAATGGGTATCTCTTTGGGCTACACGATTTCTAATACCGATGTGATGCGCGAATACCGTTCGAACGGCCGTGGCTTTACATCGAAACCCGCCCAGGGCTTTTACATCGACGTGGCGTTTAATTTTTGAACGCGGCCGGTTTCTGCCCGTGTGGGGATAAAATATGGGGGGCGGAGGGGGCGCGATACGGGCGGATTATAATGACATAAAGAGAAATGCATTAAGAAATGTATGCGTGAACGCAGTTTTTTGGCGGATTTTTTGAAAATTATTTGGCGGCTTAACGGAAGGTTTGTAAATTTGCGTGTAAAAGGGGAGGTGTGCTCCGGCCACAACGGCTCCCACCCAACCATGGAAAACAATCCGTATTACATATTTACTTAATATCATGGCAGATATCAAAGAAAAACTGTTCTCCCAGTTTCCTCCGGTAAGCTACGAGACGTGGCGTGCCAAAGTGGACGCCGACCTCAAGGGCGTCCCCTTCGAAAAGAAACTGGTGTGGCGCACCAACGAGGGCTTCTCGGTGCAGCCCATGTATCAGCGTGCTGATATAGAAGACTTCAAAACCCTCAACTCGCTTCCCGGCGAATACCCCTACGTTCGCGGTACACGCGACAATAACCGTTGGCTGACCCGTCAGGAAATCCTGGCTGAAGACCCCGCCGAGGCTAACGCCAAGGCCGTGGAGGTACTTCAGAAGGGCGCTGACTCAGTAGGCTTCAAGGTCGGGGAACCCACACGCGAAAATGTGGCCCGGCTGCTCGAGGGCATCGACCTGGAGAAAGTCGAGGTTAACTTCACCTGCTGCCCGCGCAAGGCACTCGACCTGGCCAAGGCACTCGTAGATATACTCAAGGATCGCAAAGCCGAGAAGAGCTTCCGCGGTTCGATTGACTTCAATCCGCTGCGCCGCGTATTCCGCAAAGGCGCTGAGATTCCCGCCGAAGGCGTGGCTGAAATGGCCAAGCAGCTTCTCGAAGTTGTAAAGGATGTTCCCGAGCTGCGCGTGCTCGCCGTTGACTCGGCCGTCTTCAACAACGCAGGCGCTTACATCTATCAGGAACTCGGCTACGCACTGAGCTGGGGCGCATGGTGGATGACCCTGCTCACCGAAGCCGGTGTCGACGCCGGTGAAGTGGCACGCCGCATCAAATTCAATATGGGCGTGTCGTCGAATTACTTCATGGAGCTGGCCAAATTCCGCGCCGCACGCATGATGTGGGCTCAGATAGTCGAGCAGTACAAACCTGCCGACAAGGCCGACGCCAAGATGATGTGCCACGCCGTGACCTCGCGCTTCAACCAGACCCTTTACGACGCATACGTCAACCTGCTGCGCTCGCAGACCGAATCGATGTCGGCCGCTCTCGCCGGTGTCGACTCCATCACCACCACGCCGTTCGACGCCCCCTACAAGACTCCCGATGACTTCTCGGAGCGTATCGCCCGCAACCAGCAGCTCCTGCTGAAAGAGGAGAGTCACCTCGACAAGGTAGCCGACCCCGCCGGCGGTTCGTATTACGTGGAGACCCTCACCGTCTCGCTCGCCAAAGAGGCCTGGAAACTTTTCCTCGAAACCGAGGAGAAGGGCGGTTTCCTTGTATGCTGCAACAATGCCGACGTTCAGAAGGCTGTCAACGCATCGTGTGTCAAGCGTCACGAAGATATGGCAAAACGCAAGGAGATTCTTGTGGGTACCAACCAGTTCCCCAATTTCAACGAATTTGCCGCCGAAAAGATAGAGGCAGGCTCATCGGCATCAGTCGAGGAGTGCGCCGTCGAGGGCAAGGAAGCTCCTGCCGAAGAGCATTCATGTGGATGCAGCGGCAGCTGCAGCGTCAACCCCGACCGCAAGCTTATGACCGACCGTCAGGCCAGCGACTTCGAGAAGCTGCGTCTTGCCACCGAGGCCGCTTCCAACCGTCCGAAGGCATTCATGCTTACTATCGGCAACCTGGCCATGCGTCTGGCACGCGCCCAGTTCTCGTCGAACTTCTTCGGCTGCGCCGGATACGAAATCCTCGACAATATCGGTTTCGACACTGTCGAAGATGGCATCAAGGCCGCTATGGAGAAGGGCGCCGACATCGTGATCCTCTGCTCGAGCGATGACGAATACGCCCAGTATGCTCCCGAGGCATTCAAGTTGCTCGACGGCCGCGCCGAGTTCGTCGTAGCCGGCGCACCCGCCTGCATGGACGACCTCAAGGCTCAGGGTATTGAAAATTTCATTCACGTGCGCAGCAACGTGCTCGAAACACTCCGCGGTTTCAACGCACGCCTGCTCAAAAAGTAACCTTTCCAAGCCATGAAACCCGAATTTAAAAACATTGATATAGTAGCCGACGCTTTCGGCCCGGCCAAAGCGCCCGCAACAGCCGGCGAGGATTGGATCACTCCCGAGCTTATTCCCGTCAAACCGGTATATACACGTGCCGACCTCGAAGGTATGGAACATCTCGACTATGTTGCCGGTATTCCTCCCTTCCTGCGTGGCCCGTACAGCGGTATGTACGCCATCCGTCCCTGGACTATCCGCCAGTACGCCGGCTTCTCGACCGCTGCCGAATCAAACGCATTCTATCGCCGCAACCTGGCTTCGGGCCAGAAGGGCCTTTCGGTGGCCTTCGACCTGGCCACACACCGCGGTTACGACGCCGATCACCCCCGTGTTGTCGGCGACGTCGGCAAAGCCGGTGTGTCAATCTGCTCGATTGAAGATATGAAAGTGCTCTTCGACGGTATCCCCCTGAACAAGATGTCAGTGTCGATGACCATGAACGGCGCGGTGCTTCCCGTGCTCGCCTTCTACATCAACGCCGGCCTCGAACAGGGTGCCAAACTCGAAGAGATGGCCGGTACCATTCAGAACGATATCCTCAAGGAGTTCATGGTGCGCAACACCTATATCTATCCACCTGAATTCTCGATGCGAATCATCGCCGACATCTTCGAGTACACCTCGCAGAATATGCCGAAGTTCAATTCGATTTCGATTTCGGGCTACCACATGCAGGAGGCCGGTGCCACCTGTGATATCGAGCTGGCATACACCCTCGCCGACGGTCTGGAATACCTCCGTGCAGGTATCAATGCAGGCATGGACATCGACTCGTTCGCCCCGCGTCTGAGCTTCTTCTGGGCTATCGGCATGAACTTCTTCATGGAGATTGCCAAGATGCGCGCCGCACGTATGCTGTGGGCCAAGATCGTAAGCCAGTTCAACCCCAAGAACCCCAAATCGCTGGCCCTGCGCACCCACTCGCAGACATCGGGCTGGTCGCTCACCGAGCAGGACCCCTACAACAACGTCGGACGTACCTGCATCGAGGCTATGGCAGCCGCCCTGGGTCACACCCAGTCGCTGCACACCAACGCCCTCGACGAAGCTATCGCACTGCCTACCGACTTCTCGGCACGTATCGCCCGTAACACCCAGATTTATATTCAGAACGAGACCAGCGTATGCCGCGAAATCGACCCCTGGGCCGGTTCGTACTACGTGGAGACCCTCACCAACGAAATCGCTCACCGCGCATGGGAACACATTCAGGAAATCGAGAAACTCGGTGGTATGGCCAAGGCTATCGAGACCGGTGTGCCCAAGATGAAGATTGAAGAGGCAGCCGCCCGCACCCAGGCACGTATCGACTCGGGCCTTCAGACAATCGTCGGTATCAACAAATACCGTCTCGACCACGAAGACCCCATCGACATCCTCGAAATCGACAACACCGAGGTGCGCAACTCGCAGATCGAGCGTCTCAACGAGCTTCGCGCCAACCGCGACGAAGAAGCCGTAAAGAAGGCTCTCGCCGACATCACCGAATGCGTGCGCACCAAGAAGGGCAACCTCCTCGACCTCGCAGTCAAGGCTGCCGGCCTGCGTGCGTCGCTGGGCGAAATTTCTGATGCCTGCGAAGAGGTCGTAGGCCGTTATAAAGCAGTAATACGAACAATATCAGGCGTGTACTCCAACGAAACAAAGAACGATCCCGACTTCATCCGCGCTCAGCAGATGGTCAAAGACTTCGCAAAACGCGAAGGTCGTCAGCCCCGTATCATGATTGCCAAGATGGGCCAGGACGGTCACGACCGCGGCGCCAAGGTTGTAGCCACCGGTTATGCCGATTGTGGTTTCGACGTCGATATGGGCCCGCTGTTCCAGACTCCGGCCGAGGCTGCCCGTCAGGCTGTGGAGAACGACGTACATATCTTAGGCGTATCGTCGCTTGCCGCCGGTCACAAGACCCTCGTTCCCCAGGTTATCGAGGAGCTCAAGAAGCTTGGCCGTGAGGATATAATGGTAATCGCCGGCGGTGTCATCCCCGCACAGGATTACGACTTCCTCTACAAGGCCGGTGTGGCCGCCATCTTCGGCCCCGGCACCCGCATCCCGGCATCGGCAATCCGAATGCTCGAAATACTCAATTCCGAGGAATAATCCCATCCCCTGAATAGCACCACAACGCCATCGGACCCGTGCCCGGTGGCGTTGTCGCGTTTATCCCTCCGAAACGTATCCGTCCGAAAAAAGCCGACCTGAGTTCAAAAAAATCAAGTCGGCTTTTTTTCGGACGTATACGTTTATTCATGGACAGAGATATTGTGCTCAAGCGATAATGAACTGTAAATCGCTGTTTTCTGTAAATAAAAGGCGATGTGCCTAAATTCGGCATATCGCCTTTTGCGTATTCTTTTTATTCTGAATGATAAGAGGCTGTTTAAAAATAAATGTTAACGTTCCGGGGGCCGGTTTTTGAGATAAAT
>CAMEPD010000105.1 GCA_945931475.1 uncultured Muribaculaceae bacterium | reverse complement strand
GCGCATGAACGCCGGCGAGTTCGACGAAGGCTCACGTGTGCTCCGCGCCAAAATCGACATGGCATCCGACAATATGCACTTCCGCGACCCGGTGATGTACCGAATAATCAAGACCCCTCACCACCGCACAGGCAATAAGTGGAACGTATATCCCATGTACGATTTCGCCCACGGACAAAGCGATTTCTTCGAAGGGGTAACCCATTCGATCTGCACACTCGAGTTCGTGCCTCACCGTCCGCTCTACGACTATTTTGTCGACTTCCTCAGCGACGGCACCTACCGCCCCCGGCAGATTGAGTTCAACCGCCTGAACCTCACATACACCGTCATGTCGAAGCGCAAACTCCTGCAGCTTGTAAAAGAGGGCCTCGTCGACGGATGGGATGATCCCCGAATGCCCACCATCTCGGGTATGCGTCGCCGCGGATACACTTCGCGCGGCGTACGAAACTTCATCGACCGCATCGGCTACACCAAAATAGAGGAGGCCATGATCTCAGTTTCGCTGCTCGAGCACGCTGTACGCGAAGATCTCAACGCCACCGCTACCCGTGCCATGGCAGTTATCAACCCCCTGAAGGTCGAGATTATCAACTATCCCGAAGGACAGACCGAGACCGTCGAGATGGAAAACAATCCCGAGGACCCTGCCGCAGGCACCCACAAGATGCCGTTCACCCGAGAGATTTACATCGAGCGCGACGACTTCATGGAGAATCCCCCCAAGAAGTTCTTCCGCCTCGCCCCCGGTCAGGAGGTACGGCTCAAAGGTGCATACATCATCAAATGTGAAGAGGTTGTAAAGGATGCCGAAGGTAACATCACCTCCCTGCGTTGCTCCTATGACCCCGAAACACGTTCAGGCCTTCCCGGAGCCAACCGAAAGGTGAAAGGCACCCTTCACTGGGTTTCAGCCCCAAACGCTGTCGACGCCACCGTGCGCCTCTACGACCGCCTTTTCTCCGTCGAGAACCCTTCGGCCGAGGAAGGCGATTTCCGCGACCTTCTCAACCCCGAGTCGCTGAAAATCGTGGAGGGCGTCAAGGTCGAAGGGTTCATCGCCGAGAATGCAAACAAGGGTCAGAAGTTCCAGTTCCAGCGCATCGGATACTTCACACCCGACTACGATTCGACACCCGAGCACCTCATTTTCAACCGCACCATAGCCCTGAAGGACACCTGGGAGAAGGTGCAAAAGAAAGCATAATCTTGAGTTGATGAATTGAGGAGCCACTCATCAACTCTTCACTCATCAACTCTTCACTCATCAACTCTTCAACTACTACCTGTTTTGGACGGCAACGAAGAAGCATATATGCGCGAATTGTACGAGCGGTTCCGTCGCGAGATAATGTCGGGCGAGCAGCCCGACTTCTACGACCGCGACGAACTGCTCGACATCTACGACTACGCCCAGGACGAAGGCGATGTAATGGTACAGATGTGGGTATTTCTCACAGCCGCGCGCCAGTATCCCGACGCCGATCGTTTCCTGGGTGAGCGTATGGCTTTCTTCATGTCGTACATCGACTCGCGCGCAGGGACGGATATGCTCGACCGCAAGACGCGCGAAGACTCCCCGCTGTGGGATGTCCTGAGCCTCTCTATCGCCGACCCCGCTACAGTCGACATCGAATCAGAGGTCAAGCGTATCATTGACCGGCACACACACCTCGATTCCGAGACCATAATTAAACTGGTCGACTATCTGCGCAATCAGAAATGCACCGCAATACTCGGACGCAATATCGACATTCTCAAAAAGAAAGCCGACGACCTCAACGGTCTCGAATTTGAAGTCGCCGCTGCCATGCTCGACACTGAGGAAGACCTTGACCGTGCCGCCGAAATCGCAGATAAGCTCACCGAATCAGAGCCCTTCAATATCGACAACTGGCTGCTTTTGGCCAAAATCGAGATAGCGCGCAACAACCTTACCGCGGCCCTTGCAGCCATCGACTATGCCCGGGCTATCGACCCCGACTTCCGGCCGGCCAAAGTGCTGTCGGCTACTATACTGGTCGCCCGGGCAGAAACCCGGCCGTCAGCTTTGGAACAGTTAACCGCGCTCTTCGACGAGGACCCATCCGACACGCTGGCCCTGAATGCCCTCGTTCACGGACTGAAGGAAGAGGGCCGCACAGACCAAGCCTGTCGCGCTTATCTGCAATACTGGCAGTTGCAGCCTACCGACAATGCGGTTGTTTTCCATGACATCATGCAGCTGCATCCCACAGGCGATATGCTCACGAAGGTAATGGACCTGCTGATGCAGATTCAGGGTCGCAACGAAGATGCATGGGTCTCACTGGCCACCCGGCTTATCGACGAAGGAATGCCCCGGGCAGCTATCGACATCCTCGAATATTACCACAACGCCGAAGGTCTGCACCGTGGGATGGAACTACTGCTCGCCCTGTATTACCGTTTCGACCGCTGGAGCGACTTCTGTACCCTTTTCTCTCTCTGCTGCCACGCCAACGACCTGTTTATCACCATGCAATCCGCTCTTGCCGACAAGGACAAAGACGATAATCCCGACCTTCGGCCCTCGGATACACAGGCTGTTGAGGCATCCGACCTTCCGTTCCGTTTCTCGCTGACCACACTGTTGATGTACGCCGCTTCTCAGTTGATGCTTCGCCAATACGACACAGCCAAAAGCGTAGCCGAAACCATTCTCCAAAATCACCCTGACCCGTCGGACTTCGACGACCGCATCCGGCTCGAAGGTATACTTCAGATTGCCGCTAAAATTCGCGACTACGCCACCACACCCTCTTCAATCCCCTCCGCTCCCGACTTCCGGGTCCTTTAAGAAGTAACAGGAGCGGTAATAGCCGAGGATAGTTTATATCAAAAATATGAGGGTGTGTCAATATTCTCGATTGACTTAATGTAGGGACATCGCTTTGCGATGTTAGAATTGATAATCAGTCTGTTTTTGACACAGCCCGTATATTATTTAGGCCCATTACTGTACTCTGCCCTAAATGAGTGGCTCCATCTCATCGGTGAGGGGGTTGAAGTAACCTTCATCAGGGGAGTAGTCACCTATTGTGGGGTCGATGTCACCAAATGATGGCGGGAATTCGGGAGCCGGCTCGGGGTCGGGGTTTGTCGGAGGGAATTCGGAATCCTCGGGTAATTCAATAATCACCTCAGGCTCCTGCATCATATCTTCCTCAATCAGTATCTCAGGCAAATCATCGTCGCCGGCATAGTCATCGGCCTTATCGACAGCATCGGTATCGGTATCGTCTGTATCTGACGTGTTGTCGGCAGAAGCGGCGGAATCGTCCGAGGGATCAACGTTGTCGGCGGATGCGTCCGTTTCGGTCTGCATCTCCACGTCGATTTCGGCCATCAGGTCTGAATCGGCTATGGCGGCCTCTACCTCGGCGGCTTCCTCATTGGTCAGGTTCCCCTCGAGATAGGCTCCGTAGAGCTCTTCCGACACGGGGAGATCCTCCACACGGTCGAATTTCTCTTGTAATTTCTCGTCAATATTCATCATATCAGGCCCTCCTTTCTCAGCCGGTCTTCAAACTGCGCCTTAGCCAGGCGGTGCTTGTTGTAATAGTTTTCCATCGTCATGCCCATCAGCTGCGCCGTCTCCTGCGCCGTCAGCTCCTCGATGTATCTGTAACGGATTATGCGACGATAACGCTCGTTGGGCATATCGGCTACCATCCGCTCTAAATCCCGACGGCTAAGCCGGCGCGTGGGGTCGGAGGCGGCATCGGAGGCCAAGGGGGAGTAGCGCTCGGGGTCATCGAGGCTGTCGGTCGACATTTCGGCGGTGCCACGCCGCTCGTACAGCTGATGACAATAGTTAGTCACCACAATCTTCAGCCACATCGTCAGTGTGCATCGGTAACCGAACTTTTCGAGCTTCGACTCGCCGGTATCTCGTTTAGGTGTCATGATATACAGGTAGATTTCATTAATCAATTCCGTGCAGTCGTTGCAATCGGTATAATATCTATCGTAGACCGCTTTGAACAACGGATAGCACCGCCGGTAGAGGTATTGATGCGTCACGGCTGCGTCGCGCTTTAATATCGCCTCTACTATTTGCCTGTCTGTCATTTTGCTGATTTCCATATCGCAAAGGTACATAAATTCCGGCAATTCAGGGCAAACTCGTCGGTAGAATGTTCGCTTTCGGTCGGCGACTTATCTGAAAGAGCGCATCGGGGACCCGAATCTATCACCTGCGATAAATATTTTTGTTATCTCCGTTTGATGACATATATAAAAGGACCGGGATGCCCGGCACTACCGGTCCTCGATATTGGCGTAATCGGGGGGCGGAGTGAGTCCGACCATTAGCGAAGGAGAACCTTCCGGCGTCCCATGATGTAGAAGCCCGTCGGGAGGCGGTCGGCTGCTTCGGCGCGGGTTACATTACGCAGCAACAGCACGCCCTGCATATTGTAGACATCTATCGCCATGTCGGCTTCGTGGTCAAAGGGACCGTCGATGGATGTGGCAATGCCGGCGTGGCGCCCCGGAAGCCACAATGATAGCCAATAAAGATAATCCGATTTTCATCGTATAACAATAAGGAATTAATTGTGTCGGAAGTAAGAGGCTGCTTAAAATAAATGTTAAACAGCTTCTAATTGTACCCCATATACCGTGAGATCGTATTTGCGCGGCGAAGCATCCACGGTGTTGGATGAGCGGGGTCACGTTTGAGAGGCGAGGGGAGACTCACCGCAATCAGGGCACACTGCCGGCGCGACAACTCGGAGGCATCGCACCCGAAATAATAATCGGCGGCTGCCTGTGCACCGTAGATGCCCGCCCCCATCTCGATTGAGTTGAGGTAAACCTCCATGATGCGCTCTTTGCCCCATATAGCCTCAATCAGAACGGTGAAGTATGCCTCCAGGCCCTTGCGAATCCAGGAATGTCCATTCCAGAGAAAGACGTTTTTGGCCGTCTGCTGCGAGATGGTTGAGGCGCCGCGCTCGCGTTTCCCCTCGCGGCGCTCCTCCAGGGCAATCTCTATCTGTTCGAAATCGAATCCATGATGACGGTAGAAGTTGCCGTCCTCACTGGAGACGACGGCCCGGGGCATCCACGGCGACATCTCGTCGAGGGGCACCCACCGGTGTTCAGGGTGGCGCTGGCGCTGCTGCTGAGAGTCGCTCCCCACGGGCGAAACGGCCCGTATCACCATCAGAGGGGTAACATAGACCGGCACATACCTATACACCACAACGGCCAGCACCGACGACCCTACCAGGGCTATCAGCAACCACAAGAGTATCTTCAGTACAGTTCGCATCTCAGAGTTCTGTTAGAGGCTGTTTAAAAATAAATGTTAAACGTTCCAGCCGAAAATTTGAGATGGATTCAGAGTTAGAACGATGGAGCATAGCGGGCTATGT
>CAMEPD010000104.1 GCA_945931475.1 uncultured Muribaculaceae bacterium | reverse complement strand
CCATCGTTCAAACTCTGAATCCATCTCAAATTTTCGGCCGGAACGTTTAACATTTATTTTTAAACAGCCTCTTAGGTAAGAGAAGAGAGAAGGATGTGCAAATTTACAAAAAATCGCGATTCCCGAGCTGCCGTGCGCACTATTTTTCAGCCTTTTTCGCTGACTTTTTGCGTGTGCCCTTCTTCGGTGTGGTTTCGGGTGGTGTCTGGCGCGGAGTGTCGCGGAGTTCGTCGCGGAGGAAGGGGGCTGTGGGCGAGTCGCCTGCGGCAATCTGCTCGGGGGTACCGACGGCTATTATCCGGCCGCCGTTCTTGCCTCCGTCGGGGCCCATATCTACCAGGTAATCAGCTGATTTTACTACGTCGAGGTTGTGCTCGATGACCAGCACGGTGTTGCCCCGGTCGACGAGCTTCTGTAGCACGGTCAGCAGGGTTTTGATGTCCTCGAAATGCAGACCTGTGGTGGGCTCGTCGAGCACGAAGAGAGTGCGGCCGGTGTCGCGTTTGGCAAGCTCGGTGGCGAGTTTTACGCGCTGATTCTCGCCCCCCGAGAGGGTCGACGAGGGTTGGCCCAACTTGATGTACCCCAGGCCGATTTCCTGCAATACCTTGATTTTCTTGAGGATATTCGGCTGGTTGGCGAAGAACTCCACTGCCTGGTTGATGGTCATATCGAGCACATCGGCGATGGATTTCCCTTTGAAGCGCACCTCGAGGGTCTCGCGGTTGTAGCGCTTGCCGCCGCAGGCTTCGCAGGGCACCAGCACATCGGGGAGAAAGTTCATCTCGATGGTTTTGTATCCATTGCCCTTGCACACCTCGCAGCGTCCGCCGGCCACGTTGAACGAGAACCGCCCCGGTTTGTAGCCGCGGATTTTCGATTCCGGCAGGGCCACGAACAGGTTGCGGATATCGGAGAACACGCCGGTATATGTCGCCGGGTTGGAGCGCGGCGAGCGTCCGAGCGGCGACTGGTCGACAGTCACGATCTTGTCGATATTCTCGATGCCGCGGATTTCGCGGTAGGGGAGCGGCTCCTGCTGCGAGCGGTAGAATTTCTGCGAGAGGATGGGCTGGAGGGTGCCGTTGACCAGCGACGATTTGCCCGACCCCGACACGCCGCACACGCAGGTGAAGGTGCCTAAGGGGAGGCGGAAGTCGACGTCGCGCAGGTTATGCCCTGTGCATCCGAGCAGTTCGAGGGTCTTGCCGTTGCCCGTGCGACGTTGGGGCGGCAGCTCTATGGCGCGGCGCCCCGAGAGGTAGTCGGCCGTGAGGGTAGGGCACCCGAGCATCTGCCCGGGGTAACCCTGATATACCACGCGGCCCCCTTTGCGGCCGGCCTGCGGGCCGATGTCGACGATATAGTCGGCCTCGAGCATCATATCCTTGTCGTGCTCCACCACAATCACCGAGTTGTGGGCGTCGCGCAGACGCTTGAGCGAGTCGATGAGCTTGTGGTTGTCGCGCTGGTGCAGCCCGATGGAGGGCTCGTCGAGTATGTAGAGCACATTTACCAGCTCCGAGCCGAGTTGGGTGGCCAGACGTATGCGCTGGCTCTCGCCGCCCGACAGGGTGGCCGAGGCTCGGTTGAGCGACAGGTATCCGAGCCCAACGTCGACCAGAAAGTGCAGGCGCGAGCGTATCTCCTTGAGGATTTCGTGGCCGATGACGCGCTGCTGCGGTTCGAGTCGCTCCTCTACGGTGTCGGCCCATTCGAGCAGATCGGCAATGTCGAGGCGCGACAGGTCGGCGATATTCTTCCCGTCGACGAAGAAGTGGAGTGCCTCGCGGTTGAGGCGGTCGCCGTGGCATTCGGGGCACACGCAGCGCGTGAAGAACTGGCCGCTCCATTTGCGCGCGGCCGACGACGCTTCGTCATCCTGCTGCATCTCGATGTACTTCACGAGCCCCTCGTAGGTGAGGAAGTAGTTCTGCAGCGAGAGATTGTCCGACTTGATTTTGAGGCGTTCGTCGGTGCCCTCGAGAATATCGCGGAGGGCCTCTTCGGGGAGGTCGCGGACCGGTGTTTTCAGCGTGCAGCCGTAGCGCTCGCAGATGGCCGAAATCTGCCAGAATATGGTGGAATTCTGATACTTTCCCAGGGGCACGATGGCGCCCTGGTATATCGACAGCGAGTCGTCGGGGATAATTTTGGCGCGGTCGATGATGTTCACCTCACCGAGACCCTTGCATCGCGGGCAGGCACCAAGCGGAGAGTTGAACGAGAAGTTGTGAGGCGCCGGTTCGCGGTACGACAGACCGCTGACGGGATCCATCAGCGACTGCGAATAGTGGCGTGCCTCGGCCGTGTCGAGGTCGTAGACCATCATCTGCCGGTTGCCCTGGCGCAGGGTCTTCTCTACCGAATCATACAGGCGCTTGCGGTCTTTGCCCGATACCTTCAGCTTGTCGACCACCAGTTCTATCGAGTGGTTCTTGTATCGGTCGAGCTTCATGCCATAGGTGATTTCGCAGAGCTCGCCGTCGACGCGCACGTTGAGGTACCCTTTCTTCACCAACTGCTCGAAAAGTTCCTTGTAGTGTCCCTTGCGGTTGTGAACCAACGGGGCGAGCAGGTATATCTTGCGTCCGTCGTAGCGGTCGAGAATCAGGTCGACAATCTTCTCGACAGTGTATTTCACCATCGGTTCGCCCGAGATGTAGCTGCGGGCCGTGCCGATGCGGGCGAAGAGCAGACGCAGGTAGTCGTAGACCTCGGTGGTGGTGCCGATGGTGCTTCGGGGGTTGCGGTTGATGGTCTTCTGCTCTATGGCGATAACCGGCGAGAGCCCCTCGACCTTGTCGACATCGGGGCGCTCCATGTTTCCTAATAGGTTGCGGGCATAAGCCGAGAAGGTTTCGATGTAGCGTCGCTGTCCCTCGGCGTAAATGGTGTCGAAGGCCAGCGACGATTTGCCGGAACCCGAGAGCCCTGTGATTACCGTCAGGGTCCCGTGAGGAATCTCCACGTCGATATTCCTGAGGTTATGGACGCGCGCGCCGATAACGCTCAGTTTCGGTCGCCGTGCAATTTCATCGGGTGATATTCTGGGGGTGATATTCTGTTCTTTCATCTGTGTCATCATTATCCATTCTTGGCCGGAGTTTCTCTGGCCCGGGTTTCTCGGTTGAAGTTACTCGGCCGGGGTAATGTCGCCCGAACCTGACGAGCCGGGGGTGAGCGTGTAGTTTATAATATTAATGTCGCCCGCCTTCTTATAGTTGCGCCCGTCGGAGCCTTTGGCCTGTATTACATAATAATAAACGCCTGAGGGAACCTTTTTGCCGTTATAGCGGCCGTCCCACCCCTGCGAGGGGTCCTTGAAACTGCACATCTCCAGGCCCCAACGGTTGTAAATGTGGCATTCGAACGAGATGAGCGACTTGTAGCTTACCTTCCATTGGTCGTTGACACCGTCGTCGTTGGGCGAGAAGGCGTTTGGACACTCCAGACGCGATTCACCGATGTAGACCTGATATGTCGGCGAGATGTATTCGCACGAGCCGTCGGCGTTGCCCCCGACGAAGCGTACGTAGGTGGTGCCGTACTCCTCGAAGGTGCGGGTGGTCTCGTCCTCGTTGATGCGCAGGTCGATGATGTCAAACCGGTCGTCGGCCGAGAACTGCCATTCGCGGAACACCACGGCATCGGTGACGGCCGCCCCGAAGGTTATGACCGCCGGGGCCGAGCCCCCCAAGGTCGATGCATCCTCGGAGCCGCCCTGTTCGTTGTCGGCCTCGCGCACCTCCTGGTCTGCCCATGTCTCGGCGCTGATGGCGTTGGTGGCGAATGTCGTGGTGGAGACGTGCTGCTCCTGGCCCCATTGGCGCTGGAAGCGGTCGCCCGAGAGGGTGAACTCGGTGTCGCGCAGCGGCGCCGCACAGTGTATGCTGCCGGTGACGGCTTCGATGTTTTCGGTAACGGTATTGGGGCTCCACGAACGGGCGTCGGCATTGTACTCCATCGAGTTGTATTCCAGAGTAAGGTCGCGCGAGAGCTGTTTCTGTACACCGCTTACGCTGTAATAGCTGATGCGGGCGGCATCGCCGGTAAGGTCGAGTGTAGTGGTGGAGCAGTCGGCTTCCGGGTTGACCGCCAAGGCCTGAAGCGAACAGGTGTGGTTGGCGTAATTCACTATCCAGAAGCAGGTCTGCCGGCCCCCCTCCTCGACGATGTAACCCATGTCGTCGGCGGTGAGTGTCACCGACGTTGTGGCGCCGCTGCAGGTGAACGGTACATCCTCGGCATATCCGCCGCCGAGGTTGCTGAAACGCTTCCAGGTTACCTGAGCTGAGGCGGATGCGGCTGTGTACGAGGCTGTTACGCCTGGGGTGTTGTCGACCACGTAGACGGCCTTCAGACCGGTGGAGCTCTCGGGTGTGACGGTGATAACCGGTTTCTGACTGCCGGAGAATGCCAATTGCGCCCGGGCAGTCGGAGCTGCGAGGAGCGCTGCCGCGAAAGTCAATGCCGCGGCGGCGCGCTTTGACAGTATGCTGTTGCGTATGCTGAATGTAATCTTCATAAGTGGTTATAGTTACGCAGTAACTCCGTTATGCCTTTTATTCCTTGACTTCCCTGCCGATTGAACGCAGGGCTTCGCGGATAGCTTCCCTGTCATTTTTGTCGATATATGAAGCTATTTCGAGGTATTTGTCGGCTAACTCTTTGTTGACTTCGGTACCGCGACCGTAACGATAGCAGGCCGAGAGCATCCTCATGCCGTCGGCCATCCATCCATAGCCGTGGTCGCCCGATTCAATCCACTTTACACTGTTGTTGAGAAAACGGAATGCGCGGTTGTAGTCGCGTGTGACGCCTTCACCCTTGTAGTAGGCGATGCCCATATTGATCATGGCCATCGGAATGCCCTCCTCGGCTGCCACAGTCATGTATTCATAATATTTCGATATGTCTTGGCGGAGATGTTTTCCATCTTTGTACTCAAAAGCAAGGTCGTATGCAGCCTCGGAGCAGCGCATATCGGCAGCTTTGCGCAGAAGTTCCAGATATTTCGCTTCATCCTCTTCGACACCGTCGCCAAGGTTGTAACATTCGGCCAAGAGGTATATGCCGTACGGGAAATTCCGGTCGGCAGCTTTTTTGTACCATTTGTAAGCCTCGGATTCCTTGTCTTCAAACAGGTCGCCGAATTCGCCGTAATAGAAATCTCCGACGTAAGTCTGCGCCTCGGGATCGCCCTTGTCGGCAGCTTTTTTAAACCATGGAAATGCTTCATTTTCATCGGCTTTGATTCCCAACTCATACAGCAGGCAGATGCCGAGATTGCGTTGGGCAGCAATGTCGCCGCTTTCTGCTGCCTTCTGTAGCTCAGCCGACCATCTGATATCGGGGATGGGATAATGGGTGTCGGCACCGGCGGTCAAAGCCGTCAATATTATGAGAAGCGATATAATTCTTTTCATGAAAGAGGTAAATCTGCCAAAT
>CAMEPD010000103.1 GCA_945931475.1 uncultured Muribaculaceae bacterium | reverse complement strand
TCGGGCTCTTGAGGAAGAAGCTCAGGAAGCGCTGGATGCC
Source organism: uncultured Muribaculaceae bacterium (assembly GCA_945931475.1). Classification (GTDB taxonomy): domain Bacteria; phylum Bacteroidota; class Bacteroidia; order Bacteroidales; family Muribaculaceae; genus UBA7173. Next base: position 5,675 of record CAMEPD010000103.1, on the reverse strand, counting down.
GTAGCGGCCGTTGCGTGCGGCGAGGTCGCTCAGGAGCACGAGGTCAAGGCAAAGAGGTGCGGCGAGGATAGAGTCGCGGCAGAGGAAGTTGATCTTGATCTGCATGGGGTAGCCCATCCAGCCGAAGATGTCGATGTTGTCCCAGCCCTCTTTGTTGTCGTTGCGGGGGGGATAGTAGTTGATGCGTACTTTGTGGTAGTAGCCGTTGTGTTCGTTGCCTTCGCCGCCGCAGTTCACGCCGTAGAGGTCGGGCTGCTCCTCGGGAACGAGGATTGATTCGAGGGTCGAGAGCTTCGAAACCTCTTTGGTGCGGAAGTTGGCGGGTTCGTCGAGCACGAGGCCGTCGCGGTTACCCAGGATGTTGGTCGAGAACCAGCCGTTCAGGCCGAGGCAACGGGTGCCGATGATGGGTGCGAAGCCCGATTTTACGAGGGTCTGGCCGGTCTTGAAGTCTTTACCGGCGATAGGCAGCTTGGTCTGCTCGGCGAGCTCCCACATTGCGGGGATGTCGACGGTGGTGTTGGGAGCACCCATGATGAAGGGAGCACCCTCCTTGAGGGCTGCGTATGCATAGCACATCGACGGGGCGATGCGCTCCTTGTCGTCGTCCTTCATGGCTTTCTCCAGGGCTGCGAGCGAGCCGTGGACCTCCATGTCGACGGGTACGTAAACTTCGGTCGATGCGGCCCAGAGCACTACCACGCGGTCAACGCCGGTGTTCTTCTTGAAGTTGCGGATGTCTTCGCGAAGCTGCTCCATCATCTCCCAGCGGGTCTTGCCCACCATGATGTTGTCGCCGTCGAGGCGTTTTGCGAAATTGTGGTCGAAGGCGGCTTTCATCGGCACGATTTTCTCGAGTTCGTCCTTAACCGGCTCGATATCCTTCTCCTTGAGCACCTCGGCATGCATGGCCGACTGGTATGCGTTTGCGGGATAAACGTCCCATGCGCCGAAGACGATGTCGTTCAGGTCGGCCAGGGGCACGATTTCGTTGTATTTGAGGTATTTCTTGTCAGCACCTTCTCCTACACGGATTTTATCGTACTGAGTCATGGAGCCAACAGGCTTGGCGAGACCTTTACGGGTCATTAACACACCGGTCATGAAGGTGGTGGAAACAGCACCCAGACCAACGACTAACACGCCGAGTTTGCCTTCGGCTTTCTTTACGTTACTCATTATTTTATTAAATTATAGTTTTTAGTTCTGATAACCGCCTTGGTCTGCGCTTTGCCGCTGATGTGCCGCGGTGCCGAAGCGTATGCCCTACGGCGTCGCTGATGTAGCGTTGCCGTTGACGTCAGGGTCGGTAAATGACGGGTTTATCACTATGTAAGGAAGGCGCCAACAAGGCTTACTTCCGAAATTGCGCCCAAAAGTACACACATATTTCCAAATGCAAAAATTTTTCGGGCTAAATATTTGTTGTCATTTGTTAAATAGGTTGAAATAATTGCCTTATTAGTTAAATATAGCAAAATATGCTTATTTCTCACCCGCAAAACATTAATGATAGTTAATTAACCTGAGTGGCATTTTGCTATCCTCGACGCCCCTTTTCGGCTGATTTCCCCACCCCCCCAATGCATCTTATGTGTTTATGTGTCGAATGTGTCGTATGTATCCTATGTATCGTATGTGGCTGGCGCGACCAAACCGGGAAACTTTCGCTACGACTCATCCGATGGGCTTGATGCGTTTATTCGATGCGTTTGCCGGTTTTATCTATATAGAATTTTTCGTCGTTGAGTTTTACCTTTGCTTTTCCATCTTCAAATCTAAAAGCATCATCGTATATTAACGGAATAACTTCGCGGCCCTGGGTGTCAATATAACCATATTTGTTATTTAATTTCACGGGGCATAAACCCTCGTTGAAATCGTATCTTGATTCATATTTAGGGGCTGCGATTTCATTACCATTTTTGTCAATATATCCCCATTTGCCATTAATTTTTACTCCGGCAAAACCTTCCGAGAACATATTGGCCTCGTCGTATTTTGGTGGAATGATTTCAGACCCTGTTTTGTCAATATATCCCCATTTAAATCCCGAATCGGTATATAATGACACTAAGCCCATGCCCTCCAGGAAGGGGGAGGCGAAATTGTATTTGGGTTGAATTACCATACGGCCTGTCTTATCAATATATCCGTATTTGCCGTTGAGTTGAGCGGCTGCCAAGTTCTCTCTGAAGTCTGTAATCTTTTCATACTCCAGGGCAATAACTTCTCTGCCGCTTTTGTCGATAAAGCCCCATCTCTCGTTTAGTTTTACGCCTGCAAGGCCTTCGGAAAAGCTGTAAGCATCATCGTATTTTTGTGGAACGACCTCGACGCCGTTTTTATCTACGTACCCCCATTTTCCGTTTAAATTTACTTTTGCCAAAGCATCGGTAAAACAGTATGCTTTGGTATATTTGGGTGGTACAATTTCGTTTCCATACTTGTCGATATAGCCCCATTTCCCATTCCTATGTACAGCAGCCATTGAACCATGAAAATGCTTTATGGAGTCATATTGCGGAGGAACAACTTCAACACCGTTGCGTGTGTATCCGAATTTGTTTTGCCTATTGAATGGTTTAAGTTTGCCTTTTGTGCTTTGATTGGAAGCTGTTTGATTTGTGGAGCTTAAAGCGTGTGTGTTGGTGTGGGTTATGGCAGCAGGTGTAGTTTGTTGCGCCGGTGCGGGTACTTCGGCAAAACGGGGTAGGACGAGTTTCAGCACATACGTCATGCCACCAACTAACGTTTCGGGGTAGGTGTAGAGTAGTGGAGCTGAATCTTTTGTGAAGATTTTAACCATTTTGGCGTCAGATGGCACATAGAGCCAAAATTCGTTGAGGTTGTGTTCCTCGACTGGTCCGATGACTGAACCTGTGCAGTCCAATTTAGCTGTGACGGCCTGAATCTTGATGAGTGCACATACATTCCCGTGGGTATCAGTACGTTTGTAGCGCTGTGCTGCCAAGTCCATCGGGTTGGCCTCAAACGACCGCACTATGGCCTCCTGAGCCCATATAGTGGTGGTCAGGAAGAACGACAGCAGCAGATAGAAAATGTAGCGTTTCATCCAAGAAATGTATGGTATACCCCGCCCGGTCCCGGTGGAACAGAGTCTGGCGGGGTGGGGATTAGGGTTTCAGACGTGTGAGGATGATTTCATCGACCAGGGCATGGTTTGTGTCGATATTCATGTTTTCGTCGAAGGGGAGGAACTTCAGGGTGAATGTCGAGCGGCCCTGCGGCAGGCGCACGCGTACGGTGTTGGTGCGACCCCAGTCGTTCCAGTTGCCGACGCCGCGCTGCGGCATCACGATGGTGCCGATGCGGTTGTTGCCCAGGAAGAGCGATCGCACGGCGCATTTGTTCTCGGTGTTCACCGGGCCGTTGCCGTTGGCGTAACGGAAGGTAACGGCGTAGAGCCCCCCGGCTTCGAGGTTGACGTTTACCGACAGCGGCGCCGAGTGGTGGTCGAGCTCGGCGAAGCCTGAGCCGGTGAAACCGCGCACGGGTGAGCGGGGCACGTTGCACGCCTCGGGCGAGGTGATGGAGGTCTTCTCGGTGGCAAACTGCTCGGTGACGGTCGGGGCGTTCGACATGGGCTGCGAGGCGAACGATTCCACGCCGTCCGCCGATACGCCGATCACCTGATATTCACCCGGTTCATTGGCGATAAACGATGTCTCGGTGGTGCTGGCGATGACGTTGCCGTCGCGGAGTATGTTGTATGAGCCGATGTACTCGATAGGGTTCCACTGCAGCAGGTTGTTGAACGGAGCGCCCGCCGAGCGTGTATCGGGGTCGTTCTGCAGCCATGCCACGGGGGTAAGCGGGGCCTTGAGGTTGGGGCGGTTGTTGACACGCAGCGGAGCTATGGGGTTGTTGTCCATCACGATACGTATGTTTACTTCGCCCGAAATGTTGGCCGGGATGAAAGCAGGCTGCGGTTTGCCGTTGACGAAGAACGACTTGATGCGGTTGCCGTACCCCTCGACGGCGATGTTGAGTGTGGCGTTGCGGTAGGGGAGGTTCGACAGGGTGCGGCGGTCGGCGAGCGCGCGGGGGATGAAAGGCTCGAAGCTCAGTCCGTCAGCCTCGTAGGTGATGCCGAAGAGCATTTTCAGCGTGATGCCGAGATTGCCCGAGAGCGACCACAGCATGTTCGACGAGTTGAGTTCGGTCTCGATGTCGCCGTTGTCGAGGTTGAAATTCTCCTTGTTGGTGCAGAATAGCGCGGCAGGGCGCACAATCGAGCCGAAGGCCTGCACGGCGCCGTCGGAGTTGCTGGCGCGGGCGTTGGCCAGCGTCCAGTATGCGGCCACAAACGGCCATAGGGCGTTGTTGTGATATGCCGGCATATCGGCGATCTGCGGGTAGAAAATCGCCGGGCCGAATGGGGTGACGGGATTCTTCTCGGTGATGATGCGTGCGCGGGTGGGGTCGGCCACTCCGAAGAGTATGGCCAGCGATTCGCCGAGTGTTTCGGCTCGTGGATTGATAATCTTGTAGTCACGCCCGTAGGTGTACATCGCATAGTATCCCTCCTCGTTGAGCCACAGGCGCGAGTTTACGGCGGCGCTGATATCGTCGGCGCGTTTGAGGTACACGGCGGCCTCCTCGCGTTGGCCTAAGCGTGTCGATATTTCGGCTAAAGTGCGCCATGCCTGCGCGTGCACCACTGAGGTGCTGAGCGCCTCCGATTCGTAGATGTCGGCGGTCTGCATCCAGCGGGGGTACGATTGCTCGCGCCAGTCGATGAACGAGGTCTCGCCGTGGACCAGGCCGGTCTCGCGGTCGTAAATCGCCTCGTAATCGTCGTTGAGCGAGCGTTTTATCACCGGGTAAATCTTGCGTAGCCACTCCTCGTCGCCCGTTACTTTGTAGACCTCGTAGGCGGCCACGGTCCATATCTCGCGGTCGGAGCTTACCGGCCATGCGCCGCCCGAACCGGTGTCCTGGATGATGCGCCCGTCGCGCGAAATCTTCTTTTCGAGCGAGATGCGCGAAGCCTCGGGCTGCAGGGCTGCCATCGACAGGATGATGGAGTAGGAGACGTCGCGGGTCCACACGCCGGCCCATTCGCGGCCGGTGCGCAGGGTGGTGTCGGGCTCCACGGCGTTGACCATCTCGTCGAGACCCATGTTGAACACGGCGTTGTAGAGCGTGTTCGACGAACTGATGCGCGGCAGGGCGCTCAGGTCGTTTTTCGGCACCCAGCGCTGCTCGATGGGCATGAAATAACCGGGCTTGGCGTGATAGTCCGACACGATTTCGTAGTCGTTGGGGGCGTAGGCGCGGAATTTTCCCTGAATGATGGAATCGCCCACCCAGCTGTAGGCCGGTGTGCTTACGATAAGTCCGTTCATGTCGTTTTGCGTGGTTTCCTGGGTTTTAGCTGAGGCTTTCGCGGCAGCTGCTGAGGCTGATATGCAAAGCGCGGCGCCGAATGCGGCAACGGCGGCTGCGCGGTGTGTTCCGGTAATGATTGAGGTATGCATAAACATTTATTGTGTGGTTCCGGCCGTCGGTTGAACTGACTGTTACCCGGGGCCGGAATTACCGGGCATAGGTTACTTCCCGGCATTTTGCCCTGCAAATGTAACCAAACAGTGTGATTTTAGTAGATGACAAAAATTAATTTTTGTCAGTTATATGATTGATTTTTAATT
>CAMEPD010000102.1 GCA_945931475.1 uncultured Muribaculaceae bacterium | reverse complement strand
GTCGGAACGGCCCGGTGTGGCCAACATCAGGTAATTCCGGCTCTTAAGTATTGATTTATGGGAGGTTTTTTTGGATGCGTCTCGAAAAAAGAATGTGTCAATGACTTGTTCTATGGCACAGACTACCATTCGCATCTGGGCACAAAACGTGCAGGTTTGGTTTCCTTTGACCCGGAAGTAGGTTTTAACCGGGTGATTCACAGTATCGAGCGCGATTATTTCCGCTCGAAATTCGAGGAAAAACTCGACCAGTTCGCAGGCAATTCAGGACTCGGAGTAATAAGCGACACCGATCCACAACCAATCATCGTCAACTCGCACCTCGGTCGGTATGCTGTGGTTACTGTTGCCAAAATCAACAACATACGTGAGATAGCTCAAGAACTGCTTGAACAGAAGATGCACTTCAGCGAACTGTCGGCCAACCGCGTGAATCAGACCGAACTCGTTGCCCTGCTCATCAACATGGGCAGCACCTTCGAGGAAGGCATCAATTTGGTGTACCGTAAGGTGCGCGGCTCGTGCTCGATGCTTATCCTTACCGAAAACGGCATCATTGCCGCACGCGACTATCTGGGGCGCACTCCGATAGTATTAGGCCGGAAAGAGGGCGCCATGGCCGCCGCAAGCGAATCGACAGCCTTCCCCAACCTTGATTACGAACTCCTGCGCGACGTAGGGCCTGGTGAGATTGTGTGCCTCACAGCCGATGGCCTTGAGGTACTCCAGAAGCCTGCATCGCGCTGCCAGATCTGCTCATTCCTGTGGGTATATTACGGGTTCCCGGCCAGTGACTACGAAGGGATAAACACCGAAGCCGTGCGCGAAACGGCCGGACGCCTCATGGGTGCCGAGGACCCCACAGAAGCCGACTGTGTGTGCGGTATTCCCGACTCGGGCGTGGGTCACGCCTTAGGATACGCCGACGGCCATAAGATACCCTATCAGCGCGCCGTGTTGAAATATACCCCAACCTGGCCGCGCAGTTTCACCCCCGGGAATCAGTCGCGGCGCAACCTGGTGGCACGCATGAAACTGATTCCCAACCGAGCCATTCTCGCAGACAAGCGTGTAGTGTTCTGCGACGATTCGATTGTGCGCGGTACCCAGCTACGTGACAATGTTCGCACATTCTACGACTACGGCGCACACGAAGTACACGCCCGCATATCGTGTCCGCCGCTCATTTACGGCTGTCCGTTTATCGGCTTCACCAACTCCAAGAGCGACATGGAGCTGATTTCGCGACAGATAATCCGCGATTTCGAGGGCGAGAATGTGTCAAAAGAGGTACTTGACCGTTACGCTGACCCCGATACGCCGGAGTATAAGCGTCTCGTCGAAGAGATCGGACGGCGTCTGGGCCTCACCACCCTGCAGTTCAGCAAAATCAGGACGCTCATCGACAGCATCGGCTTACCGAAGGAGCGCATCTGCACTCACTGCTTCGACGGCTCGAGCTACGACCCCTCAGACACATACGCCGAGGATCATCCTGCCGATTAAGAGTCACCAACAATACATACAATACCTTACAGCCCCCGACGCTCAGCAGTTTTGCCCTGGCGCCGGGGCCTGTCGTTTATAACGTCCCCGCATAAAAGAATAACGGCGATATCCCCTCACTTCAGGGAATATCGCCGTAAAAGCTTTATAAGTTGGCGGGATTATTTGAGGGTACCGTTCTCGGCAGCCTGAATCATCTGCTGGTTGGCGGAGATGTAAACCTCGACGCGACGGTTCTGTGCGCGGCCTTCGGCGGTATCGTTGGAAGCGACATAGTCAGCCATGGGGATACCCTGGGCGGTGAGACGTGTTACCGAAATGCCCGAGTTGGCCAGATAGCTCTCCACGGCCTTTGCACGGTTGGTCGACAGAGGCTCGTTGACCTTCATCGAACCGGTGTTGTCGGTGAAACCGTAAATCTGCACGTTGGTGTCGGGGTTGTTCTTGAGTGAAGCGGCGAACTGAGTGAGTTCGGTTTTGGCGCTTGCGCTGAGGGTCGATTTGCCGGTGGGGAAGAGGATACCGCCGGGGAAAGTAACCTTGATGGCCTTCAGACCGTTCTGATCCTCAACTGTCTGAACATTGGCATCTTTGAGGCTTGCCTCGAGTTCCTGCTTCTGTTTATCCATCTTCTTGCCGATAAGGGCGCCTGCACCTGCGCCGACAGCAGCGCCTACGCCTGCGCCGATAGCTGCACCCTTACCGCCGCCGATAAGGGCGCCGATACCTGCACCGAGGGCACCGCCGCCACCACCACCGATGAGGGCACCTTTGCCGGTATTAGTCATTGAGTTACAACCTGTAAGGAGCATACCGGCTGCGAGGACGGCTGCGCAAATTGTCTTGAATGATTTCATCTTTAGAAATATTTTTGTTAAAAATCGATGTTTCCTAACTGCAAAGATAGGCATTTTTTTTATAACAACAATCCGGAGCCGTATTTTGCTTACGTAACTACATCAATATGGATAAGAAATACGGCGGATTTCCCATCAGAGAATTTTCCTTACCCTTGTAAATAACGTTTGACGGGTGAGATTCCCATTGTGTCGCACAAAACTTCATTTTGTTGAGAATCATGCTCTTTTTCAAACAAAAATCAAAAGGATGTTTTTTAACATATAAAAAATCGCATGAATTTGCACTCCGTTTTTACGATATTTTGTAATTTCGTGGTGAGATATGGCCGAGTGGTATGCCCGCGGCCATCGTCAGCGGCGGCCTGCGCCCGGAATACTCTAACCGGCGGCTGCCGCGCCGTTAACCTTACTCTATATGAAGACAGATACTTGGAGCGCTCCATCTGCCCGCGCAAAACTTATCAGCCATTTAGGCGCGATAATAGTTGTAGCTGCGTGGGGTGGTTCGTTTGTTTCAACAAAAATACTTACCGTTCACGGTATGGGGCCGGTGGAGATATACATCTACCGCTTTCTGATGGCCTACCTGCTCGTGCTGGCTATGTGCCACAAACGGCTCAAAGCTGACTCTTTGCGCGATGAAATACTTTTCTTAGTGTGCGGTCTCTGCGGCAGTTCGATATATTTCATAGCTGAAAATACGGCTGTGACATATACCAACGTCTCCAACGTATCGATGATTACCACTCTTTCACCGCTGATAACTACTTTTATCATAGCGGCGCTGTATAAGTCGGAACGTCCCGGCGGATGGTTCTACGTCGGTTCGGCAATAGCGTTCATCGGTGTGGGCTGTATTATTTTCAAGGACGGACTCAGGCAGGCCTCCGAGAGTTCGCACAGTTCGCTTTCGACCACCATTGGCGACCTGCTGGCCCTGGGAGCAGCACTTTCGTGGGCCGTATACAGTGTAGTGCTGCGTAAACTCACGGCCACATACTCTGCTCAGTTCATCACACGTAAAACCTTCTTCTACGGACTCGTGACTGCCCTTCCGTTCTGGCTCATATCGAAGGAGCCGGCCTCATCGCCTTCAGTATTCCTCGAGCCGGTAGTGTGGGTCAACCTGCTCTATCTCGGTGTGATGTGCTCCGTGATAGCCTATATATTCTGGAGCGCCGTCATGGCACGCCTCGGGGCCATAACCACCAATAATTATCTGTACGTTCAGCCTATATTCACCATGATAATAGCCGCCTGCATTCCCTGGCTCCATGACCCTATCACCATAATAGGTGCTTTGGGATGCCTGCTCATTATCGGCGGTCTCTGGCTGGGCGACTTCATGGAGAGTCGCGTCAGACGTTCGGCATGACATCGGGCGGCTATATGTCAGTAGAGCGCCATTGTCGGGGTGAACACCCGTATTTTTGTCGGAAAAGGCGGTTGAAGTACGGTACACTCGTAAAACCGGCAGTATAGACGGCTGCCGATACGCTCTCGTCGCGGTCGGTGAGAAGTTCTGCGGCCTTCTCGAGGCGTAGGTCATTGATGTATCGGGTAAATGTGGTTCCACAGTGTCGTCTTAGAAAGGTACACAGAGCCGATTTGTTGGTGCCCGTGTGACGTGCAAGTTCGTCGAGGGTAATCTGCCGCATGAAGTTGCACCGACAAAAATCACGTATCCGGTTGAGTTTCCGTTCGGTAGCTGTCAGTGACGTGAACCTGCCCAGTGAGATGTTGCTGTCAGAACGGGCCAGCAGTGAGAGAATTTTCAGCATCACCGGCAACCGCGCTTCGGCCGTGAGGGAGCGCATCGACTCCAAGTGTGCAGCAATAGCAGCGGCGGAGCCTCCGCCTATGAAGCAGGCATCTGTGATGTGGCGCAGACCATCGGCCACGGCAGTAAATTCAGGGAAGATTCCGGGGAGCAGCCGTAATACCCGCTCGGAGAAAGTGACGGTTATGTTTGAAATCATGGCGTCGCGGCTATCGCAGTCGAACTCCCAGCAGTGGGGGATTCCGGGTGGAATGAGGATTATCTCACCCGGGGTTATGGTATCCCGGGCCTCCCCGATAATGCGTCGGCCGGTACCCTCTATTACGTATGAAAGCTCCCAGGTGTTCTGCGAATGCATTGCTATCTGTTGGGATGGCCGCACGGTCACTTCGTCGAAGGTGAATGCGCAGGATTCTGCGTTATCTCGGCACGCTCATCGGTGCCTTCTGGTTTTACTTCGGAAGTGCTCCGGGGTTTGAGTTAGTGATGCAGACACCTTGGTGGAAACTGCTCATTTTCGTAGTGCTCGGTTGCCTGATGTTCCCTACCCCGCCGTCGATGGATATACGTGGCTGGCAGGAGATTAACTCGCTCAACGGGGCTTCGTGGTCACTGATGTGGGAGTATGTGGCCAATATATTCTATGCACTGATTATCCGCAGGTTGCCGACAGTGATGCTTGGTGTGATTGTGGCTATGTCGGCATTCCTGACACTCGATCTGGCCTTAAACTGGGATGTATTCTCTCTTCTTGAACAACGCCAGTGGGCCCGGTATACCGTAATCGGCGGCTTCGGCTTTACACCCGACCAAATATATATAGGTGTCTGCCGCCTCATCTACCCCTTCTTCGGCGGACTGCTTTTGTACAGGCTGAGTAAACTGCGAATACGGCTTCCTCACGGGGGTATGCTGTGGTGCTCGGTGGCTATAGCCACGGCACTGAGTATGCCCTGCATCGGTGGCGATGAGCATCCATGGCTCAACGGCCTTTACTGCGCGCTGGTAATACTGCTCCTCTTCCCGGCCATCGTGGCTACGGGTGCCGGGAGTCCGCTCGTGGGTAAACGCACCACAGCTCTCTGCAAATTCCTCGGTCTAATCTCCTACCCTCTCTATATCACACACTACCCGATGATTTACGTCTAGATGAACTGGGCGGCGCAGCATACCGACGCACCACTGGGCACGCATATATGGGTGGCTGTAAGCATCTTTGTGGCCTCTATCGCAGTGGCATACGCTTCGGTGAAGGTTTGGGACCTGCCGATACGCGCGTGGCTGTCTGCCCGGTTCCTGCACCGCAAGCGGCAGGCCGATACTGTGGCAGCCGTCGAGAAAGCGGTACAATAAGAGGTTGTTTAAAAATAAATGTTAACGTTCCGGTGGTCGGTTTTTGAGATAAATCACATTAAATCAAAAGGGAGCATAGCGGGCTATGTGACCGTTGATTTAACGGGATTTAGTCAAAAAGCGGCCAAGGCGACGGTAATTTTAAAGTCCTTAAGCAATTTCGTAATAAACAATGAGGTTGAAAACAATAGCGACGCCTCGCGAAAATTTGAGCGTCT
>CAMEPD010000101.1 GCA_945931475.1 uncultured Muribaculaceae bacterium | reverse complement strand
TTCTTTGATTTTGTCGTTGTATGACATGCTCTCCATGTTTTTTCCTTGGCAAAATTACGAATTTTTGAGCAAATCTCCAACCTGAAAAAGCTGTGGTCGAATTGCGCCGATGCGCCCCGGAGTGTTGCAGGGTACAGGATAATTCGTTACCTTTGCAGTGAGGAGCGAGCGCAGTCCCCGTCGGGTGCTTCATTCATAAGCCGAAGCAACCTGAAGGATGTGAGACACATCGCTTCCGCAACAGTATGATAACTACAACAGTATGAAATTCTGCGATATACCCGGTCACGACGAAGTGAAGAGGCGCCTGAAGGATATGGTACTCGGAGGCGGACGGCTGCCGCACGCCCTACTGCTCGAAGGGCCGGTCGGCGCCGGCAAGCTGTCGCTGGCCCGCGCCACCGCTCAGCTGATTCACTGCACCAACCCCGGAGCAGACGGCGAACCCTGCGGTGAGTGCCGCCACTGCCTGCAGCACCGGGAGTTCAACCAGATTGACACCATCTACAGCTACCCGGTGGTGAAGGGTCGCGGCGGGTCGGCCACTACAAGCGACGATTACGCCGACGAATGGCGACGGATGCTGGCCGAACAGCCCTGGGGCGACGAGGAACTTTGGCTCCGCTATCTCGGCAACGAGAACGCCCAGCCGGCCATTTTCGCCGAAGAGAGCGTGTCTATAAGCCGCAAACTGAGCTTCACTTCGCATGATGCGTCGAAAAAGATAGTGATAATGTGGCTCCCCGAGAGGCTGAACGTTACAGCAGCCAACAAACTCCTGAAGCTTCTCGAGGAACCGCTTGAAGGGGTAATGTTCATTCTCACCTCCGACCATCCGCGACAGATACTCCCCACGGTATACTCACGCCTTCAGCGTATCGAGGTGCCGGCTTATAGCGAGCATGAAATGGCCCAATGGCTCATGGATGCAAAAGGTGCCGACGCTGAGAGTGCCCGAAGTGCGGCCGCTCTCTCGGGAGGTAACCTTATAGCAGCCGAACGCGCCCTTGCGGCCCGCGACGGCAGTTCTGGCGAGATGTTCACGCGCTACTGCGAGATGATGCGCCTGGCTTATCAGCGCGACGTGCGGTCGCTCAAACGCTGGAGCACAGACATGGCATCGCTCGGGCGCGAGGGGCTCATACGCTGGCTCCGTTACGCCTCGGAGATGACCCGCAAAAACTTCTGCATGAATATCGGTATGGGCAATCTGTGCGCCATGCCCCAAGACGAGCGCCAGTTCTCGCAGCGCTTTTCACGTTTCGTTACGGTGAACAATACCGAGGGTATCGAGCGGCAGCTGCAGAGCGCGGCAATTGATATTGCCGGCAACTCGCAGGCCAAATTGGTGCTGTTCGACATGGCTGTGAAAATCATCATGCTGATTCACCGAAGCCAGACGGCATCGTAAGAGGTTGTCTAAAAATTTTTTCAAAAGGAATTTTCTTATGATTTTCAGGCTCTTTTTGATTAATTTTTAGCTTCTCGTCGGTCACGATGCCCGCATCGCTCCCTTCTCGAACCTCAAAATTATTTCAAAAATAGCTCTGAAAATCAGTCAGAAAAAATTTTAGACAACCTCTAAGGCAGTTTACACCCCACCGGCATATCTGAGGAAAATACGCTATGAAAACATTTATAGAATCGGTTGCCGAGGCATACCTGAATAACGAACAGGCCGACGCGCTCGAGCGGTATTGCTTCGTGTTCCCCAACAAGAGGGCCTGCACCATGTTTCATCACCACACCGGCGAACTGATGCGTCGCCGGGGCATGGGCGGTGTGCAGCCGGCATCAATGGCCATTCACGATTTTGTGAACGCCCAGATGCCGACCATCGAGGTCGACCGTCTCGAGGCAATCTTCCTGCTGTATCAGTCATACCGCCGGACCGTGACAGAATCGGGGGGCGGTGATGTCGATTTCAACCGTTTCCAGCGCTGGGCCGATGTTTTGCTCAGCGATTTCAACGATGTGGATATGGCCCTCGTTGACCCTTCGGAGCTTTTCCCCAACGTAACAGCGCTCCGCGAGATAAAAGCATCCTATCTCACTGAAGCCCAAATGGATGCGATTGTTCGCGCCTGGGGCGCGAGGGCGGCCACCGACGCTTTCGGTGCTGACGGCGAAATAAGCCGTTCGCTCGAACGCTTCTGGATGCATATCTCGCGCCCGTTGACAGCCAAACGCGGGAACAACCATAGTCTCGGCGTGAAATTCGTGCGTCTCTGGCAAGTGCTTGAAGGGGTTTACCGCGATTTTCACAAGCGGCTCGCCGACAAGGGGTTGCACTATATGGGAGCCGCTTACCTGCAACTGGCCGAAACGCTCTCCGACCGTCGCCCCGAAAGTTTCCCCTACCGCCGGTATGTATTCGTGGGGTTTAGCCTGCTTACCCCGGCTGAAAAGCGTATATTCCACTCTCTCAGAAAGATGCGTGCGCCCGATGGAACTCCTATGGCCGACTTCTACTGGGACAACGCTTCGCCGGCATTCCGCCACCCGGGCCTGTCGGGCGCGAAACTCATCAATAGCATGGTAAGCGAATTTCCGTCGATTTATCAATGTGTCGAGCCGATTGCCACCTTTCCCGAGATACACATTGCCGGGGTATCGTCGCGCGTGGGTCAGGCCCGCATCGCCGGTGAAACGGCCGCAACCATCTATCGCCGTACCGTTGACGAACATCCCGACGCATCAGCCGATGACATCAACTCGATGATGCTACACAATGCCGTAGTACTCCCCGACGAGGAACTGATGGCAGCCACGCTCCACTCGATGCCCCCCGAAATCGGCGTGGTCAACATCACCATGGGTTACAAGCTGCGCCTTACCGAAGTGGCATCGCTCGTCTCTGCTGTAGTAAAGATGCAGATTCGCGGCCGAATAGCTGCGAAGGACGGCCGAAAGTGGTTCCTCGCCGAGGATGTGCTGCAAGTACTGGGACATCCGCTCATACAGGAACGTGCTTTGGGCGAAGCGCTCCTTGCAACCAGAATGGTGCGCTATTCGCGGCGCGTAGTAGTCGATACCGCCATGTTCTCGAGCGAGAATCTCAGCACCATCTCCCCTGTGTTCAGCTACGTGCAGACCCACGGCCTCGACGCCGAACCGGTGCTGAACTACCTTACACTGCTGCTTGACTGGCTTGTACCGGGCCGAGAGTCAAAGGGCGAATGCCGAGAGTCAAAGGGCGACGGTCAGGAGATGAACGGTGATGAGCCGGTCTACGATATCGACGGCACCGCAGTGCTCCCCGACGGCGCATCGTCTGTGGTCTCAAACAGTGTGGAACGCACCATTGTGGCCCGCTACCGCCATGCAGTCAGCCACCTGCGCAAACTCTGTCGCAAGTACCTTACTGACAAAGATATAAACATAACTGACACCACCGTATTCCGCCTGATTCAACAGATGGTCGAGGGGGAAACGGTCAACTTCAAGGGTCGTCCCCTTAAAGGGTTCCAGATTATGGGTGTGCTCGAAACGCGCAGCATCGACTTCGAGAACATGGTGCTGACTTCGCTCAACGAAAAGGTGTTCCCCCACAAATTCTACAACCGTTCGCTTATTCCACCGCTGCTGCGCGCCAACTACGGGCTCTTCACCGTCGAGCATAACGAGGCCCTCTACTCCTACTACTTTTACCGCATGATAGCCCGCGCACATAGCGTATGGCTCATATACGACGCGCGCCGCAATTCGGTACGCGGCAACGGACAGATGTCGCGCTACATTCATCAGCTCAAACGCATCTTCCACCCCGCCGACATGGTACACCGGGTCTACGGTTACAACGTAGCGGCTCCCGAACCGCCCGAGGTCGAAGTGCGCAAGGACGCAAGAATCCTCGCCGAAATCAACCGCTATTTCGACCCGAGTGCGGAGAAACCGCGCTTCCTTTCGGCTTCCGCAATCAACCAGTACATCAACTGTCCATTGAGTTTCTACCTACAATACATCGAGAAGTACAAAAGACAGGACGAAATAAGCGACTGGATTGCCGCCGATGTTTACGGCACGGTAGTGCATCAGGTCTTCCAGCAGGTTTATGACCGGCTCTCGCACCGTGAGGCCGCCGACTGCCAAGATGACACCGAAGTGTGCATCACCGCCGATGACATCAACCGTGTGCTCGCCTCCAAGACCCTGATAAACAATCTCATAGTCACCGCCATCAACGAGCATCACAACAAGCTCGGCAAAGATGACCTGACGCCTCTTCACGGTGAGGCTAAAATCGTAGGAATGCTCATCGAGCAGTACGTGCGTCACGCCCTGCAGTTCGATGCCGGAGAGTGCCCCATATATTACTGTGCCGGCGAAAAGGATATCAGGCGCTGGCTCACCCTCCGGGGTATCGACAGCGACGGCGACGAAATCACCACCGGTTTCAATTTTACCGGCATAATAGACCGCATCGACCGGACCGGTGGCACGGGCACCCCCGGAGTCCTGCGTATCGTCGACTACAAGACCGGCGCCGACTCCAATGCCATCTCTGATATCGATGAAATGTTCGTCGATACTCCGCAGAAGCAGCGGGCCAAAGGGTTGCTCCAGCTCTTCATCTACGCCGAGGCTTTCGCCCAGGAGACGGGCTACACCGACCCCATTTCCGTGCGCCTTAACCTGCTCCGCAGCATCGCTGTCAAAGGATTTTCCGAAATGTCCATCTGCGGCGACAAAGGGTTCGACTACCGGAAATATTCATCCCGGGTGTTCGGACGCCTGATTCCGGTTTTACGACAGATGCAGGATCCCGACATCCCTTTCCGGCCCACCAACGACCCACATGCCTGCACATTCTGCAACTTCATGGAGGTATGCAGCAGACTCAAACAGAACAGATGACCCCACGACCCGCCTCCACGCTCTATATCCACATACCCTTCTGCCGCAGCAAGTGCGCCTACTGCGACTTCTACTCTATGGCCGGGCGGCAACCCGAATATGAAGAATATGTCGAGGCCGTTCTGGCCGAATGGCGTCTGCGGCGCGGCGAGCTCCCATGCGCTCCGCAGACAATCTATCTCGGCGGTGGCACCCCCTCGCTGCTCCCTCTCGGCGACCTTGAGAAGCTGCTTGCAGGGCTGCAGCTCCGGCCCGCACGGATGCTTGAGGTCACCATTGAGGCAAACCCCGAGGATGTCACTCCCAGGTGGATTCAGGCCGTCAGCTCGATGGGTATATCGCGCATCAGCATCGGGGTGCAGTCGTTCAGCTCCACCGAGCTTCGGGCCATAGGGCGCCGGCACTCCCCTGATGAGGCTTTACGAGCTCTCGATGCCCTCTCGGCCTCAGGCATCAACTACTCAGCCGACCTCATTTACGGTCTCCCCGCCCAATCTCCTCCCGACTGGGAGGAGAACCTCCGGCGACTCCTCGCCTACCGTCCCCCGCACTTCTCGGCCTACCTTCTCTCCTACGAACCGGGCACGCCCCTCTATGCGCGCCTGCAGCTCCACCGCCTCGAGCAGGCTGCCGACTGCACGGCCCTGGCGATGTACACCCGTCTTTGCCACTGCGCCGCCAAGGCCGGATACCACCATTATGAGATTTCCAACTTCTCGCAGCCGGGACGAGAGGCCATCCACAACTCGGCCTACTGGGACTCCACCCCCTATCTGGGGCTTGGCCCGGGAGCGCATTCGCTCGACAAGGGCGGGGTCCGACGTTTCAATCCCCCTGCCGTAAGCCGTTATATCAGCGCTCTCCGCCAGGGCCGCACGCTGTGCGTCATCGACCCTGAAACGCCCCAAAACCGCGCTAATGACATCATTATCACTGCCCTCCGTAGAGACTGCGGTCTCGACCTCACGGATATCGACCCGAGGTTTCGCCCCGAAGTGATGCAAAACGCCCGACGCCTCGTCAGTCAGGGCTGCCTGATCCACGTCGGCCCACGCCTGATTATCCCCGAACATCGCTGGCTGACAGCCGACGCCATCCTGCGCGACTTGATAATATAATTATTGCTGTCCGATAAAACTTTTTGAGCGAATGAAAAATTAGCGCTGGCTT
>CAMEPD010000100.1 GCA_945931475.1 uncultured Muribaculaceae bacterium | reverse complement strand
CATCTCAAAATACAATCAAAATTTCCATAAGCTAATTTCTTCGACTTACTTATCTTTGAAATTGTGCTCAAGTTACATTTTGTCGGAGAGGTCGAGGCGGGTGAGGGTCATCAGCACATTCCCTTTGCGCCCGTAGAATTCAACCTTGTCGGCTGCCACGGCGCGCGCGTGCTCCACCTCCTCGAGTGCAAGGAGCAGTTCGGTCTCGCGTGAGGCCTTGTCGCAAGCCATGCGTGTTGTGGCGATATCGGCGAACTGCATCGAACGGTTTTTGTCGGGGTCGATAAAGAGTTTGCCGTTGAAGATGTTGCACCCGGTGCAACCGTGAATCTTAAGGTCGGGGATGTCGATAGTGATTGTGGCGTCGTTCTCTTCCTTGAGGGTCGTGCCGTTGAGGGTGTCGATACGCCATGCGCCGTTGAGGAAATCCATATTATGACGGCGGAGTATCAGCAACACAGTGCCGTTGTCGCCCTTGAGGTCGAGGAATGTTTCTGAACCGCTGTCACCCTGACGTACGGCGTAACTGCGTACATCGCTAAGCGCCAGGTTGATAAGGTATTCGAAATCGGCATCCTGGCATAGGCGTGTGGTGGCGATTATATTATAGAGGTGCATCGCGTCCTTCGCCTTGAGCTCGAGGTCGCCGTTAATGATATTACAACCGTTGGAACCGTAGAATCGCTTGGCTTCAAGGTCGAAGTTGACATACGGACGCTCTTCTCCGGTAACCTTATTTCCTCTGACACTGTAGATTATCCATTCGCCGTTGATGGTGAAATTTGCGGGAATCACTGCCGAAGCAGTGGCCGCAGCAGGTTTTGCCGGCTGTTGGGCGCCAGCGGTTTCGCCGAATGCCTCGCGATGTGTGGGCGAAACGGCCTGTTCGTTGGCGGCCTCCTTCTTGTTGGCGGATTCGGCTGTCGAGTGCTCGTTGGCGTGCTTGTTCTTTACCCCCTTGGTCTGCTTGCCGGAGGTCGAGGCTGACGCCGAAGGCTTCTTGTGCGATTTCTTGGGAGGCGTGAGCGGCTTGACCGGCTGCGCCACGGTATGCTCGTTGGTCACGATACCGTCGGTGCCCTTTTTTACATCTGATTTGTTTTTGCTCAGGATAGAACAACTGCTTGCTCCGAAGAGTATTAAACCGGCCGACAGGGCGGGAAGTAATATGGATGTAAAAATCGATTTCATGCTTTCCGTAAATATTTTACAAATATAAGACATTTCCCGGTAATGGTTTAGAATGAAGTATGTAATTTCAAAAAAATTAACAAAAGCAAAATGCCGTGGAACGCCGGCAGACATTTTGGATCGCATTTTCTCCGGCGCTAAACACATTCCGCCGAACTTTCGCTTCCGAATCGGTGTTAGGTAATAGAAGGCCGTGGGATGTTCCCGGTCTTATAAATAATGCTCTTTTATGAAAAAAATTGGAATATTTTACGGATCTTCTACCGGTACAACCGAGCGCATCGCCGGTCGTGTGGCCGCGCTTCTTGGTGTTGATAAGGCTGATGTTCACGACGTTGCACAGACAGCCCCCGATGCTGTGGGGCAATACGATATACTCGTTATGGGTACAAGCACATGGGGTGACGGCGAAATTCAGGACGACTGGTACGATTTCCTCGACGGACTTCAGGCGCTTGACCTCAAGGGAAAGAAGGCAGCGGTGTTCGGCTGCGGCGACGAAACGATGTCGGAGACCTTCTGTAACGGTGTCGACAAGCTCTACGAAACCATCAAAGGTACCGGTGCGGATATGATAGCGCCTTACGACACAATCGGTTACACGTTCGATAACTCGGAGGCTAAGCCCTCCGATGCCATCGATGCCGTGGGGTTGCTGCTCGATGAGGTCAATCATCCCGAACTTACCGAGACGCGTCTGCGCGGCTGGACGGCCATCATAGCCGACGCTGCCAAATAAGAGGCTGTTGAAAAAATAAATGTTAAACAGCCTCTAACGCTCAGTCTTCGGAATAGTGGCGGAGCACCCGCCGGTAGGAGTTGAAAATTTTTGATTTTGAGACGAAACCGGCGTAGTGCCCCGCTTCGTCTACTACCGGCAGGTTCCACGCGCCGGTGTCGTCGAAGGTTTTCATCACCTTCTCCATCGAGTCGGTGGTGACAAGTTTGGCCGGCGGCATCGACATGAAACGGCTTACGTACATGCGCCGGTAGAGATCGGGGCGGAACATGATGTTGCGTATATCGTCAAGCACCACGATGCCAAGCAGTTTCCCCTCGGCGTCGAGTACCGGGAAGAGGTTGCGCGACGACTGCGCGATGGTGTCGACCATCTGTTTGAGGTTGTAATCGGGCTTAACGGGGAGGAAGTCGGTTTCGATTACCGAATCCATCTTCATGAGGGTCAACACTGTACGGTCCTTGTGGTGGGTGAGCAGCTTACCCTGGCGTGCGAGTCGCATGGTGTAGATAGAGTAGGGCTCGAAAATTCTGATTGTGCCGTAGGAAAGGGTAGATACTATAAGCAGAGGCAGGAACAGCTCATAACCGCCCGTCATTTCGGCCGTGAGGAAGATGCCCATAAGCGGCGCGTGCATCACGCCCGACATCACCCCGGCCATTCCCATCAGCGCGAAGTTCTTCACCGACAGCGGGTCGTCGGCGCCCGGAGCGATACCCAGGCTGTTGATCAGATAGGCAAAGAAGAAGCCGGTCATGCACCCGACGTACAGCGAGGGCGCGAATGTGCCACCCACGCCGCCGGCACCGTTGGTGGCCGATGTGGCGAAACTTTTCAGCAGGATTATAAGTCCGATATAAAGCAGTATGAACCAGGTGGAGCCGCGGTCGCCGTAGAAAATCGAGCCGTCGACTATAGACCCCGGGTCGCCGTTAAGCAACGAGTTGATGGCTCCGTAGCCTTCGCCGTAAAGTGGCGGGAAAAGGAACACCAGAGTTGCGAGTATCACACCGCCGAATAGTGTCTTGCGCCACTGCGCGCCTAATTTGGAGAAGATGTTCTCCATCAAGTTCATGACACGGGTGAAATAGAGCGATATTATGCCGCAGAACACACCTAAACCGCAGAAATAGAGCAGACGGTTCATGATGAACGGTTCGCTCTGCACGAAGAAGAATTCCAGGTCGTAACCGGTCATGATGTATGCTACCGAAGCCGCCGTAATCGACGAGATCAGAAGCGGCATCACGGTGACGGTCGTAAGGTCGAGCATCAGCACCTCCAGGGTGAAAAGCATACCGGCGATTGGCGCCTTGAAAATACCCGAGATACCGGCAGCCGCTCCGCATCCGACCAATATCATCAGCACGCGCGGCGAAAGCCTGAACGCCTGGCCGAGATTCGAACCGATGGCTGCGCCCGTATATACGATTGGGCCCTCGGCACCGACCGAACCGCCGAAACCGATTGTTACCGACGAGGCGATTATCGAGGTGTACATATTGTGGGGCTTCAGTCGGCTCTTGTTCTGCGAGATGGCGTAGAGCACGCGCGTGACACCGTGCGAGATATTGTCGCGGACAACCACCCTAACATACCAGCACGCAAGCAGCACACCCACAACCGGATAGACAATGTAGATCCAGTTGGCCCCCGTCTCCGAGGCACCCGAGGTCAAAGCGCCCGAGATGAAATGTATGAGCCACTTAAGCACCATTGCGGCCAGACCGGCCACGATGCCCACGCACAGCGACAGTATGATAATAAGGGTTTTCTCCTTGATATGACGTTCGCGCCACACCAGGAATCCCATCCAGAATTTATGTAGCCGCTGTTCCAGCGGTTTCGGTAATACGTTTGATTTACGCAAGTTACAAAATTTTAAACAGCCTCTTAACGAGCCTCTTAACGAGCCTCTTAAACAGCCTTTTTAGGAAATTCAGACGCCTTTGCCGGTTACTACCGTGCGGACGGTATACATCATAATTTTGAGGTCAACCATCAGCGAAACGTTTGCTAAGTACAGAAGGTCGTACTGCAGGCGTTCAATCATGCCGTTGACATCCGACGCGTAGCCGTGACGTACCATGCCCCACGATGTGATGCCGGGGCGAACCTGATGAATCAGAGCATAATATGGCGCGCGCTCCAGAATCTGGCGGATGAAAAATTCGCGCTCGGGCCGTGGCCCTACAATCGACATATCGCCTATGAGCACATTCCAGAACTGCGGGAGTTCGTCGAGCCGGTATTTACGCATCAGGTGCCCCAGGCGCGTTATGCGGGGGTCGTTGGCCGTGGAGAGTTGCGGGCCGGCCTTTTCGGCGTCGATGCGCATGGTGCGGAATTTCAGTATCTTGAACGGCCGTTTGTGGTAGCCGATTCGCTCCTGGCGGTAGAATACCGGTCCGGCCGAATCAAATCTGATTGCTATGGCCAGTACGGCGAAAAGCGGTGCAAGCAGTGCGAGCGTAACAGCCGACACGAACACATCACCGCAGCGCTTGAGGTTGATAGTACTCTGGCTCATCGACGGACTCGAGATGTCGACCAGCGGTTCACCCGCCACATTGCGCAGCTTCTGCTTTCCGGTAATCAGGTGGAAAAGCGTCGGCGAAATGAAAATCGGCAGTTCCAGCGCGAAGAGCCGGTTGAGCAGTTCGAGCGTGGCGGTCGATTCGTTGTCGTTCGTCGCCACGATTATATTCTTTACACCGAGGCGTTTGCACACCTCGCCGATGTCATCGAGGCGGTATACCTGCATTCCCTCGATTTCCGTGGCATCGGAGTTTACGGGCACGAACCCGATTATGTCGTATCCGGTGGGACGTCCGTTGCACGTCATGCGCTTGTAAATGCGCCTGATTTTGTCGACATCGCCGACAATCAGCGTAGGGAACTTCCAGTGGCGACGGTAAATCTTGTGTATGCCGTACTGGGTCACGCAGATACGCTCCACCCATACAAACCCGAACAGCAGCGCCCACAGCATCATCAGTAGCTCGTAATTGTTGGCACGGTCGGGTATCGGGTCATTGATTATCGCGATAAAGAAGATGAGAATGCAGCCGATAACCGACGTCCACAGCGTGGAGAGCATCTCCTCGATGCGCGACTTGAAGAACGGCTGATTATAGTAGCCAGACAGGTAGTAAAGTCCCACCATCATCAGCGGGAATAATATCTGCCCTACAATTATATTAGGATAAAGCAGAAAATCCCAAAGTTTCGGCGCTGATTCGTCAGCCATCATTACATCCACATTGTAAAAGCGGATAATATTGAATAGCAGCCACGCCACACACGTAGCCAGAAAGTCTCCGGCTATATATCTGATGCGTTGTGCTGCCTCCTTAGTCATGAATCCTTTACTTTAAAATCTGTGGGTTAAATGTCTGTTGGTTTTCGTTTTGCTTTATGAAATATGAAGCATTTCGTAGGTACGTGGCCAAGGCCTACTTTCGCAGAACCTTGAATTCGCCCGACGCCGTGATACGCATCACCGACGACGGCTGCCGCGCGCCGGGGAGCTCGTCGCGCCGCCAGTCAACGATATAGTCGACGCCCCGGCGCACCTCCTCGCTGATGTCGGCAAAACACCGCGCAGCCGGTTCGCCGCTGATATTCGCCGACGTAGACACCAACGGTCGGTGCAACCGACGGCACAGACCTTGCGAGAACTCCTCCGACGTCACACGGATACCCACCGACCCGTCAGGGCCAAGCAGATTCTCGGCCAGCCCCACGCCGCGGTCGTAGACAAGCGTAAGCGGACGGTCGGTCACCTCAATCAGTTCGTAAGCCACTTCCGGGACACCGTCGGCATATCGTTCGACCATCGCCGCCGAATCGACCAACACAATCATAGCCTTGTGGTCGGCGCGTCGCTTGAGTTGATACACCCGGGCCACAGCCTCGGGGTTCGTCGCATCGCACCCTATCCCCCACACCGTATCGGTAGGGTAGAGCACAATGCCTCCCTGGCGCACCACCTTGGCAGCGCGCTCAATCTCCTGCCTCATACGCAGGACGCCATCCTCCGGTTTGTATTGTTTGTCAATATCAGTCATCTGTTCCGGCCAAAGCGGTTCTACTTTAGGCAGGTCCTATATTGGGGTGTCCAATTTATAGAACCTGCCTTTAGCAAGGCAAAGTTAAGCAATCATTTCAATTCCACAAAAAAAACAATACATTCGCCCGGCTCGTTTACGACCTCGTATGACCTCGTTTGCGGAACTGATGCCGACATTTTCTGTGGCATTTTCATTTTAGAGATATAATTTGTAACTTTGTCGGCTGAATACAGTATCCCGCAAGGCGATGTCACACACATCCATCGGTACA
>CAMEPD010000099.1 GCA_945931475.1 uncultured Muribaculaceae bacterium | reverse complement strand
GCGATTGAGCTATGCGTTTATGCCTTTTCCAATTTTTATCGGACAGCAATATATTTTTTTCGTCGATGGGTTATTTGACTCTGTGGAGGGTGAAGACAGTGCCTTCTTCGTCAACGACGAGTTCGTTGTCGGTGAGCGACTTGATTTTTTCGAGTCCTACGCCCTTGTACTCGTCTTTGAGGCCGTTTTTCACCTCCTGGATGGTGGAGACAACGTCGGTAGTAGAGAGGTCGAATGCTGATATGGCTTCGTCGGCGATACGAACGCTGATGTCACCCTTGTCAAAATCGAATGTGGAGGTAGTTTCCCAGGTGCCGTTGAGTTTGTTCATTGTTTCGCTCGACGAGCATGAGCTCACAACGAAGAGAGCCACAATGGCGAAAAGGGAGAATAATACCTTTTTTATTTTTATTATAAATTATTGATTTCCAAATTATTGTCCGGCGATTATTTAACTTTGTGGAAGACAATGCGGCCATCCTCATTGATAACAAGCTCGTCGTCGGTGAGTGTTTCGATCGCTGTCTTTGATGTACCTTCGTAAGTATCGCCTACATCCTCTTTCATGCCGTTGACGATTTCATTGACATCAGCCTGTGAGAGGCCAAATGCCTGAACGGTCGCTTCGGGAACCAGGAATTTGGGTTCGCCCTTGTCGAAGTTCATAATGATGGTGTTTTCATCAGCGGTAAATGAGGCTTTTACCTCAAGAACTGATACCTCCATGCCGTCAACGCTGCTGACCGCGCGCAGCTTGGCTGTCTCGTCGGCGGAATTGAAGGTCCAGGTCATCATAACGGGCATGCCGTCTTCTACTGTGCTGGTTTCCCAGGTGCCGTTGAGTTTGTTCATAGTTTCGCTCGACGAACATGAGCTCACAACGAAGAGTGCCACAAGGGCGAACAGGGAGAATAATACTTTTTTCATTTGTAGTGTAAATTATTGTGTTAAAAATTATTATCCGGAGTAGGGGAGGGTTGGACCGGTGCCTCGGCCGGCGCTTCCGCAGGTGTCTCGGCCGGCGTCTCCGCAGAGGCTTCGGCAGGTGCTTCCGCAGGTGTCTCCGCAGAGGCTTCCTGCGCGGCGAAGGTGGCCATTGCGGCGGCGTTTTCGGCTATATGGCACAGGTTGTCACGCATTGAGGCAAGGGTTTCATTGCACTTATTTACAGCCGTGTTGTTGGGCAGGACTGCAAAGAGCGGTCTGGTCTCTTGAGCCGCCACCTGGGCTTCGAAAGCAAGGTTGCGAAGCATCAGGGTGTCGACGCGCCCCGAGTCAACAAGCTCGCAGGCGCGGTTATAGCGCGCTACAATGCTGTCGTGACGCATTTTGGTGTTGTTATATATCTTCTGCTCAGCGGTCGAGAGGGTGGTCAACTGTTTCGCTACGGGGGCAATCGTAATCTTTAAAGGATTAACCTTTGTGGGAGTGACCCTGACAGGCACAACTTTCGGAATTGTGACTCTGATAGGTTTTATAATCTGACGTTTCCGGAAGTCATTGTACGCACGGTTTACGTCGGTGATACCTTTGCCGAGCCCGGCGGTTTTCGCAATCTTCAAAGCCTTATAGGCCGGCTGCTGACCTACGCACACCACAACGGTGACCAATGAAAGGAACACTATAAGCAGTCTTCTCATTTTGATAATTTATTTCGTTTGGGTTGAAATATGGTACTTTTCAACGGACAAAATGCATTGGTTATAAGCGAAGCCTTTGAACCGTTACGAATTAATGATTACAAAACCATGAATTTTCTATCACCTTCCCACGGTTTTTCTTACGGATTTAACAGCCCGCGTGACCGGGGCATCGGGTGCAGAGTATCGGGGAGAAGGTTACCCACGCGCGGCGGCTGTCACTTCTTGCTGAGCGCGATGGTAGTACCGTTTTCTACGAGCACTAACTCGTTGGCGTTTATCGACTTGATCTGGTTGACCACCGGTTTGCTCACGTCGGGCACAATCTCTTCGAGCATAGCCTGCTTGGTGGCTTCGAGCTCCGATTCAGGCAGGCCCGTCGCCTGAATCAACGCGTCGCTGAGCTCTACGTCGATTTGTTCGGGGTCAATCCGGAGGGTGAGCTCGTCGGGAGTGGCGCTGAATTTGCCTTTCATCTCGATTTCAACGAGTTCAACACCGGTGGAAGCTACCTTGAAGTCAGCCTCGAATTCTTTGTCGGCGGCATCGAATTTATACTCAATCAACAGCCCGCGGTCGGCCAAATTTGCCGTCCAGGTGCCGTCGAGTTTCTTTTCGGTGTCGTTTGACGAGCAACTGCTGATCGACACGACCGACATCAGAACCAAAAGCGTGAACAGTAACTTTTTCATAACTATCAATATGCTGTTTTATAATTAATTATCTTCTTTTTTGAAAGTCATCGACAGACCATTCCCCTCCACCACCAGAAGGCTGTCGGTGAGAGTCTTTATGCGCCACACCGGCGTACCCGACATCTGTTGGCGCATTATGTCGGAAATGTCGGCAATAAACTCCGCGACCTCACTCTCCGGCAAATCGATGGCTTCCTTCATCTCGTCGCACATATATACGCGGGGCTCTCCTTTATCATACTTCACCATAAGCTCGCCGGGGGTTGCCCGGTATGTTGCATTCACCTCTACAACAAAAAAGTCTATCAGCGACGCGGTTGTGCGGATCTTGGTGGCAAGTTCTCCGGTGTCGGAATTGAAGGTCCATCGGGTAATGATGAACGACCCCGTTTTATTTTCCACACTCAGCCATTTTCCATCGAGGCGTCCGGCCGTTTCACCGGGAGTGAAGCTGCCTAAAAATATGAGCAGCGTCGCGGCCATAAGTATTTGAAGGGTCTTTCTCATCGGGAATGATTGGTAGCTGATTTTGATTTACAGAGCGGCGACGGGAGCCCGGTTAACGGACTCGATTGAAATTCAAAGCAATCCCCGCATCGTCAAGCACTAAAGTATTGGCTGTGAGGGTATTGATTTTATACGTCTCGACATCGCGGAACTGCGCAAGAAACCCTGCGGCAAGCTCCTCCTGAAACTCCGGGGCCTTTTCGATGGTGATATTCCGGCGCAGCAGGTAGGCGTCGTCGATTTTTATCCGGGCATTTTTCTTGTCGAGCTGCAGGGTGAGCCCGTATTTTGTGGCCTTGAACGTACCGTCGATGTTGATATTGAGCATCTGCAGGCCGTCGATGGTGCCGTTGAGCTCAAGGTCGACAGCCATGGAGTCGACGTCGAACACGTAGGTCATTTTGATGTCCATATCGTTGATTCTGACTTTGGTTTCCCAGGTGCCGTCGAGCTTGTTTTCAGTGATTGTCGAAGCGGCGCATACGCCTAACGATGCCCAAAAGACAAGTAAGACAAGTATTTTTTTCATGTGATTATCAGGCTAAGTCACTGAGCGATACGCAAAGGTAGCCAAATTTCTCGAATTACAAACTATCTCGCGAAAAACTTTCATTGTGGTGGGGCTTGAGGATGCTTGAGGGGGCTTGAGGATGTAATCGGGGGGATGTGGCTGAAAGCACGCTTCTAATGCACAGATGCCCGGTCGAAGCCGGGCATCTGTGCATTAGTAAGTAAGTGGGGCGGCGTTCAGTTACTTCTTGGTGAATTTAACTGTAGTGCCGTTCTCCACCAATACCAGCTCGGTATCGCTGATTGACTGGATTTTATTGACAATGGTGTTTTCCAGATTCGGAGCCATCTGTGCCAGCATCTCCTGCTTGGTCGGTTCGAGCTCTTCGCCCGACAGACCGGAAGCCTCGATTAAAGCATCGGAAAGCTCTACATCTGTCTCCTCGTTGTCAATATCTATGATGAGCTCATCAGAGGATACACTGTATTTTCCTTTCACCTTTATCGTGGCGAGTTCAACATCCTCCATCGCCACTTTTACATCAACATTAACGCTATGGTTTTCAGTGTCGAACGTGTATGTAAGTGTTGCACCCTGACTCGGCAATGAAGCTTCCCATGTGCCGTTCAGCTCCTTGTCGATATTGCTGCAGCCGCTCAGGCCAATCACCGTTATAAGGGCGATCAGAGAATAAAGTATCTTCTTCATACTTAATGAGCTGTCTTATTTTTTGGTGAACACCCAGTTTCCGTCGGTCGACTTTATTTCGAGCTTCTCGGGGGTGAGTTCCTCCACCTCCAGGGTGAGATCCTTGAATGTGTCGTGGGTGTCTTCGATTACGATATCAGTGAGTTCCTTGACGTCAGCATCTGAAAGACCGCTGTTTTTGATGCTCTCTGCCGATACATCACAAGTAGTCTTCGTACCGTCGACATCAAAGGTAAGATAGGGCATGTCGAGCTTGTAAGTACCGTAGATAGTAAGAGTTACCTCAATCGAATCGATGTTCTGCACCATCTGTATCTTAAAGGTGTCATCGTCGTTTATATTCCATATCTGGTTCATCTCTACCGTGCCCGAGGCCCCGGTTTCCCATGTACCGATAAGGTCAGCTTTCTGGTCTCCGCATGATGTTACGCCTATCATGGCCACAAGAGCCATAAGGGAAAAAAGAAACTTCTTCATATTTCAATTATTTATCAATTATTGTTTTTTGAATGCCACTTCCGAGCCAGCCTCTTCCATAACGAGTTCTGAATCGGTGAGTTTCACTATCTTTTCGGAATTGGTACCGGTATATTCATCGCCTATCTGCTGAAGCATGGCATCAGCAATCTGCTTGGCAATACTCTCCGACATACCAAATTTCTCTTTTGCCTCATCGGTTACGTATGCGCGGGCCGGTCCCTTGTCGAATACCAGTGTCAATTCGTCAGGCGTAGCCGTGTATGAGGCTTCAACCTCTACTATACACGATTTTACGCCCTCGTTGAAAGCGGCGCACACCAGCTTGGCTGTCTCGTCGGCGGAATTGAAGGTCCAGGTCATCTCGATTTCAGAACCGTCTTCGCTCTCCTGGTGGAGCCAGGTGCCGTCGAGTTTCTTTGCTGTATCCGACGACGAGCAGCTGCTCAGCGACACGAATGACACAAGCACTAAAAGGGTAAAAAATAACTTCTTCATATTCTATAAATTATATTTATGATTGAATTTCAGACTGATAAATCACCGTGAGGGGGAGGGTCAGCGTATACGGTTGAACGTGAACGAAATGCCTGCATCATCCAGCGTCAGCGTGTTGGCCGTGAGGGTGTTGATTTTGTAGGTCTCCACATCGCGGAACTGCTGAAGGAAACCCGATGAAAGCTCCTTCTCGAACTGCGGGTACGCCTCTGCCGTGATATTCTCCTTCTGCATATATGCATCCTCGATACTGATTTTTGCATTTTTCTTGTCAAGCTGCAGGGTGAGCCCGTATTTTGTGGCCTTGAACGAACCGTCGATGTTGATATTGAGCATCTGCAGGCCGTCGATGGTGCCGTTGAGCTCAAGGTCGACAGCCATGGAGTCGACGTCGAACACGTAGGTCATTTTGATGTCCATATCGTTGATTCTGACTTTGGTTTCCCAGGTGCCGTCGAGCTTGTTTTCAGTGATTGTCGAAGCGGCGCATACGCCTAACGATGCCCAAAAGACAAGTAAGACAAGTATTTTTTTCATGTGATTATCAGGCTAAGTCACTGAGCGATACGCAAAGGTAGCCAAATTTCTCGAATTACAAACTATCTCGCGAAAAACTTTCATTGTGCATATCCGGGCGTCTCTTGATCTACTCGGTTGCCGTTTTTGTCGATAACAAATTCAGCCCCGTTGAGCGACACTGTAGCTTTGCCATTTTCGAAAGGCTCTGCGCAGTCGTAATTCAGAGGAATTACCACACGGCCCGTTGGGTCGATGTAGCCCCATGCATCAAGGCAAACTGCGGCTAATCCTTCGGAGAAGTCTTTTGCAACGTCATATTTTAACGGAATGGCGACCTTTCCGGTTTTATCGATAAATCCATATTTTCCATTAAGGGATACTAAGGCGAGGCCGTCGGAGAACCGGTGTTTATTATATTGCATCGGGGAGACTTGGTCAATGGGGTTGCCGGGGCGCTTCTTCTCGACGTCGCCGATTACCGAACCGCTGGCCGTGACATTTCCCGCTGTTGTCTGGATTTTAATCAGCGCACACAGGTTGCCCTGCACATCCTTGCGCTGGAATCGCTGAGCCGCCAGGTCAATCGGATTGGCTTCGAACGAACGCACTTTGGCATCCTGCGCCCACACCGAGGTCGCGCAAATCAGCAATATTGCAAGCAGTGTGATATATCTTTTCATAGGTAAGTTCTTAGGACTCTAATGACTACAAAAGTAGCCAGATTCTATCACCTGCTCCAAATTTTCCTGAAATTATCAGGCATATTATATTGTAGAGGGAATTCCCAAATTAATTTGAGGATGTAAATTGTAGGGTCGCGGCATGCCGCGACCTACCAAATGGTTGCAATATTATACTGATATATTGCTGTCCGATAAAAATTGAGGACAGCACAAAAGCATGGCTCAACTG
>CAMEPD010000098.1 GCA_945931475.1 uncultured Muribaculaceae bacterium | reverse complement strand
ATCGATCTTCAAAAAGATTTATAAAAATATTGTCAGGCAGAATAGTTAAAACCATTTTAATCCTAATATCAGCATCCCGGCACACAGACCCGCCGAAAGGCATGCGGTAAGGACGAACGCGTCCACGAATCTGCTGAACGCGCACAGATAGTGGCGGTCTAACAAATCGCTTACCGCATTGATATATGGAACGCCGGGGATGAGGTAGAGCACACTTGTCCCGAGTGCTATTTCAGGTGTTGCGCCGATGCTGAATATGTGTCCACAGGCACTGAGAGCTGCCGAGAAGAAGGAAGCGCATAGAAAAGTCAGTCGCACATCGCGTCCGTCTTCAAGCATAATCTGTTTCAGCTTATAGCCGGCGAGGGTCGATAGAAAAACTATCAGCATGGCCACAGGGTCGCCTCCGAAAAGCCGGCAGAACGATGCATTTGCAAGGCTTGTCAGAATCAGCACCTCCTGCGGTCCGGTTGGTTTTGTGGCTTTTATCTCCTCAAACCGCCTTACTGATGTAGCGAAAGTAAGGTGATTGTCAGAGACTTCCCAACTCAGACGACTGAGTTGGGCATTGATGTTAAAGTTGATGCCTCCTCCGGCTGTTTTACGTGTTGCCACTTCCCGGGCAGAAGAATCATTTCTCCATACCGACACATAAACGTGTGTCGGCATCAGTGAGATGTCAAAGTTTAAACCGTAGGCTTCAGCTATGCGGCGAGTGTTCTTCTCTATGCGGATGCAGGTAGCGCCACACCCCGACAGCAATGCGGCATAATCGGCAAGAAATGAGGCGACGTCGCAGGCGTTCTCCCGGCTCTCGTTACAGATCTTCGAAGTCATCGTCTTCGTCAATATCGCCGGGCACAAAGAAGATATCCTTATCCTTGCCAATCTCAAACAGATGCCTGTGTTTATGGGCTTTATGGTGAAAAATCGTATAATACCGTTCAACTGCCCTGAACAAAAATGCGAACAACAGCACTCCCGCTATTGCGCACCATACAATCATCGGTTGACTCATATTATTTTGCGTTTTGTTTTACACTGCAAAATTACCAGAGCCGGAATGATTGCAGAAGCGTTCAGAATGGGATTTTCCTATTGTGGCGATAGGCAAAACGCATGGTCGGCGGTAGAATTTTTTTGAATTGCCCTATTCCATTAATAGAAATGGGGAATCGCCAGCAGATGGTGTGACGGTGGAACCTTTCAGAACTGGGCCGTGAATGAGATGCCGAATGCAGGGAGACCGTTTGAGGACGGCGAGGGTATCAGCAGGGGCTGCGACTGGATGCAGCCCGGACCGATGTAGCGGCAGCGCGACGACGGCGACAACAATCCGACAAATTCGTTTATCGGGTCGAGGAAGAATGCGCATATATGTCCGATGGCGGTGCTTCCCAGTACCATATAGTCGCGCTCCACGATTTTTCGTTTCAACCGGTAGAATCCCTCGCCAAGCAGCGAGCCTAAGCATGGTGTGATGAAAAGGTCCTGATACGACGGCCGTTCCATGCAGGCTTCGATACCGAATTCCCAGCCGATTGTAGAGATGCAGGCTGAGTAGAGGAACGACTGCCAGAAGTTGAAGCCGCAGGTGCGCGCAGCCATAAAGTAGGCTGCGCCGGCGTATGGGTGCAGCACGTAGTTGAACACGAATTTATCGTGATCCCATTCGGGGCCGCGCTTGAATATGTTGTCGAACCAGCGCCGGTAGAATGGTTTTGACTGAATCTCCTTGCGGTTCCAGGCGGTGGCGTCCTCGGGGAGGCATTCGAGCACGAACAAGGTGCCGACGAAAGCACCGGCGTAAACCGAGGTGTTGATCCACAGACCGTGCCACCAAGGGTCGGAATAGGTCCAAGATGCCGGGCGCGAATAAATCGAATGAGGATAGCCCGAGATGATAGCTAATGTGTCGAAGGGCGCCTGCTGAGCGTCGGGCGCTTCGGGCGGGGTAAACGAGAGTTCTTCAACCGATGCTTCGATTTCAGAGTTCCCGCCGGTGACGGGTTGTGAACTTATGATAAGGTTGTCGTAAACTCCCGGGCCCGGAGCTTCGGGATTCCGTACGCTGAGTGTGTCGGCCGACTCGGCCTTCCCGGGGTAGGGTAAGGGTGTTTGTGCGGCACACGGCATACAGATCGTGGTGAGCAGTATGGCCAACGCTATTAATACGAGAGCGTATTTGAAGCGTAGTTTGCTTCGGGTGTTCGGTTTAAATTTCATCATTTTATCCCTTGTTTATGCTCGGGCACCCGTAGCGGTGCGCCCTGCGTCAATAGTTGAAGTCATTCTTGCGGTGGATATTGTCCCCGTTTGCTTATATAACACACAAACACACCTTTGGGATTTAAAGGTCTTGTGTGAATTTTGCCTTTAAACGAATTTTTTCCTAATTTTGCGGCAATATCCACAAATGTCTGGACGATGAATGTCGCACTGATGATAAGCCGTAGGCTCCGTCTGTCGGGCAACGGCCGCGGTCCGTCGCGGTCGGGGCTGATTATTGCCGTCACCGGCATTGCGCTGGCTCTGGCGGTGATGATGCTCTCGCTTGCGGTAGTCATCGGGTTTAAGGATGCTATCGCGGCTAAAGTCAAGGGTTTTGAAGCCGATTTGACGCTGATTCCGGTACCGTTGGTCGACAGTAGCGGCAAGGTTGTCAAGCCGGTCGAGGAATCGGTGCCGACCGCTACCTCTATGATTCACGATATTGTCGACGGCTATGCCATGGCGGGCGATTCGCTGAGGGTGGCTGCGGTTCTCGACCGTCCCGGAATTCTCAAGACCGATTCTGACTTTCTCGGTGTGATTTTCCGGGGATACGGGGCCGCGCACCCTATGGATTTCGAGGAATCGAATATGCTTGCGGGACGAATGCCCCAAGGTTACAACGAAACGGCCCTGTCGACGCAGCAGGCTTCGCGCTTAGGCATAAAGGTTGGCGACCGCATTTTCACACACTTCATCACCGATGGGGCAGTGAAGACACGCCGTTTCACAGTCACTGGCATTTACTCAAGCAATTTCGGCGAATACGACAAAACCCTGGCTTATACCACCGTAACCGACCTGGCAAAGATTCCCGACATCGGGAGCAATTGCATAGAAGTCCGCGGCGTGAATCCCGCCAAGCTTGACCGGGCCTGCACCGAGCTGCAGAGAGCGCTCGACAGCGCTTTTGCCGCCGACGAAATTTCAGAACCATACATCGTGCAGACACTTCAGCAACGCGGGGCAACCTTCTTCAACTGGTTGTCGATGCTCGATACGAACGTCATCGTAATCCTCGTGCTGATGGCCTGTGTGAGTGGCTTCACGCTGATTTCCAGTCTTATAATCCTGATTTTGGAACGTGTGCGTCTCATCGGTGTGCTCAAGAGCCTCGGCGCCGGCAACAGACTGGTGCGCGGCGTATTCCTGTGGCTGGGGTTGCGCATCATATTCTGGGGACTGCTTATCGGAAACATCGTGGGGCTTGGCCTGATTTTCGCCCAAAGCGCATGGCACTTTATTCCGCTTGACGCCGAAACATACTATCTGGCTTACGTGCCGGTGAAAATCAGCCTGCAACAGGTGCTAATGCTCAACGCCGGGGTTGCGCTCGGAGGCACACTGCTCATGCTCGTGCCCGCTTCGATTATCTCACGCATATCCCCGTCCCGAGTTATGCGCTACGAGTAAACCACTGTGTATTGGATGGTCCGCAACAACCGCCCCCGGCATCGGTACGTATCCGTCCCCTGCAACCACCCGTATACGGCGACTGTATACACCGGTATATTCGCCATGTCTTTTCCAACTTTTCACTCTCCGGATTGTTTTTATAGGTGAACACGTTAAAAAAATTAAAACCCTGCCTGCGCGACACCTTATCTTATCACAGATTGTTGCTGCGGTTAAGGAAATTTCATTAACTTTGCATCTTAGATTAGTTCAACTATAAACTTTTATGACAGAACCTAAAGCAAGCACCCGGATGGCGAACGACACCGACACCCAACTGCGAAGCATGATTATAGAGGGAATTCGTGACCGCAAAGGACGATCGATTACGGTAGTCGACCTTTCGGCCATCGAAGCTACTCCGGCCCGCGAATTTATCATCTGTCAGGGAACATCTTCGCAGCATGTGGCCTCAGTGGCCGACAGCGTGCGCGACTATCTCCTTGAACATGGCGGGATTAAACCTTACAACTACGACGGTTACCGCAACGCGCAGTGGATTGTAATCGACTACGGCTCGATTCTGGTGCACATCTTTACACCCGAAACCCGTCAGCTCTATAATCTCGAAGAGCTATGGAGCGATGCAGAGATTGAGGATATTCCCGACCTCGACTGACCACTCAGCCGCTATCACATAATTAATATAGAAATATCACAACTTCAGCCCGCGGTCGTCACCCGGCTGACAATTGAATAATTTATGCCTGACATTCTGCCCAAGAACAATAATAACAACAAGAAGAAGCCGCAGATAAAGTTCAGCATGTACTGGATGTATGCATTCATTCTTCTGTTTCTTTTCGCAATGTTCTACTTCGACGATAATTCCGTGTCCGATGAGGTGAACTATACTAAGTTTCAGGACTATATCACCAATCCCAATAACGTTGCGAACCACGGCATTACCAAGATTATGGTAGACCGCAAGAAGGGTAAGGCAACGGCTGAACTCAGTGACTCGCTCGCCAAGAAGATTTTCTCCAACAACCGTTACAAGGAGGGGTCGAAGTTCTCCATAACCACCACGCTCCCCTCGACCGACGATTTTGCCCGCAAAACTGAAGAGTGGAACAAGCAGGGAATCTACACCGGTGAAGTGCAGTACGAAGACTCGTCGGACTACTCCACCATCCTGTGGACGTTCGGCCCGATTGTGCTCTTTATCGCCTTCTGGTTCTTCCTGATGAAGCGAATGACCAACCGCGACGGTGGCGCCAGCGGTGTTTTCAATGTAGGTAAGTCAAAGGCTCAGATTTTCGACAAGGATGGTCCTGTAAAGGTGACATTCAAGGATGTGGCGGGCCTGTCGGAAGCCAAGCAGGAGATTGAGGAGATTGTCGAATTCCTCAAGAATCCGCAGCGATATACCAATCTCGGCGGCAAAATCCCCAAAGGCGCCCTCCTGGTAGGCCCTCCGGGTACAGGTAAAACCTTGCTGGCCAAGGCAGTGGCCGGCGAGGCTAATGTGCCGTTCTTCTCCATGTCGGGTTCTGATTTCGTGGAGATGTTTGTCGGCGTAGGTGCCTCGCGTGTACGCGACCTCTTCCAGAAGGCCAAGGAGAAGGCTCCCTGTATCGTGTTTATCGACGAAATCGACGCCGTGGGTCGCGCACGTGGCAAGAATCCCAACATGGGCGCTAATGACGAGCGCGAAAACACTCTGAATCAGCTGCTTACCGAGATGGACGGCTTCGGAACGAACTCCGGTGTCATCATTCTCGCCGCCACAAACCGAGCCGATATCCTCGACAAGGCCCTGCTTCGCGCCGGACGTTTCGACCGTCAGATATATGTGGAGCTTCCCGAACTCAACGACCGTGTGGATATATTCAAGGTGCACCTCAAGGGGATTAAAATCGACGATTCGGTCGATGTTGATCTGCTTGCGCGTCAGACCCCGGGCTTCTCGGGCGCCGATATAGCCAATGTATGTAACGAGGCCGCGCTCATTGCCGCCCGTCACAATAAAAAATCGGTTCAGCGTCAGGACTTTATCGATGCTGTTGACCGCATAATCGGCGGTCTTGAGAAACGCTCCAAGATTACCACCGAGGAGGAGAAACGCTCCATCGCCTGCCACGAGGCCGGCCACGCCACCGTGTCGTGGAACCTGCAGTACGCCAATCCTCTTATCAAGGTTACGATTGTGCCCCGCGGTAAAGCGCTCGGTGCGGCATGGTATCTCCCTGAGGAGCGGCAGATTACGCCAACCCAGGCCTTGCTCGACGAGATGTGCGCCACCCTTGGCGGCCGCGCAGCCGAGGAGCTATTCCTGGGCCACATATCCACCGGGGCAGCCAACGACCTCGAACGTGTCACCAAACAGGCCTACGCCATGGTGGTATATTACGGTATGAGCAAGGAGTTGCCCAACCTCTCGTACTACGATTCGACCGGTCAGGCTTACGGTTTCACCAAGCCCTACTCCGAGGATACTGCCCGTCTGATCGACGAGGAAGTTGCCCGTATCATCAACGAGCAGTACGAACGCGCAAAAGACATCCTGCGCAAGTATGCCGAAGGGCATGACAAACTCGCCGATGTGCTCTTCTCGCGTGAAGTAATCTTCACCGAGGATGTCGAGAAGATATTCGGCAAACGCCGCTGGACGTCGCGTACCGATGAAATTCTTGCCGCACAGCAGGCTGCAAAGGATGCCCGGAGAAAAGACATCGCCGAAACCTCGGAATCCTCCACCTCCGATGCCGATACAGGCAAGGGTGACACGAAGGGCAGGGGAGATGCTTCCGCTTCAGATACCGCATCTGTATCGGCCTCCGATTCCGCCAAGACTCAGGCAACGCCCCCGGCCAATATCCCGCCGGTGCCGCATACGGGCGATACTCCGGAAGCCTGAACCGGATTCCCGGCAGGTGGTTCCCATCGCGAATCCTAAACAGAATCCCATCGCGAATCCTAAACCGAAACCCTAAACAAAAAGTGTTGTAAAAAAAGTAGGCGAAAAATTTTGTAGTTTACAAAATATGCCGTAACTTTGCACTCGCAATTCGGGGGATGATATCCTCGGATATGGTTCGGCTCGTTAGCTCAACTGAATAGAGCATCTGACTACGGATCAGAAGGTTAT
>CAMEPD010000097.1 GCA_945931475.1 uncultured Muribaculaceae bacterium | reverse complement strand
CTCAACTCCCTAAAAAAAGAGGTTGCGCCGTAAACCTTAATTACGACACAGCCTCTGAGCGAAGAAATACCCCGGAGATGCGTCAAATTGGCGCATCTCCTTTTTTGTATCCGGAAAAGTGTGTATCTTTGCACCCCGAAAGCTCAACATTTTGAGCACCATAAGTAACATGCCTGAGTCAATCCGCAAAATTTTGAACCGGTCAACGGCTTCCGCCTGCAGGAGGAAAAGCCTCGTCAGGTGCATATCTGTCGTTTTGCTGCTGCTGGCTGCATCGGGCGCCACACAAGCCCGCGCTCTCTCGCTGAAGCTCGATTCGATAGCGGAATGGGGAAAGTTTCCACGGTTCTGCGTCAACACTTACCGATGGGGCTCGAATTTCTTCAACTCATACGACTCAACCTATGTGGAGGGCTCCGGGAAACTCTTCAATGTGAAGTCGCATGTCGAGAGCTGGACCGACACCTACGATTTCCGCTTCCAGAACGGTTCGCGAATGGATATGCTGTCGCATCCCACCACTTCGCTGGGTTTCTACCTTACTTACATGGCCGTATCTGTGGGTTACGACATGAATATGGGGCGCCTCTTCGGGGGCGAAAGCCGCGCGCGACAGAAATTCAACTTCCAGTTCAACTGCTCGCTCTTCGCTGTCGACTATTATTTTATACACAACGACGTGGGCACCACCATTCGCTCCATCACCACCAACAACGAGAGTGAAAAGCTCAACCTCGACTTCTCGGGCATAGATACCCGAATGTGGGGCGTTGACCTTTACTATTTCTTCAATCACAAGCACTATTCACAGGCCGCAGCCTTCGCCTATTCGAAAATTCAGAAAAGGAGCTCAGGTTCGCCCTACGCCGGGCTATCGTTTTGGGGACAAGACTATAAATTTGACTTTCAAGAACTTGCCGACATAAAAGACCCCGATACCCCTATTTCGTGGAACTATAAATACAACGTAAAGAACAAGAATTACGCCTTCAAAGTCGGGTATGGCTACAACTGGGTATTCAAGCCCGGATTCGCCCTGTGCGTTTCCGAAGCCCCGTCGATAGGCATACGTGTGGGCTACATAAACAACCCCAACGACAAACGCACCACCCTTTCGCTCATCAACCGCGCCCGTCTGTCGTTAGTCTACAACCATAAGAAGCGCTGGTTTTTCGGTTTCGTGGGCAACTTCGACGCCAATCTGATTTACGACAAAGAGCATACCCTTATCTCCAACAACCTGACATTCGACTTCTCGGCCGGATATCGGTTCAACATTTGGTAATCAGCTGACATGAAGATTACTAACGGCGAAATACGCGGCACCATCGTGTTGGTAGGCATCCTGCTGCTGATTCTGGCGGCAGTTTGGTGGTTCGGCCGCACCGCTGATACCAGCACACTCCCCGAAGGCAGTGTAAATTACTTCCGGGAAGATTCAGCACTGATAATGCAACGCAGTGCCAATTACGATAAGTCGCGGCACGACCGACGTTTACGCTCCGATTCCACTCACCGCAGTCATCACAAGTCCGAGGGCCACAGCCGCCGTAAATCTAAAGCCAAGCCCAAGAAAGCACCGGCACCCGACCGCCCCTCTCCCCTTGATTCCCCGGTACAATAACAGCTCCGGCCCCCCCCTACCCCGCTGCTACAACAACGAAACCTGCCGACCATCGCGCGCCTCCAACGGACGTCATGCAACCGGCCGGTTTTGCAGCTGACCCGGTTTTGCAGCTACCCGGGCCAGCCCGCGGCCACGGTAACGGAGCGCCCAAACAGCCCGGCATAAAAAAAGCGTCGACTGTCAGTGACAATCAACGCTTTATCTCGGTCGGGGTGACTAGATTCGAACTAGCGACCACACGCCCCCCAGACGCGTACTCTAACCGGGCTGAGCTACACCCCGAGATACTTTTTCAATCCATTAGCGCTTCATTCAGAGGTGCCTTGGTTTTCAAAAGCGATGCAAAGTTACGCCCTTTCGATGAATTGTGCAAATTTTTTGGCTAGTTTTTTCAAACTTTTTTAAAGCTTCGAAGGTATCCCGCTGTTATATTTAAAGTTACGCACAAGCCTCACAAAACATTTTTTTAATTTTATCCGCGGGAAACGCGGTTGAATGCCATATCCCGACATTATGCACTTCACTGCCATTACATTTTGTAGATTGACGGAAAAACAGTAATTTTGTAGCAGATAATACGTTATCACCCTAATATGATAAATGCAGGAATCACAGGCGGCGAAACTCTTCCAGCCGGCGAGCTAATACGAATACTTGTAAACCATCCCGACGTCAACCTCATCGGCGTAATTTCCGCAGAGGCAGCCGACAAGCCCGTCACACAGGTGCACCGTGGCCTTGAAGGCGACACGGAACTCCGTTTCCTTCACCATTTCCCCGACAGTATGCTGAGCAAACTCGATGTGGTGTTTCTCTGCGGCGAGCCATGGGAGGCCGAGAAGTTTGTCAGCGCCATCCCCGAGGGTCACGAACCGGAACACGAGCCACTGCGGCTCATCGATCTCACCGGTTATTACCGACGGACCGGAGGCATGGAATATGGTCTACCGGAGGACAACCGCAAGGCGCTGGTACGTGGCGCCACAAGTGCCGCAGTCCCCTCGGCCCCGGCGATGGCTTTGGAACTCGCCCTCTTTCCGCTGGTCAAGAGCGCGCTGCTCGACGGCAACATCAGCGCCACACTCAGCATGGCCAGCACAGAGAATTTCGTACGCGATTCGCAGGCACCCGGGATTTCGGCTGACCTGTCGACACGTTTCGACCCGGTAGCCCCGGCACAATACCGCTCAGACATCAGCGCCATCTCTGCCGAAGTGCGCGCGTGGCTCACGCGCCTGATACCCGGCTTCAAAGGGGACATCAACATTCGCCTCACACGCATCTCCGACCAGCGTGGCCTCAAGGCCGAGGTACAGATTTCGTCGCCCATGGCAATCGGCGACATCGAGCGTACCTACAACGACGCATACAGCGACCACTCTTTCACCTACGTGATAGACCACACTCCTGAGGTTCAGGAGGTTGCCAACACCAACAAATGCTTGCTCAATATCGCCGTGCCCCCCACCGACGACCCCGAGGGGTTCCGTAATGACGCAGCCGGCGACCGGTTCGGGTCGCCTGTACTCATCACCGCCGTCATTGACAACCTACTCAAAGGGGGCGCGGGCAACGCCGTCCATTGCATGAATCTGCTTTTCGGCCTCTCGGAACGTACCGGCCTGGCCCTGAAAGCCTCGGCATTCTGACGTCAGAACCATAGCGTTGGGCACCGATGACAATGTGGCACCCCGCGTTGATACATTCTAAAAACTCATTATTTCTCCAAACTTAATCGCAACTTCTTTTGTGACAACGGCAAATAATTCGTAAATTTGCATCCGGATTTCGGGGATACGTCCGGCGTATCCCTGCTATTCACTGTCACACAAAGTTATTAATGCGTACATTACACACGCCTATCATACTATATATCATTGCGTTATGCGCTTCAACAACCTTTTTAGACTTATAGTTGTCGCACTCGCTGTTGCCGGCATACAGTCCTGCAAAGCTCCTCAAGACATTACCTATTTTCAGGACATTACCGACGGTACCATGATAGAAACAACAGCCGTCACCGACATAAAAGTCATGCCTGACGACCGTCTGAACATACTCGTCACTTCAAAGGACCCCAATCTTGCAGCCCTTTTCAATCTGTCAGCCCCGACGAACCGTAACACCCCGGGTATTACCGCCCAAACCTACAATTCCGGAGGCGCCGACAATGTTGCATCATACGTTGTCGACAGTTTCGGCGACATCCAGTTCCCGATTCTCGGTACTCTTCATATCGGCGGTATGCGCCGTTCGCAAATCGCCGAATATATTCAGGATGAGCTGAAAAAACGCAACCTCGTCAAAGACCCCATAGTAGTAGTCGACTTCCTCAACCACTCCGTGACAGTGCTCGGCGATGTCACAAGCCCCGGCCGCGTAACCTTCGACAAGGACCGCTACACCATACTCGACGCCCTGGCCGATGCCGGCGACCTCACAATCAACGGCAAGCGCACCGACATCAAGGTACTCCGCAACGAAAATGGCCGTCAGACGGCCTACAACATTGACCTCACCAACGCACAGAAGACCATGCAGTCGCCGGTATACTATCTCCAGCAGAACGACATCATCTACGTGTCGCCCAACGACACCCGCAAGCGTACCACCACTGCCAACGGTAACGCGCCCCTCACCCCCTCGTTCTGGATTTCCATCGCTTCACTGGCTACCACTATCGCTGTGCTTATCATTAAATAAGTCTATCATCCCTAAAAAATATAATCGTGCAGGATAACGATAATTTAAAAGAAGAATCCGGTGGTTCGTCGATTATCAGCGTCAAGAATATAATGTACGCTGTATTCTCCCGCTGGTACTGGTTCGCTCTCTCGCTGATAATCTGCCTTGGCCTCGGCTACTACAAAATCAAGAAAACCGAACCGGTCTTCTCTTCGAGCGCACAGCTTCTGCTCAAAGACGAAGACCAGGGCAACTCGTCGGGCGACCTGACGGGCACATTCTCCGGAATGGGCCTGCTCAAGTCTAACACCAACATCCAGAACGAGATACTCACCATCACATCGTCGCCCACAATCAGCGAAGTCGTGAAGCGCCTGAACCTCCAGGTAAACTATACGACCGACGGCAAATTCTACAACCCCACCCTGTACGGTCACAATCTGCCCATCGAAATCTCATTTCCCGAGCTGCCCGAAAGTTCCAGTGCAAGCCTCACTGCCAATATCTCGAAAAACGGGGAGATAACACTTACCGATTTCATGCTCAACAACGCAGAAGTCGGAGACAAATCAATAAAGCTCAAGGGCGTAACCCGCGTTGACTCAATCAATTCGCCCATCGGTAAGATGGTAATCAAGCCCAACGCCACCTATGTGCCCCCTGCCGAAAAGGGCGACCTCAGGATATATGTGCGCCAGTTTCCCCTGTCGACCTCGACATCGATATACTCGTCGCGCCTGACAGCCGAAAAGCCTGACGACTGTTCGGTTATCGACCTGAAATACAACGATGTGTCGAACGAACGCGCCATCGACTTCCTCAACGCCCTCATCGAGGTATACAACGAGAACTGGATTCGCGACAAGAACCGTATCTCGGTATCGACAGCCGAATTCATCAAGGAGCGCCTCGGGGTAATCGAAGGGGAACTCGGCAGCGTCGACTCCGACATCTCGTCGTACAAGTCGGCCCATCGTCTTCCCGATGTCGAACAGGCCTCGCAGATGTACTTCCAGCGCGCCACAGCTGCCTCAGACGAAGTACTCAACTACAACAACCGCCTGAGCCTGGCCCGTTACATCCGCACATACCTCTCAAACTCAGCCAACTCGTTCAATGTGCTGCCGGCCAACTCCGGTCTCGAGAACCTCTCGATCGAGGGTCAGATTAACGAATACAACAACCTGCTGCTCAAACGCAACCAGATGGTCGGCAACTCGTCGGCATCGAACCCCCTGGTGGTCGACATCGACAACCAGCTGGCCGGAATGCGCGAAGCAATCCTCACATCTATCGACAATTACATCGTAATCCTGAACTCGTCGGTACAGATGGCCCAGTCATCCCAGGCCACCGCATCGTCGCAACTCGAGGCCAACCCCACCCAGGCCCGATACCTCCTATCGGTTGAGCGTCAGCAGAAAGTAAAAGAGAGCCTCTACCTGTATCTGCTCCAGAAACGTGAGGAAAACGAGCTCTCACAGGCATTTACGGCATATAATTCACGCATCATAGCCCCCCCTGCCAACGGCGGCATGATAGCTCCCACCTCGCAGAAAATCCTGCTCACCTTCCTGCTTATAGGCCTTGCAATCCCCGCCGGCGCTGTATATATCGCCGAACTGTTCAACACCAAGGTGCGCGGGCGCCGCGACATAGAGTCGCTTACAGTGCCGTTCCTTGGCGAGCTTCCCCTGGGCTACAAGTCGCGCAAAGGTCTCGCGAAACTCCGCCCCGCCCGCTCCAACGAGCGCGACCGTCAGGCAATCATGGTGCAAAAAGGCAACGGTAATATCATCAACGAGGCTTTCCGCGTGATACGCACCAACCTCGAAATGATGACCGACGGCGAGAGCAAGACAGCGCATGTCATCGCCGTGACATCGGCCAACCCCGATTCGGGCAAGACATTCATCACAGCCAATCTCGCTGCCGTGCTCGCCGTCAAAAACAAGCGCGTAGCCGTGGTTGACCTCGACCTGCGCAAAGCATCGCTATCAAAGTTCATCGACTCGCCGGCCAAAGGGGTAACATCCTATCTGTCAGGCCATGCCACTATCGACGAGATTATCCGTCACAAGAAAGTCCAAGGACACAAATCCGACGGTGAATCGCCCGACATTTCGTTCGACATCATACCGGTAGGAGCTATTCCGCCCAACCCGGCCGAACTCCTCTACTCTCCGCGCCTGAAAACCCTGCTCGACACGCTGCGTGAAAAGTACGATTACGTACTTCTCGACTGTCCGCCCGTAGAGGTAATCGCCGACGCGAAGATCATAAACCGCCATGTGGACATGACCATCTTCGTAATCCGTTCAGGTATATTCGAGCGCGATATGCTCCCGCAGGTCCAGAAGTTCTACGACAACCAGCGTTACCACAACATGGCCATAATCCTCAATGGCACCGAGCATGATTCGATTATCGGCATCGCATCGGGTTACGGCTATGGCTATGGCTATGGTTACGGCTACGGATACAATAATTCCTCAAAAAAATAGACCGATACATTTCCACACATATATCAGGGTCGGCGTGTCAGAATAATATCTCGGCACGCCGACCTTGTCTCACACTGAAATTTGATAGAAAATGCCTGAAAGACATAAGAAGTAAAAATCACAGTTCATAATTATTTATATTGCTGTCCGATAAAACTTTTTGAGCGAATGAAAAATTAGCGCTGGCTTC
>CAMEPD010000096.1 GCA_945931475.1 uncultured Muribaculaceae bacterium | reverse complement strand
GAGCGGGAACCTTTTCTACAGCCGATTCGACAGCTTTCAGCTCCATACGCGGGATGACGAAGTCGGTAGATGCCTTTGAGGGCGAGAACATTACCTGCGAGAAGATGGCTCTGTTATCGGGGTTGTACTTGAGGTATACGGTGAAGGGGAATTCGGTGTCGGCCTTGGCAACGTTCGACCAGCGGAGGTGCTTGTCGGTGGCGCCGCGCGAGAACGGAACCTCAATCCAGTATCCCGAGATGTCGGTAATCCGATTGTTGGTGGGGTTGTAAACCGACTGTGTGCTGCTCTTGAAGTCCATAGTACCGGAAGCGACGGTTGAGTAGTTCATCGACTTGGCGGTAGCGCCGTTGAGCTGATCCACGAGTTCGGGGTCGGTGAGCTGCACCAGGTAAGCTGTGGCGAGGTTGAAGATAGTAAGAGAGTTGTCGTCGCCGTATGTGGCGTCGAGAGTAGCGTGGGTGAGGCCGAGATCGAGGTCGAGGTCGAACGAATAGTAGGTGTCGCCGTTAATATCCTCGGTGCGCTGCGAAGCCTTGGCTACAACGG
Source organism: uncultured Muribaculaceae bacterium (assembly GCA_945931475.1). GTDB lineage: Bacteria > Bacteroidota > Bacteroidia > Bacteroidales > Muribaculaceae > UBA7173. The sequence continues at coordinate 6,504 of CAMEPD010000096.1, read as the reverse complement.
GAGCCGATGCGTCGTAGAGGGTAATCTCGTTCGATACGGCCGAACGGGTCAGTGATGCATTGCTGTTGCTTGCATCATTGTAGGTCAGGTCGATGGTGTAGCGGTAAGTTCCGCCGGGGAGATTGTTCTTGGAGCCGTCGGTGCCGGTGCAAGCGCCGATGGTGGCAGGGTCGGGGTCAGCGTCGAATACAACCTGCACGTCAACCCATTTGCTGCCGTCCCACCGCTGCAGGGTGATGGTGGCATGGGTTACCACCTGCTCCTTCTCCTCGGGTGAGAGTCCGTCCTGTGGAACATTCCAGGTGTAATCAACGGCTGAGCCGTCGCTGCTGTTGCGGAAAGCCTTGATGTTGGGGCCGCACTTCTCGATAATCAGCTGGATGGCCGAGTTATCGAAGTCGGAGGTCGAGGGGTCGTACCATACAATCACACGCTTGAAGTAGATGGGGTTTCCTGCCTTGCTGACCTTGAAGTCGGCGCCATTGACATCGCGTTTTGTACCGTAGACATCGATTACATCGACATCTTTGGTTGATGTGATATCGTAACCCTTGATGTCGTATTGGGTTTTTTCCTTGCCATGGCCGCCGTTTACGTAATACCAGCGGGCGTTTTCGGGGTCTGCTGCTCCGGAGTTTTCTGTCTCCTTGATGCCGCCGCCCCAGCCGGTCCATACCTTGAACGAGCCGTCGATCCACATATCCTTTACGACGTAGCATTCCCAGTTGGCCGAGCGGCCGATGCGGTCGCCGTTGAGGTCCATCGACTCCTTGTAAGTGTAGACTTTGTTGTTGTCATCATCCTTGATAGTTACGACCTGGTCGTTGCCGTCCACCTTACCAAGGTTATTGTTTCCCTGCTTCTCGAAGCGCTTGTAGAGAGGCGCATAGGGGTCCTCAGCCAGCTCCTTGTCGCTCATAGCCTTGGTATTCACCATCACCACGTTACGCGATGCGTAGTCGAACTGGCGTCCGCCGTCGAGGTTGAGGTTGAACTTGGTAGGGTGCTTCTCCAGCCAGTCGTTCTGGAAGACGGTCTGATAGAACAGAGTACCTTTGGCATCGCGGTAGGGCACACCGTTTTCGTCGTACTGTACCCAGGCGTCCTGCCAGTAGTTCATCGCTGATTTGTGGAACTTGGTGCTACGCTGTGTCTTGTCATTGTCGGGCAGGTTGGCGTTCATGATATTGCTGCCTACCAGCGAGAAGGTGATATACTTCGATACCGGTTCGTCCGAGTAGGTGAAGTCACATTCATTCGTCGATGCGTTATAAGTAATCTTGCTGATTACCACGCCCTTGCTCGTCATAATATTGTCTCTGCCGAATGCGTCTTTATCGGCCAGGAACAACGTTGCCAGCACGCCATTATTTGTAAATGTGGTGTTATAGTAGTCGATGCTCTTTGTGCTACTCATTGTGTGAGTATGGTCATCTTTATTGATCGAGGCGTTGTTGGCATAGTACAGGGTGTAAATACCGTTCTTATAGTTGTCGTACGAGGTAACTTCGGCGATACCCACGCGGCCCTGATACATTACACGAGGAGTGTTGATGGCGTAAGTGCCGTCGGCCTGTTGGGTCAGCTCCCATTCGGGCTGCAGACGCCAGTCGCCGATACGCGTGCCCACGAGGAAATAGCGACTTCCGTTGGCGAAATCCGACTCCTTCAGCGGCAGGTTCATCTTCGTGTATGTGGGGTCAACAGGGGGAACAGGAATATCTGCAATAGATTCGTATGAGAACTCACACTCACTTGAGGACTCATTTAAGCTTCTCATTCGTAAACGATAACGGCCTGCTACAACATCTAACACTAATGTGTTTGCATCAGGGTTTTCATGCTGTCCATAAAGATAGAGGTGATCGTTATTACTTAATGTATAATTGTGACCGTTGCCTCCATTAAAATAAATACAACCATTCCATGTGGTGCCGCTTGGCTTAGATTCGGGTTTCAAACTCATAATATGGAAATAGAGCGTACCATCGCATGCTATATCCCAATACGCGCCCTTGTCATCGGACGAAGACTTAATATATTCACCCCAAGAACTTCCATTCTTTTGGATTAGATAATAATCTGCAGCCCACGCGGATTGCGTCGGCAGCATCAAGGCCATGATGAAACATAGCCAAAACAGTACTTTTTTCATGTATTTGTATGTGTGAGTAAGTAATTATATAAGTTACAGAAGGTATTATAATATCAAGGTATTATAAGTCGGTGAAAGATAGACCGGTAGCCGAGGGCTACAAGTGATAAAGGGGTAGGCATTTCTGCCCGGGGTACGGAGGAGGTTTTGTCCTCTTCCTACATAGCAGTTTGAACAGATAGATATAATCCGACGACAAAATTAATGTATTTGCAAAGCATTGACAAGTAACGGCGTATCGCTTTAACAATAATTAACAATCATTGGATTGGCCTCCGTCCGCTGAATAGTTACCTGTTCGGGTAACCATCCGTTTCCCCCCGCAGGGCATTTGTCGCAAGCGAAATTTAGGAGGCGGCATCACATTTGAAGTGGAAAATTGTAGGGTCGCGGCACAATATTTAGGCTGAATGGCGCGCGAAATTTAGAACGTGAAAAACAATATAACCGACTGTTCAAGAGCCTGAAAGGTTCCTTGTGCGTAGCACGCAACCAGTTTGGTATTTACTGCCTGACAGAGAGTCTGTAAGACTCCTTGTGTGTAGCCGGGGGGGGTATCGCTCTCTACGTTCGCTCAACCCCCGGCTACTCGAATGTAGTCTTTCAGACTCTCACTCAAAGCGATGTCAAAATTCTGTAATATAGCCAATCGCCTGGATGAGGGTGTGTCAATATTCTCGATTGACTTAATGTAGGGACATCGCTTTGCGATGTTAGAATTGATAATCAGTCTGTTAAGCAAACATGCCAAAGGCATGTCCCTACAATTGCCAATTTTGACACAGTCACCTACCATCAAACCAATTGATTATCGCATCAAACCGATTGGTAATCAGTGATAATACTCATCACCTGGATGCCGCGGCATGCCGCGACCCTACAAATTGACACTCCCGTTTGCATACGTGTGGTAGTAGCCGAGCGCTCGGCTACTATGCCACACATTCCTCCCGAAAATCCGCCGAAAAAGTTGATACACAAAAAATAGGGGCAGGGGGATATTTTTCCACGAAATTTTTTTGTACCTTTGCGCTGAATTACGGACCGACGCCTGCGCCGGCCCTCGCAAACTTGCCATAACATACGTAACTATTTCATACTTACTCTATTATGAAAATCGAAAAAATCATCGGTCGCGAAGTCCTCGACTCGCGCGGCAATCCCACAGTTGAAGTTGACGTAATCCTCGAAAGCGGCGCTTTCGGCCGCGCATCCGTTCCCTCGGGCGCATCGACCGGCGTTAACGAGGCCCTCGAGCTCCGTGACGGCGACAAATCGCGCTACATGGGCAAAGGCGTCCTCAAAGCCGTAGCCAACGTCAACGGCCCCATCGCCGAAGCCCTCAAAGGCATGTCGGCCCTCGACCAGATTGCCATCGACGAGAAGATGCTCGCCCTCGACGGCACCGACACCAAGTCGAACCTCGGCGCCAACGCCATACTGGGCGTATCGCTCGCCGTGGCCAAGGCCGCTGCCGACTACCTCGACCTGCCCCTTTACAAATACATCGGCGGCTGCAACACATACGTGCTCCCCGTGCCGATGATGAACATCATCAACGGCGGCGCTCACTCCGACGCCCCCATCTGCTTCCAGGAATTCATGATCCGTCCCATCGGCGCAACATCGTTCCACGAAGGCATCCGCATGGGCACCGAAGTATTCCACAACCTTAAGAAAGTGCTCAAAGAGCGCGGCCTGTCGACCGCTGTCGGCGACGAAGGCGGTTTCGCCCCCAACCTCGACGGCACCGAAGATGCCCTCCAGGTAATCATCAAGGCCATCGAGCTTGCCGGCTACGTACCCGGCAAGGACGTAACCATCGGTCTGGACTGCGCATCGTCGGAATTCTACAAAGACGGCGTTTACGACTACACATGGAAGCAGGGTGCCGACGCTCCCAAGCTCACCTCCGAAGAGCAGGCCAAGTTCCTCGAGCAGCTCGTTGAGAAATACCCCATCGACTCGATCGAAGACGGTATGGCCGAGAACGACTGGGAAGGCTGGAAGATCCTCACCGACCTTATCGGCGGCCGCTGCCAGCTCGTGGGCGACGACCTGTTCGTTACCAACGTGAAGTACCTGCAGCGCGGTATCAACGAGGGTTGCGCCAACTCTATCCTGGTAAAGGTTAACCAGATCGGTTCGCTCACCGAGACCCTGCGCGCCGTAGAACTGGCACAGCGCAACGGCTTCACCGCCGTAATCTCGCACCGTTCGGGCGAAACCGAGGACGCTACCATCGCCGACATCGCCGTTGCCACCAACGCCGGCCAAATCAAGACCGGTTCGGCATCGCGCTCCGACCGTATGGCCAAGTACAACCAGCTTCTCCGCATCGAGGAGCAGCTCGGCAAGGACGCCGTTTACGGTTACGGCAAAAAGACCAAACGTCCCGAATAATCGGGCCCCGCGCCTGAAAAGCGGCAGAGCCACCTTGACTGGCGGCTACCCCGCATAAATTCATAAAGGCGATGTGTCAAAATTCGACACATCGCCTTTTTGCGCTCTGTGGTACGGTCGCGGCACAATGTTTTTAACTTAAGAATCGACAAAGAATGTAGGGACATCGCTTTGCGATGTCAGAATTGATAATCAACCAGTTAAGTAAACATGCCAAAGGCATGTCCCTACAACTGCAAATTTTGACACAGTCGCACCTCCGATGGTATCCGTCGGCATAGTAGCCAAGCGCTCGCCGAGATGCAGGGCAGCCCGGGCTCAGCGGGCGGTGATGTGGAAACAGGCCTGCTTGTGCTCGTATTTCACGAAGCAGCGGCCGCGCTCACGCATATTCACGAGGATTTCGGCCAGCAGATTCTTGAGCTGCTCCTGGCTGCGGTACACGCCCCCTTCGCGGTCGCAGATGAAATTCTGATACGAAATATCGAAAGTGGTGCCGAACAGATGGGCCGATGTGTCGACGGCATTGCGGTTGCGCCGGCGCAGACGTCGCACCAGTCCGGGAGTGCGCATCACCGAAGTGACCTTCACGCGGTAGTCGCCGCCGCCGCGCGCCTGCAGCGAGTCGCGGAACTCGCGGCCGATGTCGTCGAGCAGCCGTTGGGCCCGCGGCACCAGGTAGGGCACCGAGTGGGTGAGCCGGTCGATGTAATAGTTGCGGCAGGTGGCGATGCGGCGCAGGTTGGAGCCGGCGCGCCATGCACCGGCAATGTCGGCCACGGGCTGCACACCGATGGCCGCAGCAGCCTCGAGCTGCACATAATTACTGTCGTTGAAGAGTTCGGCCAGTTCGCGTCGGCTGAAACGGCGTCCGCGCATGGCCACACAGCTGTCGGGCATACTGTCGAGGCGCGCCGTCCAGGGGTTGTGGGCCTCGACCGTATCGGGGAGCGACAGCACAGCGATAATCTCGTCGTGGCTCAGCGGGGCTGCCTCCTGAAGCTCGCCCTCGGCAGCGCCGGAGCCGCTGCAGGCCGCCGTGCCTGACAGCATCCCGGCGGCCGCCGCACACATTGTTATATATAGCAAACGTTTCATTTCCGGTTAGAATTTTCGGCAGCCGTCACCTCGTCGTACAGTCGTCGGCAGCCATCCTCGAGCAAGTCGAGCACCAGCTCGAAGCCCTCGGAGCCCTCGTAATATGGGTCGGGCACATAGTCGTAGCCCGAGAGGGGGTTGAGCCACCGGCTCATGGGCCGGATTTTCGCCTCGGCCTCAGGCGAAGGCGCCAGCTCTCGCAGGTCGGCGATATTTTGGGAGTCCATGCCGATAATCAGGTCGAAGCGCTCGAAATCGTCGGCGCAGACCTGACGGCAGCGGTGGGTGAGCTCGAGGCCCCGCTGCCGGGCGTGGACGCGCATACGGCGGTCGGGGAGCTGCCCGATGTGCCAGCGCCCGATACCGGCCGAATCGACCGTCCACGACGTGTCGCCCTTCTCGCGTAGGATGCGCTTCATCACCCCTTCGGCCGCCGGGGAGCGGCAGATATTGCCGAGGCAGACGAAAAGTACACGCTTTGGAGCCCGCGCGCCGGGCCGGGAATTTTTCAGATTTTCAGACATGTGACCAATGTTGCGATATTCTCAGCACAAAGTTACGAAAAGTTCGCCGAAGAAGGCAATTTTAGCATATTTTCACATCGGCAGAAACATTTCGGGGCATGATGTACAGAAAATTTCGCATTCTTTGGAATTATTTTTGGAAAATTCAAAAAAAGTAAATAATTTTGCCACATTCAAAAATCAGTAAGAGAAATTATTCATTTATTAAAAATTTAAACGCATGAAGAAATTTTACACTCTTCTCGCCGCTGCTGCCGTAACTCTCAGCGCAGCCGCCGTTAACGGCAATTTTGAAAGCAAGCAGGTTAGCCTGTCAGATAAAAC
>CAMEPD010000095.1 GCA_945931475.1 uncultured Muribaculaceae bacterium | reverse complement strand
ACCGTCTGACGGTCAATCTTCGGTTAGCCCTGCCACGGAACTACGCCGCTGCCCCGGTTTGGGATTATAGGGATTATAGGGGTAATAAGGAAAATAAGGTTTTACGATTCCTATAATCCCTATAACCCCTATAATCCTTATAACCCCTATAACCCCTATAACCCCTATAACCCTTATACTCCCTTATATCCCCTATAACCCCTATACCCCCTATTACCCCTATCGCTTATTGCGGTAGTTGAGCCTTGCGCGGGTCATCTGTTCACGGATGCCACCGTTCTGTAGAAAGCGTCGTTGTTGGGATTCAAGTAACCTGCTTAATAAGTATTGCGTCTGTTTGATGAGAGTTATAGCTAAATTGCATAGTTCTTCCGGTGATAAGCGCGGAAGTAGTGTCTCGAATTCGGATGCAAATTGCGGCGTACGAGTGTATTGGCGCATTCTATTTAATCGTTCGGTATTGCTTTCCGACCATATTAATAGATGATGAAAGTGCAAATAGTCAAGATAATCTTCGTATAGTTCCCCAAGACTTGCGCGCGCTACATTGGTGAGTTTTATTTCAGTCTCCATTGAAGTATAGCCGGCTTCAAAACCCTCCACGATATTCTGTTTGCATGAGCGCGCGGCCTGTTGCATTTGATCTACTGTACGTGATTTGGATGAGATGTATTTATCGACAAAGTATTCGGTTAGTAGCGACACCATGTTTGCCGTTTTGTAAACCAATAATTGACGTACATCACCTGTCTTTTTCAGAAAGCCATCCATCGTAATTATATGTGATTTTTGAATTTGCATTGGTTACAAAATTAATTAATTCCCACGTAATATCAAAAAACCATCTGTCGCCACTCCCTGCCAGTTGAGAGTAGCGTCGGCCACTCCCTGCGGAATTTCTGGGGAATTAAATATTTTGTTATTACAGAGAAAATTGCTAACTTTGCAGTCGCAAAAGTCGGCGAAAGCACACCGGCGTGCTTAACCGCTTGTGCACCAACAACATTGAGGGGATGAATACCCCCTGTGTGATGGGAAAAATATAATTTATTTTTTGAGTAACACAATTTAAAAATGAAAACCTACAAACTCGCGGCTGAGCCTCGTACCGACCTGGGCAAGAAAGCAGCCAAAACCCTTCGCAGCGAAGGTAAAATCCCCGTAGTCCTCAACGGTGGCGAAGTATTCGAAATGCCTTTCAAGGGCACACTGAAACCCGGTGAGAAAATCGTTGAAATCGAGAACGGCCGTGGCATGATTACCACCGACCTCACCGTTGCCAACGATGACGTTCGCAAGCTCATCTTCACCCCCGACATTTACGCTGTAGAGCTCGACTTCAACGGTGATAAGAAAATGGCTGTGCTCCGTGAAGTTCAGTATCATCCTGTAAAGGACAATATCCTCCACATGGACTTTCTCGAGGTTTCCGACAAGAAGCCCGTTGTTATGGCAGTTCCCGTTAAGCTCGAAGGCCACGCCGAAGGTGTCAAGGCCGGTGGTAAGCTCTCTCTGACAATGAAGAAGGTTAAGGTGAAAGCTCTCTATACCGAAATTCCCGAACGCCTCGTTATCAACGTTGACCATCTGGGTCTGGGCAAGACCCTCCAGGTTGGCGACCTCCACTTCGAAGGCCTCGAACTCGTTACTCCGAAGGAAGCCGTTGTTTGCGCCGTACAGCTGACACGTGCCGCCCGTGGCGCCGCTGCTGCTGCCGCAGCCGAAGCATAATCGGATTCCGTAGAATGAATAATGCAGCCGGAGCCCTGAGGGCTGCCGGCTGCATTGATTTTTTAACGGCGGGTGACACGGCATAGGTGCGCCCCCTGAATGATAAAGAGAATGAAACACTTGATAGTAGGTTTGGGCAATATCGGTGCCGAATACGCCGGTACGCGCCACAACATCGGCTTTATGATTGCCGACGCGCTGGCCGAAAAGCTCAAGCTGAATTTTACCACCGAGCGCTACGGCGATGTGGCTGCCGGCCGCATTAAGAATCAGCAGGTTGTGATTCTGAAACCCTCGACGTACATGAACCTTTCGGGTAACGCGGTGCGTTATTGGAAAGAGAGGGAGAAGATTGAAATCAACGACATACTGGTACTGGTCGACGACCTCGCGCTGCCGTTCGGTGCCATACGTCTGAAGCCGGCCGGTAGCGATGCCGGGCACAACGGGCTGAAGAATATCGCCGAAATGCTTGGCACCCAGGCATATCCGCGCCTGCGGTTTGGTATCGGCAATGATTTTCCCCGAGGATGCCAGATTGATTACGTGTTGTCGCAGTTTCCCACCGACCAGCGCGAGCTACTCCCGGAGCGGATTGACGTGGCTGTCGAGGCTGTATGCACCGAGGTGCTGATGGGCCTGCAGAAAGCTGCCTGCGACTTCAACAACAAATAAGCGGCAATCATAATTGCCAAATTCCATAAAATCAATAAATTAACGCTTGAAAACAGAAGTCAGAATTGACAAATGGATATGGGCCATGCGTATCTTCAAGACGCGCACCGTGGCCTCGGATTCCTGCAAGAAGGGGCGTGTGATGGTGCGGCCCGGCGGCAAAGGTCCGGAAATCCCGGCCAAACCATCCCGCATGATTCACGTTGACGATGTGGTGCTCGTGCGCAAACCGCCCGTAACCTACTCGTTCAAGGTTAAGGCATTGACTGAGAATCGTCTGGGCGCCAAGCTCGTGCCGGAATATATGGAGAATGTCACCACCCGCGACCAGCTCGACCTGCTTGATGTGGTGAAGATTTCGGGCTTCATCGACCGCCGAAAGGGCCTGGGACGTCCCACCAAACGCGAAGCCCGCGAACTCAACCGCTTCACCTCCGAGGTATTCACTGATACCGATTTCGAGGATTTCCCCGATGACGAGGAGCCCGGTTCAGGCCCCGGCCGCGACTGGACTTTCGATTTCGACGAATCTGATTTCGAATCATAGTACACGGAGTCACAGCAACGCCGCAATCTGCTCCCAACTGATGTCGGCGAGCTGTGCGGCCACCATATCGGCCTTATCGACAAGCGTATCGGCCGGATTTGTGGTGGAAAGTGCCACAACCCGTGCTCCGGCACTTCTGCCTGAGGCCAGCCCTTGGTACGAGTCCTCGAAGATCACGCACGCCGTGGGCTCGACGCCGGCTTTTGCGGCGCCCTTAAGGTAGGGCTCGGGGTGCGGTTTGGAGTGTGTAACGTCGATGGCGGTGACTACGGCGTCGAAGTGCCCGGCGAAATCAGGATGCTGGTTGAACAGAAACTCCATTTTCTTGTCGTCGCTCGATGTGACGATTACGGTCTTCAGACCATGCGCACGCAGCATATCCACAAACTCCAGCGCCCCGGGATAAACCGGGTATACTATCTCGTTCTCGAACTCGTGGAGCATGCGGTCGACGCTCTGACGCACTTCCGGGTCAGGAAAATATGTGGTGAGAATGTCGGTCAACGTCGTACCTTTGATGTCGTATGCGAATGTAGGCGAAGGCAGATGATGCTTTTCGCCGACGCGCTTCCAGAATTGAGTGTACAGCGTTTCGCTGTCGATGAGCACTCCGTCGAGATCAAAGAGTGCGGCATGGCCGGCGTATGTGGAAATATTTTTTTGCATATCGGTGGTTTCTCGGCGCAAAATTACGAAATTTGCACCATCCGGCCAAACCATCCGTGCGTCCACCACATTCTATTATTGGTGTCTCCCCCCTTCAACCACAAAAATCCGATTAATGGAACAAAACGGACAAAATACAGCGATAACAGAAGCGGCGACCTCTCCGGCCCCACCGGCCTCGGCCGGAAAACCGGGAGGCGACAGCCCGCTTACCTTGGGCACGCGCCCTATTGGTAAGCTGTTGCTGAAATATTCCGTTCCGGCAATTATCGCCTCCGTGGCGGTATCGCTCTACAACATCATCGACTCGATTTTCATCGGTCGCGGTGTCGGAGCGATGGCTATCGCCGGACTCGCCATCACCTTCCCGATGATGAATTTAGTGATGGCATTCTGTATGCTTATCGCGGCCGGCGGCGCTGCCATCAGTTCGATTTTCATGGGGCAGGGGAATATCAACAAGGCCACGGCTACGGTCAACAATGTGTTGATTCTCTGTATGATAAACGCCATATTTTTCGGCGGACTCAGCCTTATATTCCTCGACGACATCCTTACACTTTTCGGGGCCGACGCCCAGACGATTCCATACGCGCGCGAGTTCATGCGCGTGATTCTGTTGGGTACACCGGTTTCGTTCGTGTTCATTGGTCTCAACAATCTGATGCGCGCCACCGGTTACCCGCGCAAGGCCATGATTTCGGCCCTCCTCTCGGTGATTATCAATGTGATATTGGCGCCCATCTTCATCTATAAATTCAAGTGGGGCATCGCCGGTGCGGCAAGCGCCACGCTGTGCGCCCAGGTAGTGTCGCTCTTCTGGGTGCTGTGGCATTTCATGTCGAAAAAGAGCTTTATCCACTTCCGCTGGCGGGTGAAGTGGTTTGACCTATCGATTATCAAACGTATATACTCCATCGGCCTTTCTCCGTTCCTCATGAACGTAACGGCCTGCATCGTAGTGGTTTTCCTCAATAAGGCCCTCATCGATGCGGGGGGCGCCGAGGGCAACCTTGCCGTGGGGGCTTACGGTATCCTGAACCGCACGACCATGCTGTTCGTAATGGTGGTGTTCGGCGTCACGCAGGGTATGCAGCCGATTCTCGGCTTCAACTGGGGCGCGCAGAAGTGGGAGCGCGTAAAATCGACTCTGAAGAGAGGTATCGTTATCGCCACGATTATCACCACCTTAGGCTGGTTTGTAACCCGATTCTTCCCCGACCAAATTTCGGAGCTGTTCACCACCGACAGCCGCCTTATCAAGATAGCCCGTGACGGTTTTCATATCTATTTCCTGGTTTATCCGGTAGTGGGCTCACAAATCGTCATACAGAACTATTTCCAGTCAATCGGCAAGCCGAAGCTGTCGATTTTCCTGTCGCTTACGCGGCAGCTGATATTCCTGCTTCCCTTCCTGATGATTTTCCCGAAGTTCTGGCATATCGACGGCGTGTGGATGTCGATGGCTGCCAGCGACTTACTTGCCGCTGTCGTGGCCTGGATTACCCTCAGGATTATGTTCCACCGTTATCTCAATAAAAATATCAAAACTCAGCACCAATGAAAGAGGAACTGCAACTGCGTGTCGACCCCGCTGCGGCGACCAATGAGAAGGAGCTCACACTGATGTGTGCCCGCAAACTGCGTGTGGCGCCCGAAAAAATCGGCGGCATTCAGGTGTTCCGTCGCTCGATCGACGCCCGTCAGAAGCGGGTGCTCGTCAATCTGGCTTTGCGTGTCTGGGTTGATGAGGCGATGCCATCGACTGCGTCGCTGCTGCAGGCCGAGGCATACCGCCGCCTTCCCGACAATGTGCCGCAGGCGGTGGTGGTAGGGGCCGGACCGGCCGGACTGTTTGCAGCCCTGAGGCTGATTCAGGAGGGCGTGCGACCCATCCTGCTCGAGCGTGGCAAAAGCGTTGACACCCGCGGCGCCGATATGGCCCGGATCGCGCGCGAGAACCATGTCGACCCCGATTCGAACTACTGTTTCGGCGAGGGTGGCGCCGGGGCGTATTCCGATGGTAAACTCTTCACACGCAGCAAGAAACGTGGGCCGGTTGAGAAAATTCTACAGATACTCGTGCAGCATGGAGCCCGTGAGGAGATTCTTATCGACGCCCATCCGCATATCGGCACCGACCGCCTGCCGAAGGTGGTGAAAGCCATCCGCGAGACCATCCTGCGATGTGGAGGCGAGGTGCATTTCTCCACACGCGTGGAGCGGCTGCTCTTCAGCGACAAGGACGGCCGCCGCACGGTTGTGGGAGTCGAGACCGCCGACGGCAAGACCTTCGCCGGACCGGTGATTCTTGCCACAGGGCATTCGGCCCGCGATGTCTACGAACGTCTGGTGAGCGACAAAGTAGAGGTACAGCCCAAGGGTATCGCCGTGGGTGTGCGCCTCGAACATCCGCAGCAACTCATCGACCGCCTGCAGTATCACTCGCCGCAGGGTAGGGGAAAGTACCTGCCGGCGGCCGAATACTCATTCCTGACGCGTGTAGAGGGGCGTGGCGTGTACTCCTTCTGTATGTGCCCGGGCGGTGTGATTGTTCCGGCGGCCACGGGACCGGAACAGCTTGTGGTCAACGGTATGTCACCGGCATCGCGCGGAGGCCGCTGGGCCAATTCGGGTATGGTCGTTGAGGTGCTTCCCGAGGATCTCGGCAGCTACGACAAGTTTGGCCCGTTGAAAGTGATGCACTTTCAGCACGATATTGAAAAACGCTTCTTCGAGGATGCAAAGGGCACTCAGAACGCTCCGGCCCAGCGTATGACCGATTTTGTGGCGGGCAAACCGTCGGCGTCGCTCCCGGCGACCTCCTACGCTCCCGGAATTCACCCGGCGCGCATCGACCGGCTCCTCCCTGCGCCGATTGCCCGGCGTCTGCAACAAGGCTTCCGCGATTTTGACCGCAGGCAACGTGGTTTCCTCACCCCCGAGGCCACGCTTATAGGTTGCGAGACGCGCACCTCATCGCCGGTGCGCATTCCCCGTGACCCCGAATCGCTGTGTCATGTGGAGGTTGACGGGCTCTATCCTGCCGGCGAGGGTGCCGGGTATGCCGGAGGCATCGTTTCAGCCGCCCTTGATGGAGACAAATGCGCCGCAGCCCTGGCGTTAAAAGCGATGTGGCCGAAGCCTTAAAAGCGAAGCGCTTTCCGGCGTAATCACTTCATCGTGATTGAAATATAGCCCCGAAGCGCTCAGGTAATCATTAATAATTTTAAGGGGATTTGCCCGTTTGGCGAACATATCAAGGTCGTCAAGCAGGAAATCGGTAATATTTCGTGACGGTAATAGAATCACCGGTGCATCTTCAAAGATAGTGGAATGTGTTTCGAGGGTGAAAGGTTCGATGATGCCCGACGGAATGTCGACCAGGCGCATCGTGCATACTTGCCCGGCGTGCAGCAGCGTCCGGCACAGTATTTTTTGATGGATCGACAGCGGTGTAATCAAAAGTGAAATCTTAGGAATTGTCGGGGTGACAGGATTCGAACCTGCGACCACCTGGTCCCAAACCAGGTGCGCT
>CAMEPD010000094.1 GCA_945931475.1 uncultured Muribaculaceae bacterium | reverse complement strand
TCTAATCCGACAGGTGTCCAATTTATAGAACCTGCCTTTAAAAAAAATTAAACAGCCTCTTAGTGTATGAACCCTGATAATGAATCTCTAATCTGTGGTGAGTTTTCGTGTTTATCTCAGATGTCTTTGATTTCGTCGAGATTTGAGGTAATCTCTTCGTCGGATAATTCGTAATTCTGAAGGTCGCCGGCAAGATATTTGTCGTACGATGCCATGTCGATAAGGCCGTGACCCGACAGGTTGAACAATATCACTTTCTCTTCGCCCGTCTCCTTGCATTTGAGGGCCTCGCGGATTGTGGCAGCTATGGCGTGGCACGATTCCGGCGCCGGGATAATCCCCTCGGTGCGGGCAAACAGAGTGCCGGCCTCGAACGATTCAAGCTGCGGGATGTCGACAGCCTCCATAAAACCGTCCTTGAGGAGCTGCGACACTATCACCCCTGCGCCGTGATAGCGCAGGCCGCCGGCGTGGATGTTGGCCGGCCGGAATTTATGACCCAAAGTGAACATCGGCAGCAGCGGTGTGTAGCCGGCCTCGTCGCCGAAGTCATACTGGAATTTGCCGCGGGTGAGTTTGGGACACGATGCGGGTTCGGCGGCGATGAAGCGCGTGTTCTTGCCGTCCTTGAAGTTGTGGCGCATGAACGGGAAAGCGATGCCGCCGAAGTTGGAGCCGCCGCCGAAGCACGCGATGACCATATCGGGGTATTCTCCGGCCATCTCCATCTGTTTCTCGGCCTCAAGGCCGATAACAGTCTGATGGAGAGAAACATGGCTTAGTACCGAACCGAGGGTGTACTTGCAGTTGGGTGTGGTCTGAGCCAACTCTACGGCCTCGGAAATGGCTGTACCGAGCGAGCCCTGGTGGTTGGGTGTTACGGTAAGGATATCTTTGCCGGCGCGTGTCGACATCGACGGCGACGGGGTGACCTGTGCCCCGAAAGTTTGCATGATACTCTTGCGGTAGGGCTTCTGCTCATACGATATTTTCACCTGATATACAGCCGCTTCGAGCCCAAACATCTTTGCTGCGTATGCCAGTGACGCACCCCATTGGCCTGCGCCGGTCTCTGTGGTGACGTTCGTCACCCCCTCCTGCTTGCAGTAGTAAGCCTGGGGAATGGCTGAATTGAGTTTGTGTGAGCCCATAGGGCTTACACTCTCGTTCTTGAAATAGATGTGGGCCGGAGTGCCGAGCGCTTTCTCGAGGGCGTAGGCGCGTACAAGAGGTGTCGAGCGGTAGAATTTATACATCTCGCGCACCTGGTCGGGAATGTCAATCCAAGTATCGGTCTGATTGAGTTCCTGTCGGCACAGTTCCTTGGCGAAGATAGGGTAGAGGTCTTCGGCCTTAAGGGGCTGGTGTGTGCCCGGATGCAGTGGCGGCAGGGGTTTGTTGGGCATATCTGCCTGAATGTTGTACCATTGACGTGGTATCTGGTCTTCATCAAGTAAGAAGCGTTTTTTCTTTTCCTGAAGTTTCATAAGGGTGAAAGGCGGTTGTGGTGAATAATTATGCAATAAATATGCAATAGTGTTTTCAAATTTCTTTGCAAATATAGTAATGTGTCGGTGGTTTGGCAAATATATTTGCAAAAAGTTTTCCTTTTGTTGCAAAAATTTCTATTTCGCTCTATTTTATGCAATAAATATATGAATATATGCAATTTCGGCACCCTCCACCTCCTTTGAGCCGACAGTCCCCGCATAATCCTCATTCCCGGCAGATGGAGTTCCCGGCGGGGCGCACGAAAAACGCTGCGCCGAAATGAATCAGGGCAGCGTTTGTAGGGTTATTGCTCAGCGGAGCGCTGAGCGGAGCGGGTATCAGTGGATTTCGCGGGTGACGACGGGTGCTTTGCCCGGGAGATGCTTGACAACGATGTTGACGCCCTCAAACGGGGTCTCGGAGGGGATGCCCAAGGCGTTGTAATAGATAACGCTTTCGGGGGTGCCGTCTCCGTTAAGTTCACCGATGCCTGTCATGTTGCCAGACCGGGCCTCGGCGCGGTCTTCGGCCAGCGAAATTTTGCCGTCGGGCCCCTGCATGAAAGCACGTACCAGATACTTCATTGTCTGATGGCGGCCCGACTCCAGTTCGTTGCTGTAGTCGGTGGTGTAAATCTCGGACTCTGCGGGCCATATGCTGCTGATGGCTGCTATGGCGCTGATTGCCTGAGGATCATCGGTTATTACCTTTTCGGGTGCTGCACCGCCGTAAGCGATGAGTTTCTCCGGGTTCTCGTCGACGGTACGCCATACACGGTAACCGATGAGCCTGTATCCCTCTTTTTCGGGCATTTCTGATTTGATGGTCAGGTCGCACGACAGGTAGAGGTCATCCTCGCCCGGGTTGGGGCTATGAACGCTCCAGCAGTTGGTGGCTGTGACAGACACTTTCGGCCGGTAGGCTTCGTCGCGTGCCGTGCCGTAGGTGTCGATGATGCTCTCTTCAAAGCGGCGTGTGGTTACCTGGGTTACATACCAGTTGTAGGTGTCTCCTTCAGTGTCGATGACGGTGTACCAGGAGTCGTTGGGGCGACGCTGGTTAATTTTGGTTTCGCCGTTGCGATATGCCTCGTAGACATCGATGTTGTCACCTTTGGGGGCCGACATGGACACGGCCACGCCGTTCGACTGGAGCGTGTGGTCGAGGTCATTGTTAATCTCCTGCGCGGTGAACGCGTATGGCGAAACTTTTGTTTCCGACTTATAGACCGGAACATAGAGCGAGCCTTTCATCAGGTCGAGCGTGTAGTCGTAGTGGTCGGGATGTTCGTTCCCGGCTGTCGATACATAGAAGCGGTCGACGATATTGATGCCATCCACGAGGTTGCCTTCAACTGCCGGTTCCTCGTCGTCGAATGTGTATTCGAGCTGCTGGTTGAGGTATGTAACGAAGCAACCACCCTCGGCATCAACTACAATCTTGGCTATGTCTGTACCACTGCGTTTCATATAATAGGTGCCGGGCAGGAAGTCGGCCGAGCGCTTCAGCCCGAAGGTGTTCTTGTAGATGTTAATCTCGTTATCAGCATCGAAACGCGAACGATAGTAGGGATGAATCGACGCCACAACAATCCCGGTGCCCAGAGGCGGTACGGTAACATTGTCGACCGCCGTGTAGCAGAATTCGGTCTCGTCGAAGCCGTCTACGTGCGCGCGTACCTGATACTCAAGCTCGTACACTGCATCTTCGCGGTCGACCTCGTAGGTATAAGTCAGGTCACTGACCCCCTCGCGGAGGAGGGTCCACTCTGAGGTGCCTTTTCGGCGTACATAGAGGTTGAAGGTCTGCGGAACGGTGAGGTCAACGTTCGTGCCGTCGGCGAGGTTGGTCTTCCAGTTTACGGTGATGCTGTACTTGGTTACCTCCTCGGCGTCCTTGCCGGAGGCCGAAATGTTCGCCCTATATATAAAGGTGAGCGGCGCATGGTCGGGGTGATACCATGTGAAAGCTCCGTTGGTGTCACGGCTTCCGGCGGTGTCCCATTTGAATCCGGGATGTGTTGTCTGGCCCCAGTAGTTCAGGCGCTTGTCGGGGAGAAAGTACGTCAGGTGCGATACCGGGCTGTCAGAACCATCCTTGTTTATAATGAAGTAGTGAGGATAATCGTAGCTCATGAAGATGGATGCGCCGCAGTCGTGGGGCGACTGCCATACGTTGCCGGCAAGCATCTCGTCGCGGAACGATTCGGTGCTCGACAGGCTGCTCGATACAGTCGGCGAGATGTCCTCGAACATTTTGCCGACAGGGGAATAGTTTGTGTCGCGGCGTTTCCCTTTTGAATAGATGCAGAAGCGGTTGAATCGGCCCGAAATCATGGCGATGTAGCCGGGGTTATCCGGGTCGTCGACTTTGACGATATTGGGAATGACCTGCACACTCTCGATTGTTTTGTCGATAACCTCCACGAATTGATTGAGCGAGCTGAGGTAAGTGCCACTGATGTACTTGTTGTTTGCCTCTCTGCTGAATTGTTTGATTTTTACAATCATGAGCGTGGCGCCTTCGGTGGGCTGTGGAACAACTATGTTCTGACATTCAATCCATGGCGCTTTGTTCTTGTTGTAATCGATGGTTGTGGGGACTGTGGATGCCGGGTCGTCGCCTCTGTCGATGTTTACCTGGCCGGGAATCTCGGGGTCGATATACACCAATTTCAGTAGCTGCGCAATCTGGTTGGGATCGGTAGCCACATCATAGAGATATGAAGTATGTTCTATCCCGGCGGCATCGGTCCATGTATATGATTTAGATGCAAGGTCCACCGGAGGGGTTTCAGGAGTGTCAGGAATATCTTCTTGTGCAAAAGCCGGAACGCTCGCAACAAGAGGTAGCAATGACGTAATTATAAGATGTTTAAAATGTATCATAGCAAAAAGAGTAATGTGAAAATGTAAGTCTTGGAAATGTCTGATATATGTGTGCTTCAAATGACGTTGCAAAATTACGAATTTTTTCAATATATCAGTGTGTTAACAATTGGAAAAGTCGTTAAAATCGTGAATGTGATTCATAATATGCAACATTGTCATTGAACCCGAAGGGCTTTACTTTCAGTTTTGTCAAAATAAGAAAAAGTATTACTTTTGTGACATGACCGGTAACTCCGCTGACAATCCGCTGTTCGATGATGGATGCGCCACCCTGGTTGAGGTGGTGCTTCCGCTCCCGTTATACACCACCTTTACCTATCGGGTGCCCTCCGAGATGCGGCAGGGCGCGCGTCCGGGCCATCGCGTTATTGTGCCGTTCGGCCGCAAAAAATTCTATACGGGAATAGTGGTGGGAATTCCGGTGACACCCCCGCCGGGGATGGAGCTGCGCGATGTGGTGCTTACACTCGACTCGGCCCCGGTGCTGCGTCACCCTCAGCTGAAGATGTGGGAGTGGCTGGCCGACTACTATCTTTGTTCGGTGGGCGATGTCTATAAGGCCGCCCTACCGGCCGGACTGAAAATCGAAAGCGAGACCTTTGTGGAGCTGAATCCCGATTACGACCTGTCGGCTGAATCGCCCGAGGGCGCCGTAATCCTCTCCGACGAGCTTTATGCCCTGATTGTGCAGTTGCTCGACCATGAAAAGCAGCTCACTGTTGCCGAGATTGTGCGCAAACTCGACAGGCGCGGCGTGCAGGCTGCCGTGAGCCGCCTTATTAATATAGGTGTAATAATCGTGGCGGAGAAGCTGGTCGAACGTTACCGTACCAAGAAGGTAACCTATGTGCGTGTCCCCGGCGGGAAGGCCGGAGTTGCCAGCGCTTTCGCTGCCGTGAAGGGCGCACGCAAACAGGAAACGCTGCTGTTGGCGCTTGTGCAGCTCTCGGGTGTTCAGCACGAAGATTCGCGCGAGGTGACGCGCGCCGAACTGCTTGAGCGCGCCGGAGTGTCGGGCGCCATACTTCTCGCCGCGGCCAAAAAGGGGGCCGTCGAGGTGTATCAGAAGGAGGTGAACCGCTTCCGCTACGACGGGGAGGCCTCGGGGGTGCTTCCAACGCTCAGTGAGGCGCAGGACAAGGCTTTGAAAGAGATACACGCCTCGTGGTACGAAAAGGATGTGACACTGCTCCACGGCGTTACCTCGTCGGGTAAAACCGAGATATATATCCACCTGATTGACTATGTGCTGAACCGCGGCGACCAGGTGCTGTACCTCGTTCCGGAAATCGCGCTGACCACCCAGCTGACGCGCCGCCTGCAGCAGGTTTTCGGCGAAAGAGTGATAATCTATCATTCGAAATTCTCCGACAACGAGCGTGTGGATATATGGAAAAAGATGCTCGGTTCGGCCGAACCGTGTGTGGTTATCGGCGCGCGCTCGTCGGTGTTTCTGCCTTTTGCCAAACTGGGCCTGGTAATTGTCGACGAAGAGCATGAAGCGAGCTTCAAGCAGTACGACCCCGCACCGCGCTACAATGCACGCGACGCCGCCATGGTGCTCGCCAAAATGCACGGCGCCAAGACCCTGCTGGGGTCGGCCACCCCGGCCGTGGAAACCTTCTACAAGGCGCGTACCGGAAAATTCGGCCTTGTATCGCTGGCCGAGCGCTACGGCGACAACGTGCAGCTTCCGGCCATGCAGCTGCTCGACCTGAAACAGCTGCGCAAGGCCCGCGAGATGCGCGGCGCGCTCTCCACTCCGGCCATTGCGGCCGTACGCAAGTCAGTGAAAGAGGGGCGTCAGGCTATCCTCTTTCAGAATCGTCGCGGATACGCCCCGATAGCGCGCTGCAAGATGTGTGCCTGGGTTCCCAAGTGCGACAACTGCGACGTGGCTCTGACCTACCACCGCTCGCTGCGTCAGCTGCGTTGTCACTACTGCGGCGCTACTTATCCGTTGCCGCAGGTCTGCCCGCAGTGTAAGGAGCCGGCAATCGAGGTGCTCGGCTACGGCACCGAGCGCATCGAGGACGAAGTGACGGGCATCTTTCCCGAGGCGAAGGTGCTCCGCATGGATCTCGACACCACCCGCAGCAAGGACTCGTACGAACGTATTATCGACGAATTCTCGCAGCACCGTGCCGACATACTCGTGGGCACGCAGATGGTGACGAAAGGGCTCGATTTTGAGGGGGTTGAGACCGTGTGCGTCGTTTCGGCCGATTCGCTCATCAATTTTCCCGACTTCCGCTCGGGCGAACGTGCCTTCAATATGCTCGAACAGGTAGCCGGACGTGCCGGACGCCGCGACGGACAGCGCGGGCGCGTGCTCATCCAGACCTCCGAACCGGCCCATCCGGTCCTCGGCTACGTGCTGTCGCACGATTATCATGGATTTTACGAACGCGAGATACGAGAGCGACAGCGGTATTTCTATCCGCCCTACTGCCGCGTGATTTATATGTACATCAAACACCGCGACCCGCAGAATCTGCGTTCGGTGGCCGACACATACGCCCGCACCCTGCGCGAAATATTCGGCAGCCGCGTATTCGGTCCCGACGAGCCGTCGGTCGCCCGTATCCAGGGGCTGTACATCAGGCGCATAATGTTGAAAGTCGAGACTGAAGCCTCTATGTCGCGCGTCAAGCAACTGTTGCGCGATACCTACCTGCGCATGTCGTCGATTCCGGCCATGAAAGGCACTATTGTCTACTACGACGTCGACCCCCAGTAATCCTGATTATGAAAAAAATTATTGCTGTCCGATAAAAATTGGAAAAGGCATAAACGCATAGCTCAATCGC
>CAMEPD010000093.1 GCA_945931475.1 uncultured Muribaculaceae bacterium | reverse complement strand
TCGGCGACGAGCTCCCCTCGGGCATCATGCAGATCGCCAAGGTCTACATCGCCAAAAAGCGTAAGATCGGCGTGGGCGACAAGATGGCCGGCCGTCACGGTAACAAGGGTATCGTCTCGCGCGTAGTGCGCCAGGAGGATATGCCCTTCCTCGCCGACGGTACACCGGTCGACATCTGTCTGAACCCCCTGGGTGTGCCCTCGCGTATGAACCTGGGCCAGATTTTCGAGACCGTGCTCGGCTGGGCCGGCCGCGAACTCGGCGAGAAATTCGCCACCCCCATCTTCGACGGCGCAACCCTCGACGACCTCAATAACTGGACCGACAAGGCCGGTCTGCCCCGTTACGGCAAGACCTACCTCTATGACGGTGGTACCGGCGAACGCTTCGACCAGCCAGCCACGGTAGGCGTGATTTATATGCTGAAACTCGGCCACATGGTCGAGGACAAGATGCACGCCCGTTCCATCGGCCCGTACTCGCTGATTACCCAGCAGCCCCTCGGCGGTAAAGCCCAGTTCGGCGGCCAGCGTTTCGGTGAAATGGAGGTCTGGGCCCTCGAGGCATTCGGCGCATCGCATGTGCTCCAGGAGATTCTTACCATCAAGTCCGACGATGTCACGGGCCGCTCCAAGGCTTACGAGGCTATCGTCAAAGGCGAACCCATGCCTACGCCCGGCATCCCCGAATCGCTCAACGTGCTGCTGCACGAGCTCCAGGGTCTGGGTCTGAGCATCAACCTCGAGCAGTAATAGATACGGGGTAATAAAACGCCGTATTTTCCGTTATATAATGCCGGCGGCGGCAGTGGCGGGCCCCTCCCGCCCACGCACCGCGGCCTTAGCGGTCAACTTTACTGCTAATTCTCTCTTTTTCAAGAACAAAAACACCAAAAATCAAATATGGCTTTCAGAAAAGAAAATAAAGCTAAAACCGGTTTCTCCAAAATCACCATCGGACTGGCTTCGCCCGAGGAGATTCTGGAAAAGTCGTCCGGCGAGGTGCTCAAACCCGAAACCATCAACTACCGTACGTACAAGCCCGAGCGCGACGGCCTCTTCTGCGAGAGAATCTTCGGCCCGGTCAAGGACTACGAGTGCCATTGCGGCAAATATAAGCGCATACGTTACAAAGGTATCGTGTGCGACCGCTGCGGTGTGGAGGTAACAGAGAAGAAGGTACGCCGCGAGCGCATGGGTCACATCAAACTGGTGGTGCCCGTGGCTCACATCTGGTATTTCCGCTCGCTCCCCAATAAAATCGGTTACCTGCTGGGTCTCCCCTCCAAGAAGCTCGACGCAGTAATCTACTACGAACGCTATATAGTAATCAACCCGGGCCCGTTCGCCGACGATTCAGAGAATCCGCTCAAGCCTATGGACCTGCTCACCGAGGAGGATTACTTCAGATATCTCGAGAACCTGCCCGAGGGCAACGCCCAGCTCCCCGACGACGACCCCAACAAGTTCGTCGCCAAGATGGGTGCCGAGGCTATCTACGAACTGCTGTCGACCCTTGACCTCGACTCGCTTGCCAACGAGCTGCGCCACAGCGCCCATAACGACGGCTCGCAGCAGCGCCGCACCGAGGCCCTCAAGCGCCTGCAGGTTGTCGAGTCGTTCCGCGCTTCGGCCGGCCGCAACAAGCCCGAATGGATGATTCTGCAGGCTGTGCCCGTAATTCCGCCCGACCTGCGCCCGCTCGTGCCCCTCGACGGCGGCCGTTTCGCTACCTCCGACCTCAACGACCTCTACCGCCGCGTGATTATCCGCAACAACCGTCTGAAGCGCCTTATCGAAATCAAAGCCCCCGAGGTGATTCTCCGCAACGAGAAGCGTATGCTTCAGGAGGCCGTCGATTCGCTGCTCGACAACTCGCGCAAGTCATCGGCTGTAAAGTCCGACGCCAACCGCCCCCTGAAGTCGCTCTCCGACTCCCTCAAGGGTAAGCAGGGCCGCTTCCGTCAGAACCTGCTGGGTAAGCGTGTCGACTACTCGGCGCGTTCGGTTATCGTCGTAGGTCCCGAGCTGAAGATGCACGAGTGCGGTCTGCCCAAATACATGGCCGCCGAGCTCTACAAACCCTTCATCATCCGCAAGCTCATCGAGCGCGGCATCGTAAAGACCGTCAAGTCGGCCAAAAAGATTGTCGACCGCAAGGAACCTGTCGTATGGGACATCCTCGAGAACGTCATGAAGGGTCACCCCGTGCTGCTCAACCGTGCCCCGACACTTCACCGCCTCGGTATCCAGGCCTTCCAGCCCAAGATGATTGAGGGTAAAGCCATCCAGCTGCACCCGCTGGCATGTACGGCATTCAACGCCGACTTCGACGGTGACCAGATGGCCGTGCACCTTCCCCTGGGCAACGAAGCCGTGCTCGAGGCCCAGATACTGATGCTCGGTTCGCACAATATCCTTAACCCCGCCAACGGCGCGCCAATCACCGTTCCCTCGCAGGATATGGTGCTCGGTCTGTACTACATCACCAAGCTCCGCAAGGGCGCCAAGGGCGAAGGACTCAAGTTCTACGGCCCCGAGGAGGCACAGATTGCCTACAACGAAGGCCGTCTTGACCTGCACGCACCCATCACCGTAATGGTCGACGACGTCGACGAGGAGGGCAAGCCCATCCGTCACCTTGTGGAGAACACCTCCGTAGGCCGCGTGCTCTTCAACGAGAACGTGCCCAAGGAGATTGGCTACGTCAACACCATCATCTCCAAGAAGTCGCTCCGCGGCCTCATCGGCGATGTCATCAAGAAGTGCGGTATCCCCCGCTCGGCCCAGTTCCTCGACGATATCAAGAACATGGGTTACTACATGGCCTTCAAGGGCGGTCTGTCGTTCAACCTCGGCGATGTCATCATCCCCAAGGAGAAGGAAGAGATTGTCAAGGCCGGTTACGAGCAGGTCGAAGAGGTGCTCAACAACTACGCCATGGGTTTCATCACCAACAACGAGCGTTACAACCAGATTATCGATATCTGGACACACGTCAACTCGCAGCTCACCGATGTGCTCATGAAGCAGATGACCGAGGCCGACCAGGGCTTCAACTCCGTATTCATGATGCTCGACTCCGGTGCCCGTGGTTCGAAAGACCAGATCCGTCAGCTTGCCGGTATGCGTGGCCTTATGGCCAAGCCGCAGAAAGCTGGTGCCGAAGGCGGTCAGATCATCGAGAACCCTATTCTTGCAAACTTCAAGGAGGGTCTCTCGGTGCTGGAGTACTTCATCTCTACCCACGGTGCCCGCAAGGGTCTTGCCGATACCGCCCTTAAGACCGCCGACGCCGGTTACCTTACCCGCCGTCTGGTCGATGTGGCTCACGACGTAATCATCCGCGAAGAGGACTGCGGCACGCTCCGTGGCCTCGTATGCCGCGAAATCAAGAATATGGACGAGGTAGTCGCCTCCCTGGGCGAACGTATCCTCGGCCGCGTGTCGGTTCACGACATCATCGACCCCACCACCGGCGAAGTTATCGTAAAGGCCGGCGAGGAGATCAACGATGCCGCCGCCGACCGCATCAACGCTTCGCCTATCGAGTCGGTGGAAATCCGCTCGGTGCTCACCTGCGAGTCGAAGCACGGCGTCTGCGCCAAGTGCTACGGCCGCAACCTGGCCACCAACCGCCCCGTGCAGAAGGGCGAGGCCGTCGGCGTTATCGCCGCACAGTCGATCGGTGAGCCCGGTACACAGCTTACCCTCCGTACGTTCCACGTCGGTGGTGTGGCATCGAACATCGCTGCCGTTTCCACCATCACCTCGCGCTACGAAGGCAAGCTTGAAATCGACGAGCTCCGCACCGTCACCACCGACGAAGTCGGCCCCAACGGCCGTCCCGTCGAGGTTGTCATCGGCCGTCTCGCCGAGGTGCGCATCCTCGATCCCAAGACCAACATGATGCTCACCACCGCCAGCATCCCCTACGGTTCGAAACTATTCTACAAGGATGGCGACGTGGTGGAGAAGGGCTCTGTAATCTGCGAATGGGACCCCTTCAACGCCGTAATCGTCAGCGAAGTCGGCGGCCGTCTCCGCTACAACAACCTCATTGAGAACGTCACATACCGCATCGACGCCGACGAGCAGTCGGGTCTCCGCGAGAAGATTATCATCGAGTCGAAGGACCGCACCAAGGTTCCCGAAGCCGAAATCATCGACAAGGACGGCAATATCCTCAAGACCTACGCCCTGCCTATCAACGCCCATCTCATGCTCGAGGATGACGCTGAAGTCAAGCCCGGCGAAGTGTTTGTGAAGATTACCCGCTCCAGCGGCGGTGGCGCCGGCGATATCACCGGCGGTCTGCCCCGTGTTACCGAGCTCTTCGAGGCCCGCAACCCGTCGAACCCTGCAATCGTGTCGGAAATCGACGGCGAGGTGCACTTCGGCAAGGTAAAACGAGGCAACCGCGAAATCTCCGTGACATCGAAGCTCGGCGAGGAGAAGAAGTACCTCGTGCCCCTGTCGAAGATGATTCTCGTGCAGGAGAACGACTACGTGCGCGCCGGCACACCCCTGTCCGACGGTGCCATCACACCTACCGACATCCTTAATATCATGGGCCCGACGGCCGTACAGGAGTACATCGTCAACGAGGTGCAGGATGTGTACCGTATGCAGGGTGTGAAGATCAACGACAAGCACTTTGAGGTTATCGTGCGTCAGATGATGCGCAAGGTCAACATCGTTGACCCGGGCGACACCTGCTTCCTCGAGCAGCAGATTGTCGACAAGCGCGACTTCATGGACGAGAACGACCGCATCTGGGGCAAGAAAGTCGTTGTTGACCCGGGTGACTCGGAGAACCTCCAGAAGGGCCAGATTATCACCGCCCGCAAGCTCCGCGACGAGAACTCGACCCTGAAACGCCGCGACCTCAAGCTCGTGGCCGTGCGCGACGCCATCCCCGCTACCTCCGAACAGATCCTCCAGGGTATCACCCGTGCCGCCCTGCAGACCTCGTCGTTCATTTCGGCAGCCTCCTTCCAGGAGACCACCAAGGTGCTCAACGAGGCCGCAATCAACGGCAAGACCGACACCCTCGAGGGCATGAAGGAGAACGTTATCTGCGGTCACCTGATCCCTGCCGGTACCGGTCTGCGCGAATATGAGCGTCTGGTTGTCGGCTCGAAGGACGACATCGAAGGCCTCTTCAACCGCGACCGCGAAGTCGAGGACATCGAAGCCGAGGAGATTCGCTGATACCTCACCATACTGACAAATCCCAATTAAATTCCATTAGCACAAAAGGCTGCGCTCACCGGCGCAGCCTTTTGTGCGTTATAGCGGCAAATTACAGCCGCATATTATAGTGGCAAATTATAGCGACATATAGCTTGTATATGCGAAATTTCTTGCTTTAGCCGGTGCCATAGTGGAAACCGTAGTTAAGGTGTATCCGTCCGAAAAGAGCCGACTTGATTTTGTACGGATACGTTATATTGGGAGATGGTGGTGCGGACGGTTACGAACAAAAAAGGGCGGCGTGCCGGGATGACACGCCGCCTTTAATTTGTGATTTTTATAGTATCAGACTGATAGTGATTTATGAATAATATGTTGTAAGGTGAATTTTCAACATCGGTTATTCTGCTACCTGTACCTGTTCACCGTTAACCCAGACGTTGAACTTCCTGGTAGGTGTTTTATTCGTATTGTTGATGTCGCACCACAGGCCCCCGTTCTTAGTTGCGTCGAAGTTGGTGGCGGTCACGTCGTTGATGTGGAGGTTGCCTGAGATACCCCATTCTGTATGCATCTGGATGGCTGCCTTGTCGGATGTTTCACCCTGGTTGGTGAATGTGCAGTCGCTGACGGTAAGATCGAAAACCTGAGCCGATTCGCTGTACATCACGATGCCTTTACCCTTGGTGTTGAATGTGCAGTTCTTGACATTCACTTTCGAGCCGGTTGCTCCGTAGTAGAAGATAGCGTAGCCGTCAAAACCACTCTCGACATTAATGTTGAATGTGCAGTTCTCAACGCTGGCTGTTTTGCCATTCTGAATGTTCAGACGAAGGCTGCCGTTATAGATACAATCCTTGATTGTAACATCGCCGGTACGGTGCAGGAAAGCGAAGGCCGATTCATTATAGGAAAGGCCTGTGGGGACGGTGACGGTAAGGTTTTCGAGGGTGAGAGCTTTACCTTCGGTGTATACGCTTTTCGCAAATTTGACGACAGTGTTCTCCTTGTCAACACCTATAATCTTAGTGTCGGCGTGCAGGGTGCACCATGTCTGATCAAATACGTATTCACCGGCTTTAAGAACGATTTCCGCCTGACCGGCATTGAGAGCAGCTACAAACTCAGCCTGCGAGCCAATCAAGCTGTAGCTGTAGTCGGGCTCCTCGTACTCCTTGTCGATGATAACGTTGAAGTTGGCGGGGTCGGTGAGCAGGGCGCCGTAGATGTTGGTGCGGTAGTTGCGCTGAACAGGTACGGCTGCGAAGGTCAGCTCGGGGTTCTGGTCGTTATCCGAGGTCATGGTCACGTCGACGGTCGATTTCTCAGCGCCTACCAGTACATAGTTCATGGCCAAGTAGTTGTAACCGCCCACGGGGAAGGTTTCGCCGGTGGGGAGAGCGGCCTGAGTGTAGGTTACATCGGCATCGCCCGAAACTTCGCCGGTAGCTACGTTCAGGGTGTTGTACACGCCCTTAACCTTCATACCGGTCTTGGTGAGGTTGATGCCCGAAGCCTGAGCCTTTGCGAGGTCGGAGGTGCCGACGTTAATCTGTGCGAGGGGACGGGTCAGGGTGATGGTCTTGTTGATGGGACCGGTTACCTTGAATGTGCCCTCGTAAACGCAGAACGCGTCGCGGTTCTCGTCCTGAGCGGCCATGTTCACGTAGCTTACAGTTACCTCTTTCGTTGAGGTGTTGTAGCTGTAGATATTGTTGTCGGGAGCGTCGGCCCAGAACACGATTGAGTACGATTTGCCGGAAACGAGGTTCAGGTTCACTTCGGCCTTGCGGTCGGTGAATGTAGCTGTGCCTGATGTGCCTTGCAGGTATACCGACCCGTTGTCCTCGTCGTATACGTAATAGTGTAAGTTAGTGGCGGTCAGACCGTCGGAGTAGGCGCGTGAGCCGATTGTCTCCGGAAGTTCGACGGTGAACGAAACGTTGCCGCCTTCGTTCATCATAGGCTCGTCGCTCGAGCAGGATGTCATGGTCATGCCCAGAGCTACCATCGAAGCCAGTGCAAAATTGATTTTCTTCTTCATAAAATAATTATTTGGTTTCATAAATTTTAAATATTTATTTGGTTTCATAAATTTTTAATGGTTTTTAACTGATGAATTGAGCAGCAGCTTGCAAGGACCATACCCAGCGCAAGTGCCGTAGCAAATGTG
>CAMEPD010000092.1 GCA_945931475.1 uncultured Muribaculaceae bacterium | reverse complement strand
TAATGTCATAAGCAAAAAAGGATTTTAGGTGAACATTATTAACCGAGAGCCACATGAAATACAATTAGTCTTTATAAAATTAATTAATTTAATGTATAAAAATTTGTACAAATATCAATAATTATAGTTATCTTTGTGGCAGACAACAAGGGAATTAAAAATCAAACTTAAAATTATGCCTCGTTTACAAATTGACAAACTCGATACCAAGATTCTTCAGATGTTGGTTGACAATGGTCGCAAACCGTTTTTGGAAATTGCGCGTGAATGTGGCGTCAGCGGAGCCGCTATACATCAGCGCATCGCAAAGCTGCAGGCCACCAACATTCTGGAGGGCTCGCGCGCTCTGATCAAGCCCACAACCCTGGGTTACGACACCTGCGCCTTCGTGGGGGTATTCCTTAAAGATCCCGAAAAATTCGGCGATATCATCGAAAAACTGAAGACTGTCCCCGAGGTTGTGGAAGCCCACTACACTACCGGCCAGTATGACCTGTTGGTAAAAGTCTACGCCCGTGACAACGAGCACCTGCTGCACATCATTCACGACAAGCTGCAGCCGATGGGCATGTTGCGCACCGAAACCCTCGTATCATTTCGCGAAATCTTCTCTCGCGCACTCCCTGTAAACGCCAACGACTGACGCTAACTGCTCCGGATTCTTTCACAAAAACAAACCGGAGGCACCTTCCTTAGGCAACGACATCACGCCGCCGACCGCACCGTGCCCGGTCGGCGGCGATTCTTTTGCGTCCCCTTCACGGGCTACTTCGGTCTTAGCGTATATATTTAAGGTGTATGCTCCGTAATCAATTGCTTTCTCCTGCCTTTCTCCTGCTAAATTGCTGATAAAAAAATATGGACCGATTGTTGCAGGTAAAAAAAATTTGCCTTACCTTTGCGAGGTAATTTTTTCTGATGGAAACGATAAAATTCACGAAGATGCACGGGCTCGGAAACGACTACGTGTATATCGATTGCATGAAGCGATGTCCTGACCGCCTTAACGAGCTGGCCAGGGAGATGAGCGACCGACACTGCGGCGTAGGAGGAGACGGGATTATCCTGATTCTTCCCAGCGAAATCGCCGACTTCAGAATGCGGATGTTCAACGCCGACGGCTCTGAAGGCGCCATGTGTGGCAACGGTGCCCGCTGCATCGGCAAATACGTTTACGACCACGGCCTGACCGACCGTACCAATATAACGCTCGAAACTCTTTCGGGCGTTAAATTTTTAACATTATATCCCGGAAAAGACGGAAAAATCGAAAGCATAACCGTCGATATGGGCGAACCGGTGTTCGACACCGAAAAGATTCCGGTTGACGCTCCCCGAAACACCTCTGTAAAAGTCACGGTTCCCTCGGGCAGGGAGGTTGAGCTCACCGCAGTGTCGATGGGCAACCCACACGGCGTGATATTCACCGACGATCTCTCCGACGAGATGGTGCTCGGCGTAGGCAGCCAGCTCGAAGTGCACCCCGTATGGCCCGACCGCGCCAACATTGAATTTGCGCGCGTAGAAGGCCCGGGCAATATACGTATGCGCGTATGGGAGCGCGGTTCGGGCGAAACCATGGCGTGCGGCACCGGTGCCTGCGCCACGGCCGTAGCAGCAGCCCTCACCGGCCACGCCGGCCGCGACTCCGTGATACATCTGCTCGGCGGCGACCTGAGCATCCGGTGGGACGAAAAGACCAACCATGTGCTGATGACCGGCCCTGCCACCGAGGTTTTCAACGGCACCTATCAACGCCAAAATCCGGAGCAAGCAGACATCTAAACTTTTCAACGACAACATATTATGTTCAAGATAAACGACAATTTCACGAAACTGCCGGAGAGCTATCTTTTTTCAGAAGTAGCGCGCCGCATCAACGCATTCAAGGACGCTCACCCCGAGGCCGACATAATCCGCATGGGCATCGGTGATGTCACCAAGCCGCTTTGCCCGGCTGCCATCGAGGCCATGCACAAGGCAGTCGACGACGAGAGCCACGCCGAAACATTCCACGGCTACGGACCCGAGCAGGGTTACGCCTTCCTGCGCGATGCCATCTCCAACTACGACTACAAGGCCCACGGCATCGACATCGAGCCCGACGAAATCTTCGTAAGCGACGGCGCCAAGAGCGATACCGGCAACATCGGCGATTTGCTCGACGCCGACAACGTCGTGGCCCTTACCGATCCGGTTTACCCCGTCTATGCCGACACCAACGTGATGGCCGGACGTGCCGGAGAGCTCGTCGACGGCAGCTGGAGCCGTCTGGTTTACCTGCCTGTTTCGGCCTCCAACAACTTCGAGCCACAGCTCTCCGAACGTCATGTCGACGTGATATATCTCTGCTACCCCAACAATCCCACCGGCACGGCGCTCACCCGCAGCCAGCTGCAGAAATGGGTTGATTACGCCCGCCGCGAAGGGGCCCTGATAATGTTCGATTCAGCCTACGAGGCATTCATCCATACCGCCGACGTCCCCCACTCCATCTACGAACTGCCCGGGGCCAAGGAGGTTGCCATTGAGTTCCGCAGCTTCTCGAAAACGGCCGGCTTCACCGGCGTACGCTGCGGCTACACCGTGGTACCCAAAGCCCTCAAGGCCTTCGATGCCGCCGGCAAACACGTGTCGATGAACCGCTTGTGGAACCGGCGCCAGTGCACCAAATTCAACGGTGCGTCGTACATCTCGCAGCGCGGTGCGTCAGCAATCTTCACCCCCGAAGGACGTCGGCAGTCAACCGAGGCAGTGGAGTATTATATGGAGAACGCCCGCATGATGCGCGAGGGACTCCGGGAGGCCGGTTTTGAAGTCTACGGCGGTGTCGACGCCCCCTACGTATGGCTGCGCACGCCCGACAACATGACCTCGTGGGAGTTCTTCGACTGGTTGCTCACCGAGGCCAATGTGGCCGGTACCCCCGGTTCGGGCTTCGGCCCTGCCGGCGAAGGATATTTCCGGCTGACGGCCTTCAACACTCACGAAAACACCCGGGCTGCCATCGCACGCATCGCAGCGGCCCGCAAGAAATAAAAAATTATATAAAGGTAAAATTTATTTTAGGTTTGAAAAAGCAAAGCAGAGGCTGACTTTTCATCCGAATTAGTTTCCAAATATTTCAATCTATTATGTCGTTATTACGATTCGATGTGGTCAAGGAAGCATCCGACCGCAAAGCCGTTCCGGTAAATCTGCCGGACGAGCGCCCGGAGAAGTATTATGCAGAAGCGGTGTTCAACCGCCAGAAGATGTACGAATATCTTCCGGCCGAAACCTTCCAGAAACTCTGCGACGCTATCGACAACAAACGTCCTATCTCGCTTGAGCTTGCCGACAGCGTAGCCGCCGGCATGAAAAAATGGGCCATAGACAACGGTGCACGCCACTACACCCACTGGTTCCAGCCCCTTACCGGAGGCACCGCCGAAAAGCACGACGCCTTCATAGAGCACGACGGCAAAGGCGGCGTTGTCGAGAAATTCACCGGCAAACTGCTCGTTCAGCAGGAACCCGACGCATCGAGCTTCCCCAACGGCGGAATCCGCAACACCTTCGAGGCCCGCGGCTACTCGGCATGGGACATCTCGTCGCCCGTATTCATCCTCAACAAGACCCTGTGTATCCCCACAATCTTCATATCGTACACAGGTGAATCGCTCGACTTCAAGACCCCGTTGCTTCGCGCCCTCAACGCCGTCGATAAGGCCGCTACCGGAGTTGCACGCTACTTCGACAAGGATGTAAAGCACTGTATATCATACCTTGGATGGGAGCAGGAGTACTTCCTCGTCGACGCCGCGCTCTATGCGGCGCGCCCCGACCTGGTGATGACCGGCCGCACCCTCATGGGTCACGAATCGGCCAAAAACCAGCAGCTCGAGGACCACTACTTCGGCGCCATCCCCTCGCGCGTCGAGGCATTCATGCTCGACCTCGAACTCGCCTGCCACCGTCTGGGCATACCGGCCCATACACGTCATAACGAGGTGGCACCCAACCAGTTCGAGCTCGCCCCGATTTTCGAGGAGACCAACCTCGCCAACGATCACAACCTGCTGCTGATGGACGTCATCTCGGAGGTTGCCAAGAAACACAACTTCCGCGTACTGCTCCACGAGAAGCCCTTCGCAGGAATCAACGGTTCAGGCAAGCACAACAACTGGAGCCTCGGCACCGACACCGGCACCCTGCTCTTCGCCCCCGGCAAGAACCCGCGCCAGAACCTTCGCTTCATCACCTTCGTGGCCAACGTTATGGCCGCCGTTTACCGTCATAACGGCCTGCTGAAAGCCTCCATCGCATCGGCTACAAACGCACACCGTCTGGGCGCCAACGAGGCACCGCCGGCCATCATCTCGATTTTCACCGGCAAACAGATTGCCGACGTCTTCGAAAAACTCGAAAAATCGACCGAAGACGACCTTATCGAACTCGCAGGCAAAGAGGGTATCACCGTAGGTGTCAGCCAGATACCCGAAATCATGCTCGACAACACCGACCGTAACCGCACATCGCCCTTCGCCTTCACCGGCAACCGCTTCGAGTTCCGCGCCGTAGGCTCGTCGGCCAACTGCGCATCGGCCATGATTGCCCTCAACGCCGCCGTAGCCGAGCAGCTTGCGGAATTCAAAGCCCGCGTAGATGCCCGCGTAGAGCGCGAGGAATCTCTCTACCATGCTATCCTCGAAGAGGTTAAGGCCCTTATCATCGAGTCGAAACCCATTCACTTCGACGGAAACGGCTACTCCGACGAATGGAAGGCCGAAGCCGAGCGCCGAGGCCTCGACTGCGAGACCTCAGTGCCCAAGATGATCGACGCATACCTGCAGCCCTCGTCGGTGGAGATGTTCAAGAAGACCGGCGTATTCAACGACCTGGAACTCCGCGCACGCAACGAGGTGAAATGGGAAATGTTCACCAAGAAAGTGCAGATCGAGGCCCGAGTGCTCGGCGACCTCGCCATAAACCACATCATCCCCGTGGCCACCCGTTACCAGTCGGTACTGGTCGACAACCTCGTGAAGCTGAAAACCCTCTTCCCCGAAGCCAAGGCCAACGAATTGACCGCCAACGACCTGGCCACCATCGAGAAACTCTCGAAACACATGGCCATCATCAAGGAGGAGGTCGAACGCATGGTCAACGCCCGCAAAGACGCCAACAAAATCGAATCGGAACGCGAAAAGGCTATCGCATACCACGACAACGTGCTCCCCTGCATGGAGGTAATACGCTACCACATCGACAAACTCGAGCTTATGGTCGACAACGAGATGTGGCCGCTACCCAAGTATCGCGAGATGCTCTTTATCAGATAACAATCCCTTCCAACTACTGTCAGGCGGTGTGCAAACGAGCACACCGCCTTTTCATCCCTCCCACCACATGGAAGTACTGAAACATGAATGCGGTGTGGCGATGATCCGCCTGCGCAAACCGCTGAAATATTACCGCGAAAAATACGGCACATACGCCTGGGCGCTAAACAAGCTCTACCTCCTGATGGAGAAGCAGCACAACCGCGGCCAGGAGGGCGCCGGCATCGGCGTGGTGAAGAAGCACTCGACCCCGGGACACGAATACATCTTCCGCGAGCGCGCGCTCGGCACGAACGCCATCACCGAGATTTTCGCCAACGTAATGCCGCAGTTCGACCTCGACCACATCGACGATATGCCCCCCGAGCAGGTCGAGAGTCTTGTGCCGTTCGTCGGTGAAATATACATGGGTCACCTGCGCTATTCCACCACCGGCAAAAGCGGACTGTCGTACGTACATCCGTTCTTGCGCCGCAACAACTGGCGGTCACGCAATCTGCTGATGTGCGGCAATTTCAACATGACCAATGTCGACAGCATCTTCCGTTCAATCGTCGAAAAGGGTCAGCATCCGCGCATCTATTCCGATACGGTAGTACTCCTGGAGCAGCTCGGTTATGCCCTTGATAAAGAGAATCACCGCCTCTATCGCGAGCTCCGCGACAAGCTTCAGGACCCCGAGCTCGGCATCGCCATTGAGGATTCAATCGACATCCCCTCGGTGCTCCGCAACGCCGCGCCGGCGTGGGACGGCGGTTTCGTAATCTGCGGGGCCACCGGCTCGGGCGATATGTTCGCGCTGCGCGACAGCCATGGCATCCGTCCGGCATTCTATTACATCGACGACGAAGTAGTGGTACTCGCTTCGGAACGCCCTGTGATTCAGACCGTAATGAATGTGCGACGCGCCGACGTCGAAGAGCTCACCCCCGGTTCGGCCCTTGTTGTGACCAAGGTCGGCGACATTTCGGTCACCGACATTCTCGGCGAGAAAGAGAACCGCCGCTGTTCGTTCGAGCGCATCTACTTCTCGCGCGGCAGCGATGCCGACATCTACCGCGAGCGCAAAGAGTTAGGGCGCCGTCTGGCACCCGAAGTACTCCGTGCCGTCGGCAACGACATCAGCCATACAGTGCTGTCGTTCATCCCCAACACCGCCGAAGTAGCCTTCATAGGGCTTGTGGAGGGGTTCGAGGACTATCTGAACATACTGAAAAGCCGGCAGATTATGGAACTCAATTTCCACGGCTCGCTCACTCCCGGCACACTCAAGGAGATTATGGACCAGCGCCTGCGCGTCGAGAAAGTCGCCATCAAGGACATCAAGCTGCGCACCTTCATCGCCGAAGGCACCTCGCGCAACGATCTGGCCGCACACGTCTACGACGTCACCTACGGCTGCGTCACCAACGACATTGACAACCTCGTGGTCATCGACGACTCGATAGTGCGTGGCACCACCCTGCGTCAGTCGATTATCGCCATGCTCAACCGTCTGCACCCACGGCGCATAGTCATTGTATCATCCTCACCGCAAGTTCGTTACCCCGACTATTACGGCATCGATATGTCGCGTATGAGCGAGTTTGCCGCCTTCCGCGCCGCCGTCGCGCTGCTGCGCGAACGCTCCATGGAGCACGTGCTCGACGACACATACCAAAAAGCCAAAGAGCAGGCACTCCTCCCGGCTGAACAGCAAATCAACTGTGTCAAAGCCATCTACGCCCCCTTCAGCGACGCTGAAATATCGGCCAAGATGGCGCAGATGCTCACCCCTGAAGGCACCAAAGCCGAAGTAAAAATCGTGTATCAGAGCCTTGGAGGCCTCCATGCCGCCGTGCGTAACTGTCCCGGCGACTGGTACTTCTCCGGCGACTACCCCACCCCCGGTGGCACACGCCTCTGCAACCTCACCTATATCGACTGGTACGAAGGCCACGCCGACAAACGCGCCCAATAGTCCCCAAACATTTAGAGGCTGTTTAAAAATAAATGTTAAGCGTTCCGGCCGAAAATTTGAAATGGATTCAGAGTTTGAACGATGGAGCATAGCGGGCTATGTGACTGAGTGATAACTCTGAAGACGCTCAAATTTTCGCGAGGCGCAGCTATTATTTTCAACCTCATTGTTAATTTTATGT
>CAMEPD010000091.1 GCA_945931475.1 uncultured Muribaculaceae bacterium | reverse complement strand
CGTTTTATATGAATAAATCTTTACTCTTGACTGCTGTGCTGACCGCTGCGGCGGCTCTACCGTCGTGGGGCGCAGTGCCCGACGGATGGAACGTGACTCCCGGCGACGGCGATGTCGTTACTGAAATCAAGACCATCGTGGTTCAGAAGAACAACGGTCGCTTTGACCCCTACGTGAACTGCGTTGTCAAAATCAACAACATCGATTATCCCATCACTCAGAAGATTAGCGGCACTACCGACGACGTAAACACCATCACACTCACCGGCGACGCCATTATAGCCGACGGCACCTACAACATCGTGATTCCCGCAGGAACCTTCGATTACGACTACAACTGGATGATGGAGGAGGGCGACCCGAACCCCGAGATTTCGTTCACAGTAAGCATCGGCGGCGGTGGCGACGACCCTGATCCGGGCCCCGACCCCGATGAATTCACCCCGATTGATAACGCCGGATTCACCATCACCCCCGTTCAGGGCAAGGTGGCTGAAATCAAGGACTTCACACTTACATACGACCATTCCGGCCTACTCCCCGAGGGGAACATTTACACCAAGCCGGTGCTGGTTAATGAAACAACGTCGGAAACCGTAGCCACATTCAACGTGCTTGAAGGCGCCGGCCTGCATGATGTGCTTCTGTCGCTCGACCAGGCTTACACCACCCCCGGCACATATATCGTGAAGTTGCCCGAAGGCGCCATCAGCGATTACATGGATGAAGAGTGGCCCGAGGCACAGTTCCGCTATGTGATTGACGGCTCGCTCACCCCCGACCGTCCGCAGGAGACCGTCGTAGCCGAGCCCGAGTCGGGCAGCTCAGTCGGTGCGCTTTCAAGCCTTGTTGTCTACTTCCCCAATATGCAGGGCATCTATGCCAACGGGCCCCAGAAGGATAACGTGAAGGTAAGCAAAGACGGTCAGCCCACCGACATTACCGCTGCATTTGAATTCAATTCATCGACCATGGCTAACGGTGAAATCGGCATCAACTTCACCCCCGCCATCACCGAGGCCGGCGAGTACAGCATCTATGTTCCGGCCAACGCGCTATCGATGGAGATTTCTACCTTCGATTCGCGTTACAACAATGAATTCACTCTCAATTACACCGTAGTCGGCCTTCCTGCCGACGGCTCGAAATTTACCGTCGCTCCCCTCACATACAAGGTAGTGTCGGCAGCCGACCGCACTGTCGAGGTAACCTGGCCCGCCAACGAAAGCGAATACAGCGGCGTAACCGAAGTACCCGCCACCGTGCAGTATCAGGGCGAAACCTACACAGTTGTTGCTGTAGGCAAACTCGCCTTCTCCGAAGTGACAGGCATCTCCGGAATCACCCTCCCATCGACCGTCACACGCATCGGCGACGGCGCATTCTGGGACAGCTCGCTTTCGGCCATCACCATACCCGAGACTTTAACAACCATCGAGGACAGCGCATTCGAGAATACCAAACTCGTCACCATCACCATACCCGAAACCGCCACTTCGCTGGGCGAAGACCTCTTCAGCGGTTGCCTGCAGCTCGAGACCATCAACCTGCCGGCCAACATGGAGATTCTCCCCAAAGGA
This sequence comes from uncultured Muribaculaceae bacterium, assembly GCA_945931475.1. Classification (GTDB taxonomy): domain Bacteria; phylum Bacteroidota; class Bacteroidia; order Bacteroidales; family Muribaculaceae; genus UBA7173. Next base: position 6,020 of record CAMEPD010000091.1, on the reverse strand, counting down.
CTTGCCCAGGGTTGCCAGAAACTCGCTACAATCTCGTTCCCTGAAAGCCTGAAAGTTATCGGCGAATTCGCATTCTCCGAATGCCCCGTGCTCACCGGCATTTCGCTCCCCTCGCAGCTCACCACCCTCGAGCGTTTCGCCTTCGCATACACCCCCGAGCTGAAATCGCTCCCCGTTCCGGCCACGCTTACCACCGTGGGCCATGGCGTGTTCTATCAGAGCGGTATCACCGAGGCCTCGCTGCCCGATGCCATCACCGTAATCCCCGACGGTATGTATCAGTGCTGCGCCAACCTCAAGGAGTTCACCGTAGCCAACACCGTCACCGAGATTGAGACTCAGGCGTTCTACTGGTGCTTCGACCTCGAGAAGATAACCCTCGGCGAGAAAGTCGCAACCTTAGGTACTGAAGTGTTCAAGGGCGACACCAAACTTGCCGAAGTAATCAGCCTCAACCCCGTGCCTCCCACAGGCGCCGCATTTGAGAACGAAGTTTACACCTCGGCCACCCTCCGTGTTCCCGAGAATGCCATCGAGGCCTACCGCGCCGCCGACGGCTGGAAAGAGTTCAACAACATCGTATCGCTCAGCAGCGGCATCACCGGCGTTGAAGCCGAATCATTCGCCGTGACCGCCGTCGGCGACGGTATTGAAGTCACCTCCGATGCCCCCGTTGCGATCTACGACGCTGCCGGTCGATGCGTCTACAGCGGCGCCGCCGGACATATAGCCCTCCCCCGTGGCCTCTACTTAGTCACCTCCGGCGCCAACCGCCAGAAGGTAGCCCTCTGATTCCCGCAATCCACCCGTAAAAGGCGATGTGTCAAAATTTGACACATCGCCTTTTTACACTCTGTGGTAGGGTCATGCGATGACGGCCGTTATATGGACAAAAAGCGGGGGCAGGATAAGTGAAGGGGGCTAAAGGATGGAGCGAGGGGGTTACTGGAGGTCGTCGGGGAATTTGCGGTAGTATTCTTCGAGCATATTGCGGATGTTGAAGTAGTAGGTGCCGGTGCTCACTTTGCCGTCGGCGTTCTTGCGCTCCACGTCAATACGGTCAAAATAAGGCTCCTGATACTCCTGGTTCTTGGCCACGGCGTTCTGGAAGTTGATGATGTTGTACTCGTGGCGCGGGTTGATTACGTACCAGGCATGGTCGGGGTCGGCGCCTGTTCCCGATGAGATGATGGCCTGCAGGAGGTGATTGAGGCGGTACTGCCAGATGTTGGCCTTGTTGACCTTGCCACGCGCGCGCAGAGCGTAGATGAGGTAATTCATCTGCGAGAGGTTGAAGGGGTCGTCGGCCAGTGCTTCCTGCGCGTAATATATTATGGAATCGAGTTCGGCGCGGGTGTGGTTGTTGCGGTAATAAAGCTCCTCGTTGCGGGTGGTCATGTCGCTGTGGCGGTAGGGGTTGAAATCCTCCTGGAAGAGCGAACCGTAATAAAGGTAACGGTAGTCTTCGAGGTTCATCACCGTCTCGTTGCGGGCATACTCGGCGAAGAGCCTGGGGTAGTAGTACTTCGAAGCGGGGTTGAGCACATCCTCACGAATCTGTTCAAGGTCGGGAGCTTTGGGCACGAACTTCTCCTTAGCGTGCGCCGGGGCAGCCTTGATATGGGCCGACAGAAGAAGCACCGTAAGGCATACCGATATAATATATACAATTTTTTTCATACGAATCTGAGTTTTAAGCCGCGCGGGATATCAGCGCTGTGACAGTGATGGCCATCAGGACAGTGGAGACCACATCGGGGAAACCTACCGCCAGGACATTGAGCCAATAGCGCCGTCCGCCGAGCCGCCGCAAGCGCATATATGCCACCGCAGCGATGAACACGCCGCATACCGCTCCGATGGTCATGCCGGCATGCCCGATGAGCGTGCCCACAAACGTGCACGCCAGTGCGCCTCCGCCTAGATAGGCACGAAAAGCGAGAGGGGTGATGACGCGTATGGAGCGAATGCCCTGAATCACCAAAAGGATAATCACTGCTATAGCCCAGAAAAACAGCTCATTGGATGATATGGGTGCATATCCCGATTTCATCATGGCCCAGGCGCCCAGGTAGGCGGTAATGGGGCATTGTGACGGATTGGTAAACAGCCACACAAGCGCTGCACTGAGCGCCAAAGCTCCTAAAATCAGAAAAAACAGTGACATAAATATTGATGATGTAGCGGCGTGCCGAGCCGCCGGCACCATGTAACCTTCAGCTACAAAATTACTAAAATTTGGTGACAGTAGTCAAGCCGCGGAGAGATAAATAATGTTTTTTAAGTATTACGGCACCCTATTTTACGAAATTTTACAACCGAATTTACTCATTTTTGGGTATGGCACATCCCGGCGCGACTGACTAATTTTGCGTCACGAAAACAGGGGAGCAGGCTTCGCGAAAGAAGCCGGATGACCCCGCAACGCATCACATAGCAATGAAACCACTTCATTATCTGTTGGCCGCCGGGATGCTGGTGATGTGCTCCTACGTGTTGTTCCTGCTGATGGCGCTGCTCGCCGGGATTTCGCTCTGCCGACGCAGCGACCTACATTGGCTGGCGCGCCTGAATGCCATAATTTTGGTTCCGGCGCTGTTCCTGCTTACCGTCGGCATCTTCGTGGGCGCCGTATGGGCCAACCAGTCGTGGGGCCGCTACTGGGGCTGGGATCCAAAGGAGACCTGTGCCCTAATCACCATGCTGATTTACGCGGTGCCGGTTCACCGTACGGCCTTCCGGGGCTTCTTCGCGCGACCCCGCAGGTTGCAGTGGTACCTGCTTGTGGCCATAGTGTCGGTGCTTTTCACTTACTTCGGCGCCAATTACCTGCTCCCCGGGCTGCACTCTTATGCCTGAGTCTTCAACTATTTCGGAAAATAATTGTTAACTTTGCAGTAAGAATATGACAAAATTATGAAGCTTCCTTATGACGAAACCGCTGATACTTATAAGCAATGACGACGGCGTGGATGCCCCCGGGCTGCACCGTCTCATCGACTGGGTCAAAGATATGGCTGAAATATGGGCTGTGGCCCCGTCGGAGCCCCGTTCGGGCCAGTCGTCGGCCATCACCGTGAACCAACCGCTGCGCATCGCCGAGCATTCGGGATTCGAGGGTGCCCGCGTCTTCTCGGCAACCGGTACTCCGGTCGACTGCGTGAAACTCGCCATGCACCATATAGTGCCGCGGCGTCCCGACCTGCTGCTGTCGGGCATCAACCACGGGTCAAACGCCGGAAACTCAGTGATTTACTCCGGCACGATGGGCGTGGTCTTCGAGGGGTGCATGGTCGGCATCCCCTCGGTGGGGTATTCACTGCTCCACCATTCGCTGGCCGCCGATTTCTCGGAGTGCCGCCCGTATATCGAGTCGATTACCGCGTCGGTGCTCGAAAAGGGGCTCCCCGATGGAGTATGCCTCAACGTCAACTTCCCAGCGAAGGTGAAAATCGAGGGGATGAAGGTGGTGCGCTCGGCCCGCAGCTACTGGACCGAGGAATACAAGGAGTACACCGACCCTCACGGCAAACCGTTCTACTGGCTCACCGGCCGCCAGGTGAATCTCGAGCCCGACGACCCTGCCACCGACCTCTACTGGCTCGACCGCCGGTATGCCACCGTAGTACCCGAACATGCCGACCAGAACGTCACGCCCGACGAGCTCGCCGTCGTCATGAACCAGCTGATCACCAAGTCTTAACCGTCTCACAGACACGCCTATGCCCCATATTGAGAGCCTGATTTCCGACCTCGCGTTCATCCTGCTGTTAGGCGCCGGAGTCACCCTGGTGTTCAAGTGGATAAAGCAGCCGGTGGTGCTCGGTTACATCGTGGCCGGATTCCTGGCGAGCCCCCACTTCACCCTGCTGCCGTCGGTAACCACCGAGGCCAACATCGAATTTTGGGCGCAGATCGGCATCATCGTGCTGCTCTTCTCGCTCGGCCTGGAGTTCAGCTTCCGCAAACTGGTCAACACGGGCGGCTCGGCGGTGGTGACGGCCCTGATTATCGTGATCGGCATGATGGGGATGGGCTACGGCGTGGGGCGCCTGATGGGCTTCACACAGATCAACTCGCTCTTCCTCGGCGGTATGCTGTCGATGTCGTCGACCACCATAATCATCAAGGCGTTCACCGACATGAACCTGCGTCAGAATAAGTTCGCCTCGCTGGTATTCGCGGTGCTCATCGTCGAAGACCTCTTCGCGGTGGTTATGATGGTACTGTTGTCGTCAATCGCCATCAACAAAAGCCTCGAAGGGGGCGAGATGCTTCTGAGTATCAGCAAATTGGTATTCTTCTTAGTGATATGGTTCCTGGTGGGCGTATATGTACTCCCCACTCTGCTCAACTGTTCGCGCCGCTTCCTCAACAACGAGACACTGCTTGTGGTATCGATGGGATTGTGCCTTTCGATGGCTGTGTTCTCGGTGCTCTGCGGCTTCTCGATGGCTCTCGGTGCCTTCGTGATGGGCTCAATCCTTGCCGGAACGAGCTACGCCGAACGCATCGAGCACGTGATTCTGCCGGTTAAGGACCTTTTCGGCGCCGTGTTCTTCATCTCAGTGGGAATGATGGTGCAACCCGAGGTAATCGCGCAATACTGGCTGCCGATTCTGATACTATCGGGAGCCGTAATCCTTGGCATGATTACCTTCGGCACCTTCGGTATGCTCATCACCGGACAGAGCCTCAAGGTGGCCATCGAATCGGGCTTCTCGCTGACACAAATCGGCGAGTTCGCCTTCATCATCGCGTCGCTCGGTATGTCGCTGGGCGTGCTCAACCCCGAAATTTACCCCATCGTGGTGGCCGTGTCGGTAATCACCACATTCACCACCCCCTACTTCATCCGCATGGCCGACCCATTCTACCGCTTCGTGGAAAAGCATCTGCCGCAACGATTGCACTTCCTCATCGACCGCTACGGCAACCAGGCCTCGGAGGAGCGCGCCGCCGGCTCGACCGGGCGCGCGTGGATTCACCTGGCGCAGCGCTATGTGTGGCGCGTGATGCTCTACTCCATCATCCTGATAGCCATCGCTTTGGTTTCGGAGCAATTCCTGATGCCTATCCTCAGGCGCACCCTCCCCGACTGGGCGAACCTGATATGGTCGGTGGCCACGCTCGCGGCCATGTCGCCCTTCCTGCTGGCACTCTGTCTGCCCCCCGCGCGCAACGAGAACCCCGGCAAGCACAAAGGGCTGTCGGACAATCAGCTGAGGGTGCCGCGGATTGTGATGATGGTGTTCCGCCTTCTCATCGCCTTAGGTTTCATAGTGTGGGTGCTGTCGCACGCCTACTCCATGCGTGTGGGCGCACTCATCGGCCTGGGCTGCCTGATTATACTGATTATGCTCCTCTCGCGGCGCCTTAATAACTCGTTGCGCAACATCGAGAACCGCTTCATGGACAACCTCAACGAGCGCGAGCTGCGCCGCACGGGTGTCAATAATCTATTAGTCAGCGACCTGCATTTGGCTTACATGACTGTGGGATACGGCTGCCCGTTCGTGGGAGACAAACTGCGCAACGCCGGACTGCGCTCGCGCTACGGCGTGGATGTGGTGATGGTGCAGCGCGGCCCCGTCACCATCAAGGTGCCCGGCGGCGAGACACGCCTCTTCCCCGGCGACACCATCGGCATAATCGGCACCGACGAGCAGATTGCGCGCGTGCTACCTGTCATCGAAGCCGACGCCACATCGACCGGCGACAGCTCCGGCGTCGACGACTTCCGCCTGCAGGCCATCGTGCTTTCGGAGGCGTCGCCCCTCTTGGGCAAGACCCTCGCTTCGGCCGACGTGCGTCGCAACTACCAGACCCACATCGTGGCCCTGCAACGCGGCGACCAATATATCGACCGGCCGGCCGGCACCGTATTGCAGGCAGGCGACCGCCTCTGGGCCGTCGGAGCGCCCTCGGCTACCGAAAAGCTACGCTAATTTGCAAATCTGCACCAAAGTTGCTAAATTTGCAGAAAATATTGATAATCCTTATGAAAAAGATAATACTCA
>CAMEPD010000090.1 GCA_945931475.1 uncultured Muribaculaceae bacterium | reverse complement strand
TACACACTTCCCCCGAAACCACCAAATATTTCAGGCTGTTTTTTTGAAGATTTTTTGCATGAGGCAGCCCCCGGAGCACTTGCCGACTGAGGCTCAGGGACTTGCACAAAGGAAATTTCCGGGCATTTTTCCGGGTATTTTTCCGGTCATACATAAGAGCGCTTGCCGCGGAACCAGGGGAACGGCTTTGCATGCGCAAAGCACGCTAAAAAGATAATGGCAGAACTGGACGCAGGAACAGAGATAAAATAAGGAGAAATAAAACAAAAATCCCTTTAGCTGTGACGCTAAAGGGTATTTGAGAGCCGCGAGTGGGACTCGAACCCACGACCTTTTCGTTACGAATGAAATGCTCTACCAACTGAGCTATTGCGGCTGATTAAGACTCGGAGGATATCTTCGAGCTCCGACTGGCGTCGGAATTCGATTGCAAAGGTAGGGCTTTCCCGGCATATTAGCAAATATTTTTTTGAAGTGTGGCCAAAAATCCCGGGGAACTTGCAGGGAACTTGCAGTGATACCGGCCGGAGATGTGGGTAGAGATATAATTATGAGCAGAAGCCGGAAAGAAATGACGGGTAGTAACCTGAAAATATTACGCGGCGACGGCAGGGAATAATAAGCGGAAGATGAGGTCGAGATGGGAGCGCCGGACCGGAGCCGGTATGAAAGGGCGCTTGGAAGCTTATTATCGAGTGCGAAAGATACACCTTAATATATAGGGGGAGATGAGCACCGCGAGGAGGGCACCGGCGCCGTCGGCCAAAAAGTCGGCAATTTCGGCGGCGCGACCCATGCCCATGGCGCTCTGTGCCAGTTCTATGGCAGCACCGAAGAGACAGTCGGTCAACACGACAACCAAAAGCTGTTTCCAACTGAACCGCCACGGGGCAGCCTTATGGCGTTTGTACCGCGCCAGTGCGAGGTCAAAAAGCAGTGCGAACGCCATACCGCCGAACAAACAGGCATGCACTATCTTATCGATGCCGGGAAAGAACACCAGTCCTTCATCAGGAAGCGGTTCAGGCGCAAGCGTCAGCCATAGGATTGCCGCGAAAACCGTAACGGAAAACGCCCATTTCGGCCAATATGAAAAGAGTCGACGTGCTGTCATGCCATGAAGTTTGCCGCAAAGTTACGAAATTCCCGAATGTTGCCGACGCATATCGGTAAAATATTCACGGCAACAAGAAGAGTCATCTCCCCGCAAGGGTAGTGTTGAAAAATGCTGTCGCAAAACATAAAAAATATTTTTCCTAAGATGAATAATTTTTGCAAATCATATATTATATTTGCATTGTACTAACCAACTATGCCGACCCCCCTTAAATTATCCTTGAAAAACCAACATTTAACTAACAAGAATGAGCAACGGATAATAAAAGTTTTAACCGGCATGTCGATTGGGATAACAACTCCATGTTTCACCCTAACATCTGAAAAATTATGATTATCGGAGTACCCAAAGAGATTAAAAACAATGAGAACCGCGTAGGTGTAACGCCCGCCGGCGCACGCGAACTTGTAGCTCACGGACACGAAGTGTATGTACAGTCCACCGCCGGTGAAGGCACCGGTTTCTCCGATGCGGAATACGAAGCTGCCGGCGCAAAAATGTTGCCCACAATCGAGGAGGTCTACTCAATCGCCGAGATGATAATCAAGGTGAAGGAACCAATTCGTCCGGAATATCATCTTATAAAGCGTAATCAGGTAGTATTCACCTACTTCCACTTCGCATCCGACCGCGAACTGACAGAAGCCATGCTGCGTTCGGGCGCAGTATGCATCGCCTACGAAACCGTTCGCCTGCCCGACCGCAGCCTGCCGCTGCTTGTGCCGATGAGCGAAGTAGCCGGACGAATGTCTATACAGGAGGGTTGCCGCTTCCTGGAGAAACCGCAGGGAGGCCGCGGCATCCTTATGGGTGGCGTTCCCGGCGTCAAACCGGCCAAGGTGCTGATTCTCGGCGCGGGCGTCGTGGGACGCAACGCAGCCATGATGGCCGCCGGACTCGGAGCCGACGTCACCATCGCCGACATCTCGCTGCCGACCCTTCGCCATATCAACGAAGTGATGCCCAAGAACGTCAAGACCCTATACTCTTCGCGTCACAATATCGAGATGGAGCTCCCCACCACCGACCTGGTGATCGGCTCGGTGCTGATTCCGGGCGCCAAGACCCCGAAACTCATCACCCGCGACATGCTGAAACTGATGCGGCCGGGCACTCTGCTGGTCGACGTAGCCATCGATCAGGGCGGCTGCTTCGAGACCTCGGAACCCACCACCCACTCCAATCCGACATACACCATCGACGGTATAGTACACTACGCCGTGGCCAACATACCCGGCGCTGTGCCTTTCACCTCGACCCTGGCATTGACCAACGCAACCCTTCCCTACGCCCTGCGGCTTGCCGACAAGGGCTGGCGCGAAGCCTGCAAGGCCGACCACGCGCTGGAGCAGGGTGTCAACATAGTGGAGGGCAAAGTGGTCTACAAAGCCGTTGCCGACGCCTGGGACCTCCCCTATCACGAACTCAACCTCTAAGCCGCAGCCGGAGCATCGAAGCACCCACGGCACCGCGAAAACGCGCCCTCAGTGCAAGCCGGACTATAACACGGCAGCCTCCGGATAAGGTGAAAATTTGTGAATAATTCCTGCATCATAAGCCAACCATAACATCAGATGACGAGAATTTAAGAAATTATTCGCAAAAAATTACCCGATAGAAAAATAAATTATTAAATTTGCGGCACGAAGGGGGACCCGGCCGGCTTTTGAAGCCGGGTCTCCCCCTTTACCAACTTATAGGCTGTTTAATTATTAGTACCATTATGAATAATAACCAGATAGACTGGAGCACCCTCGGTTTCGGGTACGTACCGACCGATTACAACGTCCGCTGCTACTACCGCGACGGCAAATGGGGCGAAATTGAAGTTTCATCATCGGAAAACATCAACATCCATATCGCCGCCACCTGCCTCCATTACGGTCAGGAGATTTTCGAAGGGCTCAAAGCCTTCCGCGGCAAAGATGGCAAAGTACGCGTTTTCCGCCCGATGGAGAACTGCAAACGTATTCAGGATTCGGCCCGTGGCATAATGATGCAACCCATCACCGACGACAAGTTCATGGAGATGATCCGGATGGTAGTGAAGCTTAACGAGCGCTTCATCCCGCCCTATGGCTCAGGTGCGTCGCTCTACATCCGTCCGCTTGAAATCGGCGTGACCCCCGCCGTCGGAGTGAAGCCGGCCACCGAGTACTGCTTCCTGATGCTGGTTACCCCCGTCGGGCCCTACTTCAAGACCGGATTCAAGCCTACCAACATCTGCCTGATGCGCGACTACGACCGTGTGGCACCGCGCGGTACCGGCCGCTGGAAAGTCGGCGGTAACTATGCCGCATCGCTTCAGGCCGGCGAAAAGGCTCATTCACTGGGATATTCGGCCGTGCTGTACCTCGACCCCAAAGAGAAGAAATACCTCGATGAATGCGGTCCGGCCAACTTCTACGCCATCAAGGACGGCGCCTACATCACCCCGGCATCAGATTCGATATTACCCTCCATCACCAATGCGTCGCTGATGGAACTCGCCCGCGACATGGGCATGGAGGTGCAGCAGCGCCACATCAGCGTCGAAGAGATTCCCGACTTCAGTGAAGCCGCCGCCTGCGGTACGGCCGCAGTATGCTCGCCTGTCGGCGAAATCGACGACCTCGACACCGGCAGGAAATATGTCATCGCCAAGGATGGTCAGCCCGGCCCCGTAACCCGCAAGCTCTACGACACGCTCAACGCCATCCGCCTGGGTGAATACCCCGACAACCACAACTGGAACGTCGTGCTCGACCTTTGACCCTCAAAATGTTCGACTATTCAGCAATCATCGACAAATATTACCCTCAGGGCACAGCCCTGAGGGATTTGTATATGGAGCACTGCAGCAATGTGGCGCGTCTGGCCCGCGGCATAGCGCGCCGCGACGAGCTGCCCCTCCCCCCGGTCACCATCGAAGCCGCCGCCATGCTCCACGACATCGGTATCTGCCGATGCGACGCCCCCTCGATAGGCTGCCACGGCAGCGAGCCCTACATGCGTCACGGCGTAATCGGCGGCGACATCCTCCGGAGCGAAGGCGCCCCCGAGGAGTATGCCCTCGTGGCCGAGCGCCACACCGGCTCGGGCCTAACCCCCGAAGATGCCGAGCGCTTAGGCCTCCCCGCCGACCGTTCATATATGCCCGAAAGCCGCCTGGAGCGCCTGATATGCTTTGCCGACAAATTCTTCTCGAAATCGGGAGCGCGTCGCCCCAAGACCCTTGGCGAAGCCCGCGAATCATTCCTGCGCTTCGGCCCCGAATCGGTGCAACGCTTCGACAACCTGGCCCACGAATTCTTCAAGACCGACCCGTTGCCCGACATCGAGCGTTACCTCTTCTGAGTCCGGGCCGAGTCATGACGCCGGAAACCTTCGAAGGCCCTCATAAGCCCTCAGATTCGCCTAAATTCGCCTTAATGATTAAAAAACACACCGGATAGCTGCAAACGGCGGCTATCCGGATTTTTTTTCGTAATTTTGCACCCGAAATTTAGAGCTTGTTTATTAACACACCACGTGATGGAAAGAAAAGTCAGAGTACGTTTTGCCCCGTCGCCCACCGGCCCGTTACATATCGGGGGCGTGCGCACAGCCTTATATAACTATCTATTTGCCCGTAAGAACGGCGGCGATATGATTCTTCGCATCGAGGATACCGATTCCCACCGTTTCGTTCCCGGCGCCGAGGAGTACATCAACGAGGCCCTGGCATGGCTCGGCATCGGCATAGACGAAGGCGTGCGTGAAGGTGGCGAATACGGTCCCTACAAACAGAGCGAGCGCCGCGACATCTACCGCAAATACACCCGTCAGCTGCTCGACAACGGTCGCGCCTACATAGCCTTCGACACTCCCGAAGAACTCGAAAAGGCGCGCGCCGAAAAAAAGAACTTCCAGTACGACGCCTCGACACGTATGCAGATGCGCAACTCGCTTACCCTGCCCCGCGAGGAGGTCGACAGCCTCATAGCCGAAGGGCACCCCTACGTGGTGCGTTTCCTCATCGAACCGGGCCGCGACGTCCGCGTCAACGACCTCATCCGCGGCGAAGTAACCATCAATTCGTCGATTCTCGACGACAAAGTGCTCTACAAGAGCGCCGACGACCTCCCCACCTACCACCTGGCCAACATCGTCGACGACCACCTCATGGAGGTGTCGCACGTAATCCGCGGCGAGGAATGGCTTCCGTCCGCCCCGCTTCATGTGCTGCTTTACGAGGCATTCGGATGGCAGGACACCATGCCGCAGTTCGTGCACCTGCCCCTGCTGCTCAAACCCGACGGCAAAGGCAAGCTCTCGAAACGCGACGGCGACCGCCTGGGCTTCCCCGTGTTCCCACTCGAATGGCACGACCCCGCATCGGGCGCCGTGTCAGCCGGTTACCGCGAACAGGGCTACCTGCCGAAAGCCGTAGTCAACTTCCTTGCGCTTTTAGGCTGGAACCCCGGCGACGACACCGAAATAATGTCGATGGACGACCTCATCAGCAAATTTTCGTTCGAACACTGCTCGAAATCCGGCGCCAAATTCGCCTTCGAAAAGGGCAAGTGGTTCAACCACGAATACCTCATGGCCATGCCCGGCCGCGAGCTTGTGGCCCTCTTCCGTCCCGTGCTTGAGGCCCACGGCATCAACCCCGACAACTTCAGCGACGAATACACCGCCGCAGCTCTCGACCTGGTAAAGAGCCGCGCCAACCTCGTGAGCGATCTCTGGGACCAGGCAAAATTCTTCTTTCAGGCACCCGAAAGCTACGCCGAGAAAGACATCCGCAAACGCTGGAAACCCGAAACGCCCGACCAGATGCGCGAGCTCATCGGTGTGCTCCGCGGCCTTGAGAGCTTCCGCTCGAAGGATGCCGAACCGGTAGTGCTCGGCTGGATTGCCGACAAAGGCTATCACCTCGGCAACGTTATGAACGCCTTCCGTCTGGCCGTCGTGGGCGAATGCAAGGGCCCGCACATGTTCGACATCACCGAGCTCATGGGCTGCGACGAGACAATCAGCCGCATCGAGCGCGCCATTGCTAACATCCACAGCGACAACACTCAGGCGTGAACCACTTCCTATACAACATCGGCATTTCAGCCTACGCGCTGGCCGTAAGGTGCGCGTCGCTGCGGATGTCGAAAGCCCGCAAGATGATCCGCGGGCAGCATCACACCCCGGTAGTGCTTCGCCGCCGGTTGGGCTCGCGTCCGGGATGCATCTGGATTCACGCCTCCTCGTTGGGCGAATTCGAACAGGCGCGCCCCATGATAGAGCGACTGCGCCGCGAGCAGCCCGACCGCCCCATCCTTGTGTCGTTCTTTTCCCCCTCGGGCTACGAAGTGCGCAAAGGCTTCCCCTTGGTCGACGCCGTGGTGTATCTGCCGTTCGATCAGCCTAAAAAGGTGCGTCAGTTTCTTGACTTGGCCCGTCCATCGATGGCGATTTTCGTAAAATACGAATTCTGGACCAACTACCTTCAGGAGTTGCGCCGGCGCAGCATCCCCACCTACCTCATCTCAGCCATTTTCCGTCCCGGACAACGCTTCTTCAAGCCCGGCGGAGCATTCTTCCGCCGGACATTGCAGTGTTTCAGCCACATGTATGTGCAGGACGAGGCCTCGCGGCGGCTTCTCGAAGGGGTGAGCCTCAAACGGGTCACCGTGGCCGGCGACACGCGCTTCGACCGCGTCACCGACGTGATGAAATCGCAGGTCGACATCCCCGGTTTCCCCGGTTTCGGCGCCGGATATGCCATACGCTTCATAGCCGGAAGCTCGTGGGAGGCCGACGAAAACATATACATTCCCTGGCTCAACGACCACTCGGAGGCTGCATTCATCATCGCCCCGCACGAGTTCAACGAAACACGTCTCGAAGCGCTGCGCAACCGCTTCACCAACGGCCGGGTGCTGATGCTCTCGGAATGGACACGCGAAATCAAAGCCGCCGGCGGCACCATCCCCGCTAAAATCGCCAACACCCGCGGCATCATAGTCGACTCCTTCGGCAAACTCTCGAGCCTCTACCGCTTCGCCGACATAGCCTATATCGGGGGCGGGTTCGGCGCCGGAATCCACAACCTCAACGAGGCCGCCGTCTACGGCATCCCCGTGATTTTCGGTCCCAACCACTCGAAGTTCAAGGAGGCCGGCGACCTGATGGACTGCGGAGGCGGATTCTCCGTCACCGACAGCTGCGACTTCCGCGAGATAGCCGCCCAGCTCACCGGTGACACCGGAGCACTCAAACGTGCCGGCGACGCCGCCGGGAAATACATCCGCCAGAATCTCGGCGCCACCGACAAAATTTATGCCGACATCTTCGGCGACGGCCCCGCATCCGAAAGTGACGCCTGAAAACAAAGGCGCCACAAACCTGTATAAGATGCAAAAAATTTTGCATCTTATACACTTTTCACTGCATCAAAAGTAGTTTTGTTGATTATTTTGTGAATTTTTATACCTTTTATTAGGTATTCTTGAAATTTTTATTTAACTTCGCTTGACTTTTTTGGAAAAATATGTTCCGGGAAGGCCCCAGATCGGAAGAGCGTCG
>CAMEPD010000089.1 GCA_945931475.1 uncultured Muribaculaceae bacterium | reverse complement strand
TCGGGACAGGCGCGATGCCGGATGGGGTGATGGTCGGGACAGGCGCGATGCCGGATGGGGTGATGGTCGGGACAGGCGCGATGCCGGACGGGTGGTCGTTCCGGCCCTATGGGGCTTTGGTTGAGGAGGAGGAGGTCGCCTGCGGCCGACGAGTTATTCAGGAGGCTTTGGTGGCCGGCAACGGCCATCCTTTGAACCTATGGGGCTTTGGGTCCCCGATAACGCCATCTGCCAAATAAATCAGTCGGCAGAGCAAAAACAAACCTGGCGTGAGGGTACGAAGATAACCCGGAGCACGAAACAACTCGCGTGTGGGCACAAAAAAGCGCGCGTGTGGGCACAAAAAAGCGCCGGAGGGATTAGCTCCGGCGCTTAGGCCTCTGTGGATTATGAGGCGGGATTTACCTTACATGAGGTACTGTGTAGGGTGTCCTTGCGGGGCCGCAGCCGTGGCTGCGGCCCGCAGGGGTGACGATTCTTACTTCTTTACGAGTGTTGCGGTAACGGGCACACTTGAGAGGTCGAGGGTAATGGTGTAATTACCGGCCTTTACGGGGATGTTATCGCCGCCCGGTGTAAGGTTGCCGAGCTCGCCGCCGAGGTTTACATCCCAGCCGTCGTTAGCGCGGAACTTCATTTCACCGTCTTTCATGGTAACGTCGAGTGTCCAGATGTACGGGTTCTTCGAATCCTGTACCATGGGGGTCGAGCCGTCCCAGCCGAGTGGGGTGGCGTCACCGATAATACCGATTGTTTTAACGTCGGTAGTCTTGTATGTGAGCTTAACCACATTGACTTCAACGAAGGAGAAACCGCGGTGATTGAGCGGTGAGTTACCCACGGCGAGTGTACCGGTTCCCTCGCCGGCGCCCCACTGCATTTTTGCATTACGCGAGGCTTCGCTCAGGAAGCGGTATGAGCCCTGGAGGTTTAAGTATGCCCAGTAGTTAGCGTAGTCGCTTGTGCCCATGGGGAGTGCTTTGGCAGGATTGTTCTTACAGTGTGTACCTACGCAATAGATGTTCACAAAGGCCATCGACCATTCATAGGTGCGGTCGTACATGTTGATGGTGAGCATGTAGGGTGCGGTAGCGCTGAACTTACCCCAAGCGCATGCGGCGCCTTCAACGGTGGGAACGAGTTCGCCCTTGAGAGCGTCTTCCGAACCGGCTGCCACGCCCCATACCGAGTAGGGAGCGCCTGAGAGCTGGCCGGCTGCGAATGTCGATTCGGGGATTACTGCCCAGGTGAATTCACCGGAAATCTCAACGACTGTCGAGAAGACAGGGTTGTCGTAGCGGTTTACGCCTGCTTCGTCATCGTGGCTGAGCTTGACTGCCTGAGCGATCTGGCCGTTGGCGGCTGTACCGATGAGGTAGTAGTTCTCCTCGATGGTGTATCCCAAGTTGATAGGAGTGATGGTGAAATCTTCGGTGTAGTACTCAGTACCGACCAGACCCTGCATATTACCGATAACGGTGTAGAGTTTGTAGCGGAACTTAAGTGCTTTGTTAGCCGGGTCGCGGGTTACGATCTCCTTGTAGACGCCGTCGAGATCGTCAGGATTGATGTTGACGTTGTAGAGGTCGGGGGTATCCTCACCGGCTGCAACAACCGATGATTTAACGTCGTACCAGTCGGTGCCGTCAACCGAGAACTGTGCCACAGTTTTGAACTCGTAGCCGGCGGGGATGACACCCTTGACGGTTGCAACGGTCACGGGTTTCACATCATTGTTGTATTGTCCGAGGTCAACCACCTGGTCGGCCGAGAATGCGTTGGTGAAAACGACATCCTCAGGCTTGATGATCGACTGCTGCTCGTTGGTCGTGGGCGCGGGGTTGGGTTCTTCGTATCCGTCGCAGGATGCGAATCCCAGAGCCATGATAGCGGTCAGACCGAGTATGGAAATCTTGTTCATTTTTTCAATCGATTAGGTAGTTGATATTATTCGCCGGGTTCGATGGTGATTGTCCAGTTACCCTTCGTTGAGAGGTCAACAGTTACGGCATAGCGGCCGGGAACGAGGTTGGGGAATTTCCATGAGCCCTTACCCTCAACGGCTGCGCCGCCGAAGGTGTTGGAGCCGGTGAAGTCAGGGAATTCGATGGGGTTATCATCTTTCTGCGAACCGATCGAATTCTCTTCCCAGTTACCCAGAGCCGAGTAGAAGCGCAAGGTGTACGCACCGCCGTCGGTGGTTTCACCGAAGTCGAAGGTACCCTTGTAGATGCCGGTGTTCTTGCCTTCGGGAGAAACTTCGTCCCAGAGGCGCCAGTTTTCGTAGATAGTGGGAGCGTTGGCGGCGTCGACAGACCAAGCCGAAACGCTACCTACCAGGTAGATGCACTTGGGCTCGGCAACGGCGAAGTAGGGCTTGATGTAGTTGAATTTCACTGCATTTGATTCGATGCGCGAGTCTTCAATGCCGTCCATTTCGGCTACTGCCTTTACATACACGGGGATGTAGTCGAAAGTAGCGGTTTCCCTGTCGGCGGGTGTCAAGCCCATGAGGTTACAGATGGCGATCGAGAGGTCGAACTGCGGGATACGGAACGAGGGGTTCAGGCCGTTTGTGCCCGAGGGTTTGATTTCAACCGATTTGGCGAAATCGGGGGTCAGGGAAACGAGGGCCGAGTAGTTGACAATGGCTGAGAAGCCGTAGTCGGGCTGCGAGGCAACCAGTTCGATGGTGGCATCCTGATTGTCCTCTTCCAGTGCAATATGCTGGTCTTGCATGACCGGTTCGTTGAGGACGAACTTTGTGGGTGCGTGGTACACGGGGTCGCGGTCCTGCGAGCAGGACGACAGACCGGCAACCAAGGCAGCCGCACAGGCCATGAATAAAGTTATTTTTTTCATTTTCGTGAATTCTTTATGAATTAATGCTGTCTTGATTCATATTAATAACCGGGGTTCTGCTGGTAACCTGCCTGGCCGATAATCGACAGAGGCAGCGGATAGTAGCGCATTGCCTGGGGATAGTCAGCGCCGGCGGGCACGCCGTTCTTGTACGACCAGTTGTAGCCGGTGAGCCACATATTCCAACGGATAAGGTCGGTACGACGGTTACCCTCGTTGTAGAGCTCGGCTGAACGTTCGCGACGGAGCTCGTTCATGGTTACGTTGGCGTAGGGAGCCTGGCCCGAACGCTCGCGGATGAGGTTGACGTATTTGTTGACCTTGTCCTGGTTGGTACCGAGCTGCAGATATGATTCGGCAGCCGACAGGTAGATTTCAGCCAGACGGATGGCAGCGAAGTCGATACCGAGTTCGTCGGTAGCGGTGGGCTGCTCGTCGCACATGGCACCGGTTTCGTCGCTCTCGTAATCCCAGTTGGAGTACTTCACGGTGATGAAGCCGTTCTTGTCCTGAGTGTTGAGCACGGGGTTCTCTACGGGGAAACCGTCCTTGGTGGTACACCACAGTTTGGTACGTTCGTCGGGCGACTCCGAGAAGTCGTCGTTCCAGTCGAAGTAGGTGGTTACGAAAGTGCTGCGGGCAGCGAGGCACTTCCAGCCGTTGGTACCGTTCCACTTGGAGCCTTCGGCACCTTCCATACCGGCCCATGCGTTGACGAGGAATGAACCGCCGGTCCAGCCCTGAAGTTTCTCTTCGTGCGAGGGCTGATCCCAGATGATTTCGTTGATGGGGCTTGAACCGCCGATGGCGTACTGCTTGTTGTTGTGGCCGAACAACTGCCAGTATTTGTAGCAGAGACCGGCATCCTGGAAGCCGCCGTGGCCCAGACGGGCGATGATGGCTTCGGCGTGCTGGGCAGCTTTGTCATAAGCGGCATCAGCACCGAATGATACGGCGTTGAGATAGTAGCGTACGAGGATGGATTCGGCAACGTCAAGGCCGACATAACCGTAAGGAGGACGGTTGTTGGGGTCGTTCTGCTTGTACCATGACACGATCTCCTCGAGGATGGCGGTCTCACCGTCGTAAACGGCCTTGGCCGAGCACTGGGGAGCCACTGAACCTACGGCAACCGATTCGTCGCCGTAAGGCACGTTGCCGAAGTTGTCGGCCAGCGCGAAGTAGGCGGCGGAGCGAAGGATTTTGGCCTGACGGATAAATTCGTCGGCTTCGTCCTGGAGTTCGGGGGTGAGGTGGAAGTAACCGTTGTTGACGGTCTGTATGAAGTTGTTGCAGAGCGATGCGTTCACAACGAGGCGTGAGTACATACCGAGGATACAGGGGGCGTTGGTGGCTACCTGGCCGTAACGGAAGTTACCCCAGTCGGCGTTGGAGGGGAGCCATGCCATCTCGTCGGATGCGAAGCAGCCGAGCTGGATGAGGACACGCGAGTATGAGCACATACCGCCGTCGAAACCGCTGATGACCGACTCTTTGTTGCGGCCTACAGAGGAGTAGTTCAGATAAACGTCGCCCATGACTTGCTCCATGTAGCCCTGCGGGTCTTTCTCGAAGTCAGCCGCGGTAAGGGAGCGGGGGTCGGTAGGAAGCAGGTCAAGGTCACCGACACAGGAGGTGAATCCTGCGATGGCTACTAACGAACCCGCTGCCAGTAATATTTTGGAAATTGCTTTCATATTGGTTCTTCTTTTGGATTAGAAAGTGGCCACTACGCCGAGGGTGAAGGTAACGGGACGAGGATAAACGTTGTTGTCGATACCTTCGTAAATCTCGGGGTCGATGCCTTTGTACTTGGTTATGACGAAGGGGTTCTGAACGGCGCCGAAGAGGCGGAGGTTCAGGTTGTTGTTGAGGAGCTCGGGGAAGGTGTAACCCAGAGTGATGTTGTCACAACGGATGAACCCGGCGTTCTGTACAAAGTAGTCGGAGAGCGTGAGCAGTGTGGCGTTGGTGTTGGCCGGAGCCAGCGGGGTGTCGGCAAGGAGGTTGTTCAGGCCATAGGTGTCAACCGAGTTGAGCTGGATGCGCTCGCGCATCACGTTGTTGTATACCCAGTTGCCGAAAGATGCACGCAGAGAGATACCCAGGTCGAAACGTTTGTAGGTGAAGTTGTTGTTCCAGGTCATGGTGACTGTGGGATCCGGCGAGTGGAACTTGATCAAGTCATTGGCGTCGATTTTGCCGTCGTTGTTCTGGTCAACATACTGGCCGAAGATGGGGTCGCCGTTTGAGTCGTAAACCTGCTGGTATACGCGGTATGTGTAGGCGGTTTCGCCCTCCATGAACCACTGCAGCGAGTTACCGCCGGATGCACCGGGATAGTCGCGGCCGGGCTGTACCGATGACTCGGCATCGCCGGTGAGCTTGGTGATCTTGTTGCGGTTGTAGGCAATGTTGTAAGATGTTGTCCATACGAAGTCGTCGTTTACGACAGGCTTGGCGCCGATGGTAACCTCGAAACCGATGTTGCGGAGCGAACCGATGTTGCGGTTGATGTAGTTACCGGTGTTCATCTGTGCTACGGGGGTGTAGGCAAGGAGGTCTTTGGTGTTACGCAGGTACCAGTCGATGTTGGCGGTGATACGGTTGTTCAGGAAGCCGAAGTCCATACCGACGTTCCATGTTGTGGTAGTTTCCCACTTGATGTTTTCGTCGAAGGCGTTCGGGTAGAGGGGTTGGATCCATTCGCCGGGTTGTGAGTACGAAGGATACAGGGCGTTACCGCTGTTGGAGATGGTGTAGATGGCCATGTAGGGGAAGTAGGATTTGATATCCTGCTGACCGGTCTGGCCCCAGCCGAGGCGGAGCTTCCATTCGTTGATTACGTCAGAGTCGCGCAGACCCGGGAGGTTGTTGATCTTCCAGCCGAGGGCTACCGAGGGGAAGAGGCCCCAGCGGTTATCCTTGGAGAAACGTGATGATGCATCGTCACGCAGAGTGAAGGTCAGCAGGTAGGTGTCGTCGAAGATGTAGTTCAGACGTCCGAAGAACGAGAGCAGCTGGTTGGCGTTGCTCCAGCGTTTGAAGCTGTTGGTAACGGCTTCGCCGGTGTGGTTTTCGGTAGCGGGCTGCAGGTCGTAGGTGCCGTTGGCGTATGTATAGGAGTAACCCGGTGAGTTGATGAACGAGTTCTCATGGCCGAGGAACGAGAAGCGCTGCCATGAGTAACCGACCATAACATCGAGGTCAGACTTGATGGCTGCGAAGTTCTTCTTGTAGTCGATATAGAAGTCAAGCAGGGTGTTGCGCTGGATCTCATGTTTCTTGTAGAGAGTGCCGGCACCGGGAGCGCCCGAGAGGGTCAGGTTGTTGTTGCGCCATGCCATGATCGAGTTGGGCTCGACTGTGGTGCGCCATTCGTTCTTGCTCACCTGATAACCGAGGTTGAGGTTGAAGTGGAGTTCGGGAATCCATTTGAGAGCGTAGTCAATCTGGAAGTTACCGGTCGAGGAGTAAACCTTGCCGTTCTGGTTCTGGTCGTTGAGGAGCTGCAGGGGATTCTCGCCGCCGTTGAGCTGGGGAGTACCGTCGGGCTGAAGGATGTTGGTGTAGCCGTTGTACATCTGCAGGCCGGTAGGACCGGTGGTGTTGAACTTGTTGTATGCGATACCGGCCATGCCGCCACGAACGGGAATTGTCGGGTTCCATGCGATAGCGTTGCCGATCGAACTGGTGGAAGCTTCGCGCGAGTCAACATAAGTACCCTGAGCGTTGGCGTTGATCTGCAGGCGACCGTTGAGGAACTTGGGCGAGAGGTTGAACCCGGCGGTTACACGCTGCATGCCCGAGGTCTTGAGGATACCCTGGTTATTGGTGTAAGATGCGCTCACACGGTAGGGGAGCCATCCGGCAGTACCGCCGACCGAGAGGTTGTAGTCCTGCGAGAAAGATGTGCGGAGCACTTCCTTCTGCCAGTCGGTCGAAGCGTCGCCGAGCTGCGAGATAGCCGATTCGGTGCCAATCTGATTGCGCACTACGTCAGCGAACTGCGAAGCCGACATCATGTTGAGGGTCTTGCGGGCGGTGTTCACATGCCAGTTGGCGGCGAAGTTCACCTGAGGGCGGCCTGAAGCACCCTTCTTGGTGGTGATGATGATTACACCGTTAGATGCGCGCGAACCGTAGATGGCGGTTGCCGAGGCATCCTTGAGGACGGTCATCGACTCGATGGCCGAGGGGTTAATCATAGTCAGGGCGTTGGTACCGCCGGCCGAAGACTGGTCGGTCTGGGGCACGCCGTCGATTACGATAAGGGGGTTGTTGTTGGCTGACAGTGAGGAACCGCCACGGATACGGATAGTAGCTCCGCCGGTAGGATTACCACCGTCGGAAGTAACGACCAGACCGGGCGATGCGCCTACCAGGAGGTCCTGGGTAGAGGTTGCCAGACCGGCTTCGATGTCATCGGGCTTGATAACGGCTACCGAACCGGTAGCATCTGATTTCTTTACGGCACCGTAACCGATAGCCACAACCTCGTTGAGCTGGATGGCGCCCGAGGAGAGCTGGACGTTGACGGTAGTGCGTGAATCGACAGCTACTCGCGCTGTCTCGTAACCGACGTAGGATACTACGAGAGTGGCGTTGGGGGCACACTGCACGGAGTATTCGCCATCGATGTTAGTGGCCGCACCGGTTGAGGTGCCTGCCACCAGGATGCTTGCACCAATCAGTGGTTCACCATCGGGATCGGTGACAACACCACTGACGGTGATGGACTGTGCCGAAGCGCCGACGGCGCAAAGGAGTCCCACCAGGAGAAATAGGAATTTCTTGGCTGTTCCTGTTAGTGAATGTTTCATGTAAGATAAATTGAAATTAATAAATTTTTCA
>CAMEPD010000088.1 GCA_945931475.1 uncultured Muribaculaceae bacterium | reverse complement strand
GATTAAAAAAATCATAATTCCGTCACAAAATTCCATATTTTTCGGTGAAAGTAAACTCTTTGTCACTTCTGAAGGGCTTCGGGCGTGGATTTTGCGATGTATTTAGGCCGGTCGGTCCGAATGACGCTTTTTCTGCGGAATTTCATATTCGCATATTATTGCTTACATATTTCTTTAAATCGATTTGTTGAGGTTAAAGTTTTTAAGACCGGCTGCCTGTTGCATTAATTCTGCAATTATCAGGAAAAATTTTTACAGGGCAGATTGAATTATGGGGCTTTCTAAATCTTTGATAAGCAAAGTCTTGCGAAATGATGTTGAAAAAATATGTTATATGGCATACGCTCAAGAGCGTTAAAACTGAACAAAAAATCTATAATTTTGTATAATTTTTTGACAAAATGTGTTAACTTTGCAATGAAGTAGTGAAAAATGATGGAATTTTGAATTCGTCGTTGATGAAATTTCGTTGTGATTCACCACCTCGGTGTTAGTATTATTAACCACGTTGTCTTTCATTACTTTACAATTGTTGTAATCTATTTTTTTATTTTTTAAATTTTTTAATTTGGTATCGCAATGTTGCTTAATTTATTGACGGCAGCAGCGCGGCGAGTTTCGGTTGCCGAAGTCAATTGCTTCTGAACGGTTAATTTCCTTCGGTATCTATTCTATTTTTATTGGAAAAATATATATCAGATGAAAAGACAGGCAAGCGGCCGGCATCTCCTAAGCACCGGCGAGGAAATCACCAGTCGCCCCAAGGCCTGACAGAGAGATTTTTATTTTTATGTCTTATTAATATTAGTGTATGAAAAAGCTGTTTCTTTTGCTGACGACAGTGCTGTTGACAGCGGTTTGTGCGATAGCACAAAACCGTACGATTCATGGTACAGTCGTTGAAGCCGGCACTGGCGACCCCGCAGTGGGTGCAACCGTCATGCCGATTGGTGGAGGTAACGGTACCGCCACAGACATCGACGGTAACTTCACCCTCTCCATCCCTTCAACCGTGAGCAAGCTCAAAGTAAGCTACGTAGGCTACCAGGAGCAGACCGTTCCCGCTACCAACGGAGTCAAGGTTGAGCTCGTGAGTGTCGACAATGCCCTCGATGAGGTAATCGTTGTGGCATACGGTACCGCCAAGAAGTCGGCCTACACCGGTTCGGCTTCGGTTGTGAAAGCCGACCAGATCGAGAATCGCCTCGTAACCGATGCTGTTACCGCCCTTGCCGGTAACGTATCAGGTGTACAGGTGCTCCAGACCAACGGTCAGCCCGGTAGCGCACCTACCGTACGTATCCGTGGTATCGGTTCAATCAACGGTAGCTCCAGTCCTCTGTATGTAGTAGACGGTATGCCCTTCGACGGCGATATCGCCACGCTCAACACAATGGATATCGAATCGATGACAGTGCTGAAGGATGCCGCTGCAGCTGCCCTTTACGGTGCCCGCGGTGCCAACGGTGTAATCCTTATCACCACCAAGCGCGGTAAAACAGGCGACGCTGTGATTTCGCTCGACGCCCGCTGGGGTTCGAACTCGCGCCAGATCGACGGTTACCGCACCATCAAGGATCCCGCAATGTATACCGAAATGGCATACAGCGCCCTGAAGAACGGTTACCTCTATCATAATGAAGGCTATGACAACCAGATGGCTCACAATGCTGCCAACAATGCCCTTGCAAACGCTTTCGGTGAAGGTTATCAGTTCTATACCATTCCCAACGGCCAGCAGATTGTCGGCTCGAACGGCAAACTCAATCCCGCCGCCAAGCTCGGTATGGTACACGGCAATAACTATGTAATTCCCGACGACTGGACAAAAGGTACACTCTGCAACGGTCTCCGTCAGGAATACAACCTCTCGATCACCGGCGGTTCTGACCGCTTCAACTTCTACGGTTCAGTGGGTTACCTCGGCAATGAAGGTATTATACAGAACTCCAATTACGACCGTCTGTCGGCTCGTATCGCCGCTGAGTATCAGGCAAAGAAATGGCTGAAACTCGGTACATCTATCGCATACAACCATGTGAGCATGAACTCGCCCGACGGTCAGGAAGACGGCGACCAGTCTGCTGCCAACGCATTCTATTATATCGACTATATCGCTCCGATTTACCCCCTGTATGTACGCGACGCTGCCGGCAACATCCTCATGGACCAGGCCGAAGGCAAACCCATCTACGACTATGGTGACGGCCGTAACTTCGCCGGTTCACACCGTAACTATATGTCGGGCGGTAACCCCGCTTCGCAGATTATCTACGACAAGAGCGAGCTCCTCATGGACGTTCTCGATGCCAAATGGTATGCTACCATCACTCCCATCGAGAACCTCAATATCACCGGTACAGTAGGTTACTTCCTCGATAACACCCGCGGTCACTTCCTGCTGTCGAAATACTACGGCTCATCGACAGTCGTTGAGCGCGGCGGTGCTGCCAACATGACCTACTCGCGTCTGCGCGGTCTCAACCTCCAGGCCCTGGCCACATATCGCCGCACTTTCGGCAACCATCACGGCGACATCATGATCGGTGCTGAAAGCTACGAACGCGACAACGAATCACTCTCAGCTCTCGGTTATACACTCTACGACCCCTACAACTGGTCTGTCAACAACACGTTGAACAACACCAACCGCACCGGTTCCGGCGGTTCTGTCGGTTACGCTACCCGCGGCTTCTTCGGCCGTATCAACTATGACTACGATTCGAAGTACTTCGCCAGCGTATCGTTCCGTCGCGACGGTTCATCGCGCTTCGCTCCCAAGCACCGCTGGGGTAACTTCTTCTCGGTATCGGCAGCATGGGACGTTAAGAAAGAGGCATTCATGCAGCCTTACACATGGCTCGACCTTCTGAAGCTCAAGGCTTCGTTCGGTCAGCAGGGTAACGATAACCTCTCTCCCGGCCTTACCTACAACTATTATTACACCGATATCTACGGTGTAACCGGTTCCGATTCATGGTCCGACGGTAACCTCGTTCAGAAAGGTAACCCCGAGCTGACATGGGAAACCTCCAATGCCTTCAACGCCGGTATCGACTTCAGTTTCCTTCAGGGCCGTATCGACGGTACATTCGAATACTACCTCCGTCAGACCCACAATATGCTCTATAACAAGCCCGTGGCTCCGTCGAACGGTTTCAGCTCCATTCCTATGAACGTCGGCTCGATGCGTAACTCGGGTATCGAATTTGAAATCACAGGCCGTCCCGTCGTTACCAAAGACATCACCCTCGAAATCAACGTCAACGGTACATATAACAAGAACAAGATTATTTCGCTTCACCCCGACCTGGGCGGAGAGATGATTTCCGGTATCCGCATCCTCAAAGAGGGTTCGTCGCTCTACAACTATTATATGGTCAAGTACGCCGGCGTCAACCCCGACAACGGTGCTCCGATGTTCTGGGCCCGTGAGGTTACAAATGCCGCCGAAGTTGAGGCCAACCCCGACATCGAGCCCGTCTACGGCAAAGAATACAAGACTGAAAACTTCGATACAGCATCTGATACCAACCTCTGCGAGACCGGTAACCTGCTGCCGACATTCTACGGCGGTTTCGGCTCGACCCTTACCGCTTACGGTTTCGACTTCAGCTTCCAGTTCGCATTCCAGCTCGGCGGCCGTACCTATGACGACGGTTACCTCAAGCTGATGCACTCAGGTTCGTCGTCAGACCTCGGTACCAACTGGCATCAGGACGCTCTCGACACATGGACTCCCGAGAATCCCAACGCCAAATATCCGAAACTTGATTCACAGGCTACATACGATCTGGCCGCTCAGAGCACAACCTTCGGCCTCGTAAGCTCCGACTATCTGTCGCTCAACAACGTGACAGTGGGATACACCTTCCCCGCTAAGTGGATGAAGAAACTCGGTATCACCTCGCTCCGCGTATACGCAGCAGGCGACAACCTGGCAATCATCACCGCCCGCAAGGGTCTCGACCCCCGTCGTAGCTTCACTGCTGCAGCAACCGGCGGCTACTCCACAACCCGCAATATCTCCGGCGGTTTAAAGGTTGTTTTCTAACAGTTTAACCTCAAGAACTCTCAACAATGAAATATACAAAAATCTTTTTGGCCGCCGCATGCACGGGTGTACTGTTCTCAGCATGTAACGACTTGGATCAGGAGCCGATGAGCAACATCGTCACACAGATCCAGAAGGAGGAGATTGTGTCAAACGACCCTGAAATGGTTTCTGCTGCCGTTAATACTCTTCCATCGATGGTAAGAGCCTACATGAATACATTCGGCACTCACCAGGATTACGGATGGCCTTCGATGATGCTCATTCTCGATTCGCGCGGTCAGGATATGCCGTCGAATCTCGGTGGCTACCAGTGGTATACCGCCGCCCTCGAATTCTCAGATTTCGGTGGCCGTTACTTCGACAACCTCTATTACTGGTACACCAACTACAACCTCATCCGCTCGTCGAACGCCGTTGCTTCGGTTATTGCAGCCGATACTGAGGATTCCGAAAGCCAGTACTTCCTGGCTCAGGCTCTCTGCTTCCGCGCATGGGCATACTTCAACCTTACCCAGATGTATGCCTGGACATACGCCAAGGACCCCAATGACCTGTCAGTGCCTCTGGTGCTCGACACCAATATGAACGAAACCGCCAGCGCAGGCTGCGCCCGCGCTACCGTCGAGGAGGTTTATCAGCAGGTATTGAGCGACCTCGATAACGGTATCGCACTCCTCGAAAAAGCCGAAAAGAGCGGTGTGAAACGTTCAACGATGGCCGGCTCAGCATCGCTGACAAAGACATTCTTCAACCCTACGGCAGCATACGCCATGCGTGCCCGTGCCGAACTGTTCCACTGCGATTGGGTCAAGTGCGCCGAGGACTGCCAGAAGGCTCTCGACCTGGCTGCTGCCGAAGGTCTGCGCCCCTACAACCGTCAGGAACTCGCAGCACCCCGTTTTGTTAACATTCAGGATGCTTCGTGGATTCTCGGTATATATGTCGACCCCTCGACACCACTTGCCAACACTATCGCTTCGTTCCCGTCATTCATGAGCGCATGGACAAAAGGTTACGCATCCGAAGGTTTCTACCGTTGCATCAACAAGTCGCTTTACGAAGGCATCAACGCTACCGACGTGCGTAAAGGCTGGTGGCTTGACGGAAACGGCAACGTGCCCAGCACACTCCCCTCTGATTATGCCAATATAATCTCTTCCGCCAAAATCAAGTGGAGCCCTTACGCACAGATTAAATTCGGTGCTACCAACTCCGAATCAGCCCTGTTCGCCACCGACGTTCCTCTGATGCGTGTTGAAGAGCTTTACCTGATGCTCGCTGAAGCTCAGGGCCGCGTAAACCAGGCTAACGGTGTTGCTACCCTCACAAGCTTTGTCAAGGATAACCGTGACCCCAACTACGAGTACAAAGCCAACGATTTCGTTGACGAAGTATGGCGCCAGCGTCGTATCGAGCTTTGGGGCGAAGGTTTCTCATACTGGGATATCATGCGTCTGCAGAAGCCTATCGACCGTCGCGGTGGCGGATACCTCCCCGAACTTGTGTTCAACATCTCACCCGACAACACTGTACTGCTCTTCGACATCCCGCAGTCGGAAGCACAGCGCAATCCCAAGATTGTGAAGCCCTCGCGTAATTCCACAATCCCGCAGCCTGTCAGCGACAATTAACTTATCCTCCCCCTCACCTTAATCAGTAATTAAGATTATGAAATTATATAAATTAATGCTGGGACTGGGTAGTGTTGCGGCACTCACACTGACATCGTGTCACGACGACCCCACGTATACCCCGGCCGAAAAGGTGGCAACCCCTGCGGCATATTTCAATATGTCCGAAGAGCATGAAGTGACCCTCGATCTCGGTGACAAGGAATTCGAGATTCCGGTTTACCGTGCCGATGGCAACGGCGAGCTGACTGTTCCCGTCGCCTGCACCATCACTGCTCCCGAAGGTGTCAACCCCAATGTATTCACAGTTCCCGGCAGCGTAACCTTCGCCGACGGCGAGACTCAGGGTAAAATGAAAGTAACCTTCAACCTCGATGATATCGTCCCCGTAAAGGACTATATCTTCAACCTTAAGGTCGAAGGCGAAAGCACCCCCTATTTCCTTACCTCGGTCGATTATGTCGTAGCTTACATCCCCTGGGAAACCGTTACGGATCCCGCTACCGGCAGCGATGTGTCAACCATCTACAACGATGCTCTGCTGACCCGTCCCTGGGAACTCTCGGTCGAGGTTCAGAAGCATCCCGAGACAGAGGGCCTCTATCGTATCTATCAGCCCTATCTCAACACTCCCGATATCGAAGGTACATCGCACCTGATACCCGCTTCTGACCCCAACTGGCTCTACATCAATGCCACCAATAAGAATGCCGTATTCTTCAGCGATGCAAAGGGCAAACCCAACACGTTCTACCATACCGGTTGGAGCCTCTTTGACGAAGAATCAGTTGAAAAGGGCGATCAGGAACTCGTGCTCATCTGTGTGTACTCGCAGTATCTTATCCAGAAGAACCTCGTTTACCCCGGTGCAACTGTAGCTTACGGATGGGAGCAGTTCGCCGGTGATGCCGGCGTTGACGAAAACGGTGTCATCTCATTCACCGACAGCAAAATTTGCTGGACAACGCCTGCCCGTACAACTAATGCCGACGGCTATCTCTATTCGTACCCCGTATGGCGACTCACCCTCGCCAGCTCGACACCTCCCGTTGAATGGGAGACTCTCGGTACAGGTACATACACCGACGGCTTCCTTAGCTCATTCTTCGAAGCAGAGTTCGAATCTTACACCGTTACAGTTGAACAGAACATCGACAACCCCGCCAAGTACCGCATCATCAATCCTTACCTGGCATCGGGTGGCTTCCCCTATGAGTCTCCCGGTAGCGATGACGCCGACTACAACGTAGAATTCGATTGCTCCGACGCGAACTTTGTGCTTATGCCCAGCCAGGATTTCGGTTGGTTCGATAACAAGATTGGCTATGGTGGTTGCAATGCCGACGCATGGTACTACTATGGTTACGGCAAAGATACCATGAGCAAGCAGGAGATTATCGCCCAGAACCTCAACGATAAACTCGAAGCCGGTACAATCTACATCAACCATCCCATCCTCATCGATGACATGAATGGTTACTTCTTGTGGAAGGAAGATGTATTCTATCCCGGTCGTCTTGTACTCCCCGCAGGTGCCACCAGCAAGAACATGGTCAAGAAGTATGATGCTAAACCCACGCTCGGCGGCGGTCGCATTAACCTTCGCAAATATATGCCCAAGGCAAACGTACAGGGCCGCTTCAAACAGGCTCAGCCCAAGCCCTCGCAGATTGCCTCCGGCAAAAGTCACTTCGTAAGATAATCCAAGCCATCTGTTCCCTCGTTAATTCGACGAAATAACCCATACAATTGAGGCGATGTGTCAAAACTCGGCACATCGCCTTTTTGCATTCTGTCGTAGGCCGCGACCTATTAGGCGATTGGTCACATTGTTCTGATAATCAATTGGCTTGATAGAAGGCCGCGGCATGCCGCGACCGTACCACAGAGCGCAAAAGGGAGGGCGTCAAGATTAATTTGGGGGAGTGAATTGTAGGGTCGCGGCATGCCGCGACCTGTGAGGCAATGATGATACTATTCTGTTAATCAATCGGTTGAGGGTAGGCCGCGGTGTGCCGCGACCCAATGCTTTTAACTTAAGAATCGACAAAGAATGTAGGGACATCGC
>CAMEPD010000087.1 GCA_945931475.1 uncultured Muribaculaceae bacterium | reverse complement strand
TTTATTGAAAATAATTAACAAAATGTTTGATTTTTTCAATTTTTGCCGTATCTTTGCCTGTACGAAATCAGATTTATATATCATGCAATTTTAATAACAATCTTCAGAAATTGCAATCAGTATTTTAATCGGCGCATAAATTGTAAATTGTTAAGTGCTTTGGAACAATTCTCTTCATCTGATTTAATATTCCAGCCGGAAAAGCCAGTGACTGGTTTTTCCGGCTATTTTTCCGGCCCATCAAAATATGTTATATAACATATCGAATCGAAAAGATGTTATGCAGCAATTTTGCTTATTTAAAAGAAAATTGCACATTTTTGGGTATTTTGTGCAACGTTAATCCTCATACTATTTACTGTTTGTAAAATATTCACTCCATCAATTTAAACAATGTAAGTTGATTTATTATTTTAAATTCTCTTTTTCTGTTTGCTGCCTTTATTTTAGAGCTTGTTTTAACTAAAAAATTATTGATTTTTGTATCCGTCATATCTATTTTTAATGTAAATTTGCAGTAGCCAAAAAGTAATCTTATGCAGCCAATCAGTAATTTCAGTGAACTTGTCGGTCATCTTCTGGCCGAGAATATTCGTAAAAAAATTGCAGTAGTATGTGCCGATGACCCCGAAACAGAGTACGCTGTCACCCGGGCCCTCGATGAAGGGTTTGCCGACTTTGTGATGGTAGGCGACGCCGACAGGCTCAAAGCATATCCGGCGCTGCAGAATTATGCCGACCGTATTGAGATTATCGACATCAAGGATTCTGACGAAGCTGCACGGTTCGCCGTCAGCATGGCCCGCGAAAAGCGCGTCGACGCCATCATGAAGGGCATCATCAACACTGACAACCTGCTCCACGCCATACTCAACAAGGAGACAGGCATCCTCCCCAAAGGGGCATTGCTCACCCACCTGACGGCCGCCCAGATTCCGAGCTACCACAAGCTGCTGTTCTTCTCAGACGCCGCAGTGATTCCCTACCCCACGCTCGAACAACGCGTTGCCACTATCCGTTATGACCTCTCGACGCTGCGCCGTTTCGGCATTGCTGAGCCGAAGGTCGCCCTGATTCACTTTACAGAAAAGGTCAACCCCAAGTTCCCCAACTCGGTAGATTACCGCACAATCGTAGAGATGAGCGACAAGGGGGAGTTCGGCAAAGCCATCATCGCCGGTCCGATGGACGCCAAAACCGCTTGCGACCGCCATTCGGCCCAGGTAAAACATATCGCCTCACCCGTCTGCGGAGATGCCGACCTGATGATTTTCCCCAATATCGAATCGGGCAACACCTTCTATAAAACCATCACCCTGTTTGCCAAAGCCGAAACGGCCGGCATACTCCAGGGTCCCGAAGTACCCGTTATTCTTCCGTCGCGCAGCGATTCGGGTCCCTCAAAGTTCTACTCGCTTGCCATGGCGGTTCTCAACGCCTGATTTATTGCCGGCATGATGCCGCTGCTATGGTGCCGTAATCTTTACCTAAACCCTATTTAGATGAAGAAAATACTTGCCGTAAATCCGGGGAGCACATCCACAAAGATTGCCGTCTTTCACGATGAGACCCTGATACTGAATACAACTATACGTCACTCCGTGGAGGAGCTCAGTCCCTTCCCGCGAGCCATTGACCAGCTCGACTACCGCACAAACTTAGTGTTGAAAACGCTCGAGGACAATCACATCCCATTCGATTTCGATTCGGTAGTGGGACGCGGTGGCCTGCTGCGCCCTATCCCCGGCGGCGTATATCAGGTTAATGAGGAGATGGTCTACGACCTGTTTCACGCCAAACGCGACCATGCCTGCAATCTCGGCGCCCTCATCGCCTACAACCTTGCCAGGGAAATCAAGAACTGTCCGGCCTTCATGGCCGACCCGGGAGTCGTTGACGAACTCAACGAGTATGCACGCATCACAGGCTCACCGCTCATGCCGCGTATCACCACCTGGCACGCCCTGAATCAGCGGGCAATCGGGCGCAGATATGCCCGAGATATCAGCAAGCGTACCGGTAATAAGGTGAAGTATGAGGAGATGAACCTTATCATCTGCCATTTAGGCGGCGGTATCTCTGTAGGCGCCCATACCGGCGGTCTGTGTGTCGACGTCAACAATGCCCTTGACGGAGAGGGCCCGTTCTCGCCCGAACGTGCCGGCACACTCCCTTCGGGTGCATTAATCGACCTCTGCTATTCAGGGCGTTACACCCAGCATGAACTAAAGAAACGTATCAGCGGAAAGGCCGGTCTGGCTGCCCACCTCGGCACTGTTTCGGTGCAGGAGATTGAAGCGCGTATCGACCAGGGCGACGAACATGCCAAACTCATTCTCGACGCTATGATTTATCAGATAGCCAAGGCTATCGGAGCGCTTACACCGGTACTTTACGGCAAAATTGACGCCATACTGCTCACCGGCGGCATCGCCCACTCCAATTACGTCACCTCGATGCTCACCAAACGCATCGAGCATATCGCGCCGGTGGCTGTATATCCCGGTGAGGATGAGCTGCAGGCTCTGGCGTTAAATGCATTAGGCGCTCTCGCTGGTGAAATGCCCGTCAACACCTACCATTCGCTGAATGTCGAACCGTGGGAACTCGAAAGCGCCCACTATAATTAAAATTCCACCCCTTTTACCCGAATTATCCGAAAATTCTACCGCTATGCGCTTTAAATACTGCCCCGATTGCGGAGCGGCTCTCGCGGCCCGCGATCTGGGCGATGACCTTCAGGTGCCCTGGTGTGAACGGTGCGACAAACCTTGGTTCGACGTTTTCCCGACCTGTGTCATTTCGTTGGTTTACAATGGCGACGGTGAGGTGCTGTTGCTTCATCAGGGGTATATATCACATCAGTATGCCAACCTTGTCAGCGGCTACATGACCCCGGGCGAGAGCGCCGAGGAGGCTGCCGCACGCGAAATCCATGAGGAGACAGGCCTCGAGGTCGTTGACCTTGAATCCGCCGGCACCTACTGGTTTCAGCGCAAGGAGATGCTGATGATCGGGTTTCTGGCGCGGGTTCGCGACGGTCAGCCGGTACGCACTTCGTCGGAGGTCGACCGCGCCGAATGGGTCAAAGCCGAGGCAGCGCCCGGGTTGGTGCACCCCTTCGGCTCGGTTTCACATACGCTGTGCGACCTCTATCTCAAACGCAAAAGTAAGAAAGTGTATCACAATGGCCCATCCGGGCCGTCAGCCGATTAGAGGCTGTTTAGAAATAAATTTTACAAAGCTTCTTAATCCTCAGGTTCAGCAGCCGGTTCATCGGGAACATCAGGCAGTTCCTGATGGAATGCTTCGGCGATTGTTGAACGTATCTCCTTGGCCTGTGGCGACTTGGTACGCAGGATAGCGATAACTGCATCAACATACGGATTTCGCCCCTGTGGCAACCCGCAAAGTCCGGCAACATTGCAACCCGGAAGCATCGACTTTTGATTGTAAACTCTGAGTATCGCCGGATAATCGCCTATTTGCAGATACCGCTTGAACTGACGGCAGAAATCCTCATAAATTTTTCGCGGAGAAAGCTCCATGGTCAGTTGAGTGATATGCCTTTCGAGGTCAGAGATGGAGTTGAAGCGGCCGTCAATACGGTAACTCATAGTCATTTTCACCCTGTGGCGCGTGTGGAGCAACGCCTGACGCCGCAGATCCTTGTTGAACTGTCCGAGAATCGACCTCCTGACCGAATTGAACACACGCTCGGGACTCTTGCCGTGATACGAGGCGACAGCCTTCACCACCCCCTCGAGCAGCAGCAGATTCTCTACCTCGGCTACATCGGGCACATAGATGTTTTTACGGCGCAGATAGGCCACTTCGCGGTCGTCGCGGCGGTCACGATCCACTATACCGCGGGAATCGAGGTGGTGGAACGAGGTAAGGTCGTTGAATGTACGCACGGCCTCAATGACTTTGTTGCACGACCCGAGGGGTCTCACCATATATTCGGGAAAAACCAGCGGATAGAGACGCGAATCAATGGAGTGGATGGCGTCGCCCTCAATGAAAAGTACCGGACGGCGCGACCCCAAGATGGCCATATACACCCCTTCGGGCAGCGCTCCCGAGGAGTTTTGGGGCAGCAGGTCATAATCCCACGTGCGGGCTTCGGCGTCAAACGATTTCACCCATATTACGGCGGCATTCGAACGCGAGGAGGCAAAATCGGGGTCGTGGGTGGTATAGACGAACCGACAGTCGGGCCTCAGCGCTTCGATGATGTCCCACACTCGCGTCACCGACGATGTATGCAGGAAAAGCTCCGGGGTGTCGACAAAAACCATAGCTTTCTCCGGTGCGTAAAGTACACCGCCGAGGTAGTAGAGTACCGCCTTCTCACCGTCAGACAGCCGCAGATGCTGATAGCGGTCGTGCGAGCCGGTGCGGGTGAATTCCAGCGAGCCGCCATTGGCCGACGCATTGTTCTCGGGGAAGACCGTGCGCCACAGTTCAAGTACGCGGTCGATTTTTGTTTCAGGGAGCTGGTCGCCGGATGTATGGCGCGAGGTCTTGAAATCCATCAGACTTGCAATCTCCTCGTTCAGGAGCAAGGCAATCAGTTCGTCGAGCTCGCCGCGGCGGCTGCGCAGATGCATGAACGCTGGCCGGTTCTCGGCTTCGGCAAAGATGGCGCCCACTGTATCGGCCTGTGACGTTTCGGTTTCGCCAGCCGGGTCACCGTATATGGCCCGGAGGACCGACAGCCGGAACACCGGTCGGCCGGCCTCACGATGTTCTTCAATCAGTGCGCGTGTGAACCGTGTTTTGCCCGCGCCGTTTGCTCCGATTACTGCAACCTGCCTTATATCATCGGGCAGTTCGAGGGGCTGCGATTTTGTTCTGTCAGGTAGTTTCATGGTATTTTTCGGGAGAATGAGGCTTCTTAGAGGAAACGCTTGGAAAGGTCGGAATATGCATCAATACGGCGGTCGCGCAAGAATGGCCACCAGCGGCGCACCTCCTCACTACGTGTCAGCGGTATTTCAGTAATAAGGGTAGCCTCGCTGTCGGTGGGCGCCTCGACGAGAATCTCCCCTTGCGGACCGGCCGCGAACGATGAGCCCCAGAACTGTATGCCGGCTGTGGAGCCCGACGGGTCGGCTTCGAATCCCACGCGGTTCACGGCCACTACGGGCAGACCGTTGGCTACGGCGTGACCGCGCTGTACGGTTATCCATGCGTCGCGCTGACGGGCCTGCTCTGCCTCATCATCATCGGGGTTCCAACCGATGGCGGTGGGGTAAATCAATATTTCCGCTCCTGCGAGAGCCATCAGACGCGCAGCCTCCGGATACCATTGGTCCCAGCACACGAGCACACCGAGACGCCCCACCGAGGTATCGATGGGCCGGAATCCAAGGTCTCCGGGAGCGAAGTAGAATTTTTCGTAGAACCCGGGGTCGTCGGGGATGTGCATCTTACGGTATGTGCCGGCTATGCTGCCGTCGGTTTCAAATACCACGGCCGTGTTATGGTACAGACCAGGAGCGCGTTTCTCGAAGAACGAACCTACGATTACCACCGAACACTCGCGGGCCATACCGGCATAGAAGTCGGTGGCTTCGGATGGAATCGGGGTAGCAAGGTCGCAGAGATCGACGTTCTCTGTCTGGCAAAAGTAAAGGGTGTCGTGGAGTTCACGGTTCACTATGAGGCGCGCTCCGTCGGCGGCAGCCCGTCGGATGGTGTCGGCGATGCGGAGGCGGTTCCCTTCACGGTCGCCGGTATTCTTCTGCTGCAGCAGGGCTATTTTGAGGGTCTTATCGTTCATGAGCAATACTTTTTTTGATTTCGTTGACGAAAGCCAGAGGGAGCTGCATGGTGGCGCAGTGGAGCGACCCGTGCTGACGTATGAGTGCGCGGCAGTCGACCCCGATTACCCGGCGTTCCGGCGAGAAAATTGTTTCGAGCGCCGTGCGGGCTCTCTCATCGTTGTCCGGCTGGCCATACAGAGGCATTATCACGGCTTTCGGCGTTATCAGGAAATTGGCGTATGTGGCAGGCAGACGGTGTCCGTCGGCAGGTTCATAACAAGGTTCCGGCAGCGGCACGGGCACCAGTCGGTAAGGTTCGCCCCCTTCGGTGCGCATATCGCGCAATTGCTGCTCCATTCGCTCAAGTCCGGGGGTATGGCTGTCGTCGGGGCGGTATGACTTTACATATATAATTGTGTCGTCGGGAGCCATACGGGCCAGAGTGTCGATATGGCTGTCGGTATCGTCACCTTCGAGGGCGCCGTAATCGAGCCATAACACCCGTCGTGCGCCTAACTTGTCGCGAAGCATCTCCTCGGCCTCGCTTTTGTTGTGGAAATCGTTGCGGTTTACCGAAAGGAGGCATTCGGCTGTGGTGAGAACGGTACCGCACCCGTCGGTTTCAATCGAGCCCCCTTCGAGCACGGTATCCAGGCAGTCGATGTATGGTGTGGCCGGTGCGAGCGAGTGTAACCGCGCGTTCACCCGGTTATCGAAATTGGCAGCAAACTTCATACCCCAGCCGTTGAAACAGAAGTCGGCGGCGGTAAGTGTGCCGTCGGAACCTTCAATGGTCAGCGGGCCGTAATCGCGTGTCCAGGTATCGTTCGTGTCTACTCTGACTATGGTGATGTCTCCATCGGAGCCAGGCGCACGCAGGTCGTCGGTAACCTCATCGGGGTGTGGAGTGACTATGAGCACCGGACAGCCGACGGCGGTCAGGGCGCCGACAATTCCGACGTAGCAGGCGCGGGCGTCATCAAGTATCGGAGCCCAGTCGGTCTCTTCGTGCGGCCATGCGAGCATCACGGCTCCGAAGCGGGCATCGTATTCAGCCAACAGTCTGTATTTCAATTTCGTAGATGGTTTGGCGTATAACTAATCTTGCTTATTCTATCGATAGGAGACCTCGAAATCAGTTTCGGTCGTCGGGATCGTCGAGATTGTCCCACACCGACTGCTGATTGTCCATGTATTCGTCGGCGAAATCGAGGAATCCACGGCGTTCGGAGCTTCCGACTTCCATGCAGTATTCACGGTACTGTTTATGGAGCTCGTCATCCTCGCCTATCATCTTCTTAAACTCCGCTTCTGCCATATCGATGCTGCCGGTTTGCTCAATCACTTCGCGGAATATCTGTGTAATATCGTCAAAATCCATAATGTTCAGTTTTTCAAGACAAAGATACGCAATTTTAGTGAAAATCCCCAATTTGTCCCTATTTTTTACCTTTCAGGGTATTTGAATTATTTTTCATTAAGCCGATTTATGTGTTATCGGTTCCGGGAATACTGATAAGGGAATTGGCTATGGCGAAAATGGCGAGGCCGGCGGCGCTGTGTATACCCAGTTTCTGGGCTATATTGCGGCGGTGAGTCGTTACGGTATGTACCGACAAGCAGAGCCGGTCGGCCGCTCTGAGTTTATCAGTGCGTGCACATAGGGGAACAGACGCGAATCTTCGTCGTCCATGTGACGGCGCACCTCCCCCACGAACTGATCGTAGTAGCGTATGATGGCAATACCGAGCCCGGAGGCATCGGCTGTATCGACGGCCTCGATAAGTTTGGAGCGGATTGAGGGTAACAGATATTGCAGGAAATATGAGTGGGCGCGTTTAAGATAGTCGGTGAACTGCCCGGGGTTGGCATCGGTGATGAGTTGCAGGGCATCTTCGCGCCGTCCGCTGACATAGTTGGCGACTGCAAGGAGCGTCGAAGGGTCGATGTTATGGCGGCGGCATGCTACATCCACTGTGTCGTTGCCGAACCCTAAGGGAATGTCGAATCGACTGAGAGTCATCAGCAACAGAGGGTTATCGGCAATAAGGCACCGCA
>CAMEPD010000086.1 GCA_945931475.1 uncultured Muribaculaceae bacterium | reverse complement strand
AAACATCCAAATAATCGAATTGGTTACTATTAAATAATTTTGAACAGTTACTTAACCAATCATATTTTTTCGGAATGATACAGAAATATATTGCGGCCGCTCTCTCTTTGGTGGCTTCGGCGCTGCCGGCGCTGGCCTGCACAAGCCTTATCGCAGCCAAAGGCGCCACGGCCGACGGCTCGGTGATGATTACATACGCCGCTGATTCCCATAACCTTTACGGTGAACTCTACACTGCTCCCGGCGGCACTCACGCCCCCGGCACAATGCGCCGGATTGTCGACTGGGACTCGCAGAAACCCCTCGGCGAAATCCCCGAAGCGCCGGTTACCTACTCGCGCGTTGGCAACATGAACGAACATGGCGTGGCTATCACCGAGAGCACCTGGGGCGGCCGTCACGAACTGGCCGGCTCGGGCCTGATCGATTACGGCTCACTGATTTACCTGGGTCTGGAACGCGCCAAGACCGC
Source organism: uncultured Muribaculaceae bacterium (assembly GCA_945931475.1). Lineage (GTDB taxonomy): Bacteria > Bacteroidota > Bacteroidia > Bacteroidales > Muribaculaceae > UBA7173. Next base: position 8,055 of record CAMEPD010000086.1, on the reverse strand, counting down.
CCGAGAGGCCCTCAAGGTGATGACCGACCTTGTAAAGCAGTACGGCTACGCCTCGGAGGGCGAATCCTTCTCGATTGCCGACCCCGACGAGGTTTGGATTCTCGAAATGATAGGCAAAGGCAAGAACGACAAGGGTGCCGTATGGGTGGCTCGCCGCATCCCCGACGGCTGCATCTCCGGCCACGCCAATCATGCCCGCATCCATACCTTCCCGCTGAAGGACAAGTCCGGCGAAACTCTCTACTCACCCGATGTCATCAAGTTCGCCCGCAAGATGGGCTACTTCAACGGCAAGGATGAGGAGTTCGACTTCTCGAAGGCTTACGCCGTAACCGATTTCGGTGCCCTGCGCGGCTGCGACGCCCGCGTCTGGTCGTACTACAACCGTTTCGCCGACGGCATGGACCGGTGGCTGCCATGGATCGACCGCGCCGAGGGCGAACCGATGCCCCTGTGGGTGAAGCCCGACCGCAAGGTGTCGGCCAACGATATGAAATGGATGATGCGCGACCACTTCGAAGGTACCCCCTACGACATGACCAAGGATGTCGGCGCCGGTCCCTACCATGTGCCTTACCGCTGGCGCCCGATGAGCTTCACCGTCGACTCTGTGGAGTACACCCACGAGCGCGCCATCGCCACACAGCAGACCGGTTTCTCGCTCGTAGCCCAGCTGCGCAAGGAGCTTCCCCGCAGCATGCGCGGCATGCTGTGGTTTGGCACCGACGACGCCAACACCTGCGTGTACCTCCCCGTCTTCTGCTCGGTGAAACGTGCCCCCGCCCAGCTCGGCCACGGCGACACCAACACCTTCTCGTGGGACGCCAATTTCTGGGTGAACAATGTGGTGGCAAACCAGGCCTATAACCGTTATTCACAGATGATTCCCGACATCCGCCGCGTGCAGAAGGAGCTCGAGGATTCCATAGAATACGACGTGGAGAAAGCCATCCGCGAGCTCCCCGAATTCGACGACGAATTACAGGCCGAGCTCACTCAGGACCTGGCCGACATCTGGGCCAAGAAGGCCACCGACCGCTATCGTTCGCTCGCCGAATTCCTCTTCGTGAAGTATATGGACGGCAACATCAAGAAGGTCGACGACAAGGGTCAGTTCGAACGTACCCCCGAGGGGATACCGGCTTACCCCGACTTCGGCGGATACGACGACCGGCGCTACTTCGACAACATCGTCCGCGAAACCGGCGACCACTTCAAGGTTAAAGAGATAAAATTCTGATTATGAGAACGTCCGAAGATTTGGAAGGCTGCTCGCTTTTAGGCTCCGGCGCCACGAAATACCCTACTGACTACGACCCCTCGGTGCTCGAGACTTTCGACAACAAGCACCCCGACAACCGCTATGTCGTGACATTCAACTGTCCGGAATTCACATCGTTGTGCCCCAAGACCGGGCAGCCCGACTTCGCCCGTATCATCATCCGCTACATCCCGCGGGTGAAGATGGTCGAGAGCAAGAGCCTCAAACTGTACCTGTTCTCGTTCCGCAACCACGGCGACTTCCACGAGGACTGTGTCAACATCATCATGAAGGATCTGGTGCGCCTCATGGAGCCCCGCTACCTCGAGGTGCTGGGCATCTTCACCCCGCGCGGCGGCATCTCCATACACCCCTTCGCCAACTACGCCGACGAGGAGTACGCCTCCCTGCGGCAGCAGCGACTCGCGGCGGCTTTTGATTTCGACCCCAAGGGCCATTTTTGATATTCATTATATTTGATTTCTATATATGGCTGAAACTGAGAAGGATGCGCTGCTGGTGCTATCGGGCGGCATGGATTCCGTGACGATGCTACACGAGTTTGCCGGGCGCATCGCCTTAGCCGTGACATTCCAGTACGGCGCCAATCACAACCTACGCGAAGCCGAATGCGCCCGCTGGCAGTGCCGGCAGCTCGGCATCGAGCACATCGAGATACCCCTGATGTTCATGGCGAAATATTTCGAAAGCTCGCTGCTAAGCGGCGCCGACGCAATTCCCGCCGGACATTACGACGATGAGAATATGCGGTCGACGGTAGTGCCCTTCCGCAACGGTATCATGCTCGCCGTGGCCGCCGGACTCGCCGAGAGCCGCGGCCTCGCCACCGTGATGTTAGCCAATCATTCGGGCGACCATGCCATCTACCCTGACTGCCGCCCCCAGTTCGTCGACGCCATGTCAGCCGCCATCACCGCCGGCACCTACCTGCCCGTGCGCCTCGAGTGCCCGTATACCGGCATCACCAAATCCGACATAGTGCGCCGCGGCCTCGCCTTAGGCGTCGATTACCGGCACACCTACAGCTGCTATCGCGGCGGCGAACACCACTGCGGCACCTGCGGCACCTGCACCGAGCGTCACGAAGCCCTCGCCGACGCCGGCATAACCGACCCCACCATCTTCGACTGACCAATATATAATATATTGTAGGGTCTCGGCACGCTGCGGCCTCTTAGGCGATGGTGATATTATACTGTTAATCAATTGTTTGAGGGTAGGGTCGCTGCATGCAGCGACCCTACAACAGAACGCAAAAAGGCGATGTGTCGAATTTTGACACATCGCCTTTTTGTGGGATAGGAGGGGAGGGGTCAGGCGACGAGGAGCTTGGTGGTGACGCGGCCCACGGTTACCATGTATACGTCGGGTGCTACGGGGATGGTAGCGTCGCCGCGCGACTGTCGGATGATGCGCCCGTCGGCCGAGGCTACGCTGACAGTCTGCCCGCGGGTGCCCTTGATGATGATGTGGCCGGGGAGGGAAATCCCGCTGTCAGTTGCAGGCCTCTTAACGCGCGGGAATACGTTACGGCAGGTTCTATAAATTGGGCACCTGTCGGATTAGAAAATTAAGAGGCTGTCTAAAAATATCAGGTTCTTGGCTGATTTCTTGTATAAATCGGCTGCTTTACCATCTTTCATCGGTCGTTTAGCGAGCTAAACTCCCTCTTTAAGATGAAAAATCATCTTGATTTTTACTACGAAATCATCGCAAGCCAATTTTTAGAACCTACCTTAATTTTCGGTGGGTTTGGCGTTGGAGCCTAAATAATATGTGCTGCCGGTATTGACGTTTGTCATGGTGCCGGTGATGGTGGCGTTGCTGCCGCTGCCGTAGATTTTTGCTACCCAGAATTCGAAGAGGCCGTAGTCGGGGTGCGTGATGTCCATCGAGATAACGCCGTCATCGCCCACGGTGCCCGATATGGTAAACCACGATTTGGGCTTGTCGCCGTACTTGCGGAGGGTCGACTCGTAGGCGTATTTGCCCGAAACACTGCCGTCGGGCGAGACGTTGAGTTTGATTACAATGGGGTAGCCCGACGTAACGGTCGAGATGTTGTAATAGCCTGAAGGATTGGAGCTTGACGAAACGGCAGCCTCGGCCTCGGCCTGCATGGCAGCGACCTGAGCCTCTGCTTCCTCCTGGAGCCGCTGAGCTTCGGCCTCCGCATCAGTCTGGAAATCAGATACTTCGTCTGACGAGTCGTCGAGGTACGACGCATCGGCCTCCATGGGTGCCATTTCGGTCTTGTAGTCGGACATATTGGCCAAAATGATAGCCGCGATACCGCCGGTGAGGAGCACCGCGCCAATAATTGCTAATGTGATAATCAAGCCAATGTGGGATTTTTTGCGACGCTGGCGCGGGGGATATTGTCTCGGCTGCGGACCCTGCTGCGGCTGCCCGGGTTGGGGGCCATACTGGGGTTGCTGTTGGGGACCCTGCTGTGGCTGCCCGGGTTGGGGGCCATACTGGGGTTGCGGTTGGGGACCCTGCTGCGGCTGCCCGGGTTGGGGGCCATACTGCCGGTTATATTGCTGCTGTTGAGGCTGTTGTGGTCGGCTGAAGGGGCGTGGCTGACTGAATTGCGGACGAGGCCCGGCACCGGGGATTGAAGCGCCCGAGGGTGTGCCCTGGGGCATTTGAGGGTTGGAACCGTCAGGATTGTGTTGCATAATATATCACTTCAAAATTTTTGCAGAAACAGCGATGCGGGCAAATTGATAAACTCAATGCCGCAGGCCGGATTTTATCTGCAATATTAGCAAGAATCTGTCAATTTACATCATTACCTCCCAAAATTTTTACAAATTTAGAAGCTGTTTTGAAATTTTCAAAACAGCTTCTAAGGCCAACTCACAAGCATAACCAACAATTCATTATACAATCAAAATGACTTCAATAAAACACAAATACCGGCCGGCGCCCTCTCCCCGGCCGGCTAACGCGCCTGGAGTGACGGCATTCGCCGGCCGCCTCATCGACGAAATGCAGCGGATTGGCAAACGGGCCATGGCCCGGCGATTCGAGGCGGTGGTGCGTTCGCTGCTGCGCTACACGGCCGGAAACGAGGTGGCCTGGAACGAACTGACCGACACATTTGTCCTTGGATATGAGGAATTTATGAGAACGCAGGGGCTATGCCGCAACTCCACATCGTTCTATATGCGCAACCTTCGCTCAATCGTCAATCGCGCAGCCCGGGAGGGGGTCGACCTGCCGCACGACCCCTTCGGCCAAGTGTATACCGGAGTCGACCGCACGGCTAAACGCGCCGTCGGAATCGACACCGTGCGCCGCATCCGCGACCTTGACCTGTCGAGTCACCCCGAGCTCGACTTCGCGCGCAATGTATTCATGTTCGCGTTCTACACCCGCGGAATGTCGTTTGTCGATATAGCATACCTGCGGAAAAGCGACCTGCATGAGGGCGTCATCACCTACTCGCGCCGCAAGACACGGCAGCAGCTCGCTGTGAGAATTGAAAGCGAAACCCGCTCATTGATAGATCGTTTCGGCCGCAGCGATACGCACTACCTTCTGCCGATAATCACCGACGAGACCGACCCCGCGCGCCAGTACGAAAATGCATATTACCGCGTGAACCGCAATATCCAGCGGGTCGGCCGGATGCTCCATCTCGACAAGAAACTGACCCTATACGTAGCGCGCCACGCCTGGGCCAGCATCGCCCACGCCAACAATGTTTCGTTGTCGACAATAAGCAAAGCCATGGGACACGACTCGGAGAAAACCACCATAATCTACCTGCAGTCGCTCGATACCACGGCCGTCGATAAGGCCAACAGCGACATAATCAGATTAATCGATAAAAGCTGAAAAGTGATAAAATCGCACCCGCAAGTAGTGCAAGTTTCTTTGGAAGAAACTGACATCAGAGACTGCAAAGTTAGTCAATTTAGTGGAAATAAACGGTTTTTGAATGGTTGAATTTTCATCCGAAGTGTAAACTACAGCCTGTTCAGCAAACAATTATTTAACCACCGGAACGGGATAAATGCCATAAGTCTTTGGGCAATAGGAGATTGGGGCGCCGTGTCAGTTTCTTCCAAAGAAACTGATAAATAACAGTCAGGGAAACGCCTGCACACCACAGATGTGACAAGGGCAAACCGAAGAGGCGTGTCACCTATATTGAAAACCTCTTTCTTTTTATCGAAACAGTGTAACTGCTTGGTACTCAGATTCGTCTGAGATTGAGCAGGATTTGAAACATTGTCCGTACCCATCGAAACCTCCATGGAGCCGACCCCGAAACAATGGTTCGTAATGCGCGACCTCAAGCGCCGCAACTCCAACACCCTGGCCATCAACACCCTGGCCGAAGCAGGTCTCGAAGTATTCACCCCCATGACCCAGATGGTGATGACCATCGGCCGACGCCGGCAGAAACGCGATGTGCCTGTGATTCAGGACCTTCTATTCGTTCATGAAGCCAAAGCGGCCCTTGACCCATACGTTGAGGCAACCCCCACGCTGCAGTACCGCTACGTCAAGGGCCGTGCAGCCGACCAACCCATGACCGTGCGCGACAGCGAAATGGAACGCTTCATCTTCGCCGTCAAAGCCGCCCCCACCACCACCTTCTACCGCCCCGGCGAAATCACCAACGCCATGAGCGGCAAACGGGTACGCATCGTCGGCGGCATGCTCGACGGCTACGACGGACACCTGCTGTCGGTCAGAGGGATGCGCAAACGCCGCCTCATCGTCGAACTCCCCGGCCTCATCTCCGCCGCCATCGAAGTCGAACCCGACTTTATCCAAATCACCGACTGACCTCCCCCTCGCTCCCGATGCCATCCATATTCCCCACACACGAGATGCAGTCCACCCATCCTTCGCACGAGATGCAGAGCGCCTTACCCGAGCTCCCTTCGCGCGTGATGAACTATCGCGTTACATCCGCATCGCCCACCGAAGAACTCCTGACCCTCGGCCGGATCTTCGCCGAAGTCGGCGACTATGCCGGCAGCATCCTCGACCCCCGACACCTCTCCCTGGCGCGCCGTTGCGCCACTCGCCTGAAAAAAGTCGTCGCCGAACTCGTCGCCCGGGGCAGCATCCGTTCAGCCGACGCCCTCTATGAAATATCCGCCGACACCCTCTACGAAATACCCGGCGACAAAATCCCGGTTACCGATCTGTCAGAAATGACAGTGGAACAGCTCTACCGCCTCTACCGCCAGTGGCCTCTCCGCCACACCACCCCCCCGGCCCCCGCCCCGTCTTCCGCTCTCTCCCCGTCTTCCGCCCCGTCGGTGTCCCTCGATCCGTTCTGCTTAGAGCGCCACATACTCCGTGAACTCCTGCGCCGTCACCCCCCCACCAAAGCCGACCAACTCAAAATAGACTACTGCCTCGCCACCCGCCACCTGGTTGCCATCCCCCCTCTCCCTCTCGTCGCCCCCTAACGGCACCGCCTCTTGACGCGGCCTCCGTCAGTCTTTCAACCATGACCTGCTTGGTCACGACTGATATGTCAAATAATCGGTTAATAGCCAAAAATACGGTTGTCCTCTATATACGTATGGGACTCACCGTTATTGTGTCGTTGTTCACAGTGCGCATAGTGCTGCAACAGCTTGGTGTAGAGGATTATGGCGTCTATAATGTGGTTTGCGGTGTAATTTCCATGATGAGTTTTCTCAATGCCTCGATGGGGGGTGCAACCTCGCGATTCATCACCTACGAAATGAAGTCGGGAGAGCCCGGACGGTTGGAAAAAACTTTTGGAGTGGCGGTTTTAATTCATTATTATATAGCATTCGCTATTCTGATAGTTGGTGAAACGGTCGGCTTGTGGTTTGTAAATACACAACTGGTACTACCGGCCGACAGTATGTTCGCGGCGAATGTTATATATCAGTTCACTGTTGTATCAGCCTGTATTACAATTATCCAGACGCCATATAATGCGGCAATAATCTCGCACGAAAAATTCACGGTTTATGCTTATGTTGAAATAATAAATGTAGTGGGTAAGCTCCTGGCGGCCTATCTCCTTGTGATAATCGCCTCTAACCGGCTGATAGTCTATGGATTCCTCAACCTGTGTATCACGATAATTGTAATGTTGATTTATATGATTTATTGTCATCGCCGGTTTAACGAAGCCAGGGCCAAACCGATTTGGTATAAGGCCATCGCCCGGCCGATGCTCACGTTTTCATCATGGGATTTATTCGGGAATCTTTCAGTAACAGCCAATTTTCAGGGATTCGGCATTGCGATGAACATGGTGTGTGGTGCGACAATTAATACGGCATATGGCATAGCGAACACAGTACAAGGCACACTTAAAGGCTTGGCCATGAATGTTGTTTCGGCATCGCGTCCGCAGATTATCAAATCGTATGCTGCTGAGGAATACGACAATATGAGCCGTCTGATGGTCAATGCATCGAATATCGGACTGATGATATATATGATGATGGCTATCCCGCTGTATTTCAATGTACATACAGTGCTTGATTTGTGGCTTGGCGAGGTGCCTCTTCATGCTGACGCATTCCTACGGATTGTGCTTGTAAGCGGCATCTTCAATTTGTGTAATCAAGTATTGAATACCGCGGTTCATGCCACCGGCAATATAAAGCGCTTGTCGTTTTATCCGGGAATCGTATACCTTATGGCACCGTTTATATGTTACGGACTGATGCGTGCCGGCATACCCGTGGACTTCGCTTTCTGTCTGATAATATTAATCTATTTTCTGAATCTGTGTATATGCCTTTACATAGTGA
>CAMEPD010000085.1 GCA_945931475.1 uncultured Muribaculaceae bacterium | reverse complement strand
GCGGAAGTAGCTCAGTTGATAGAGCATCAGCCTTCCAAGCTGAGGGTCGCGAGTTTGAGCCTCGTCTTCCGCTCAAATCCACTTCGGCTTCCGCATCATAGAAGCGAAGATATTTTGCCAATGTAGCTCAGTGGTAGAGCACTTCCTTGGTAAGGAAGAGGTCACGGGTTCAAATCCCGTCATCGGCTCACTTACAGGAAACCAACACAGCCCCGGCAGTGCCTTACATTGTCGTGGCTTGTCGGTTAAAATCACACACCGCCCACGAGTGCTTCTTGCCATTACGCGGGACTTTTTGGTGAACGTAACCGGCAGTTCCTCAATTCTGATTCATACAATTTATACTACTAATAGCAAAGTTATGGCTAAAGAGAAATTCGAAAGAACCAAACCGCATGTTAACATCGGTACCATCGGCCACGTTGACCATGGTAAAACCACTCTGACCGCAGCTATCACCACCGTGCTGGCTAAGAAAGGTCTCTCTGAGGTAAAATCGTTCGACCAGATCGATAACGCCCCCGAGGAAAAAGAGCGTGGTATCACAATTAACACCGCTCACGTTGAGTATGAAACCACCAACCGCCACTATGCTCACGTTGACTGCCCGGGACACGCTGACTATGTGAAGAACATGGTTACCGGTGCTGCCCAGATGGACGGTGCTATCATCGTGGTTGCCGCTACCGACGGTCCTATGCCCCAGACCCGTGAGCACATCCTGCTCGCCCGTCAGGTGAACGTGCCCCGTCTGGTTGTCTTCCTGAACAAATGCGATATGGTTGACGACGAGGAGATGCTCGAACTCGTTGAAATGGAAATGCGCGAACTTCTCTCCGCATACGATTACGACGGCGACGAAACTCCTATCATCCGCGGCTCTGCTCTCGGCGCCCTCAACGGCGAACCCCAGTGGGAAGAGAAGGTTGTTGAGCTCATGGACGCTGTCGACAATTGGATTCCCCTGCCTCCCCGCGATATCGATAAACCCTTCCTGATGCCTGTCGAGGACGTCTTCTCAATCACCGGCCGTGGTACCGTTGCTACCGGCCGTATCGAAACCGGCGTTGTAAAAGTCGGCGACGAAGTTCAGATCATGGGCCTCGGTGCTGACCTCAAATCAACCGTTACCGGCGTTGAGATGTTCCGTAAGATTCTTGACGAAGGCGAAGCCGGCGATAACGTAGGTCTGCTCCTCCGTGGTATCGACAAGAAGGAAATCAAGCGTGGTATGGTAATCTGCCACCCGGGTCTGGTTAAGCCCCACTCGAAGTTCAAAGCTTCGGTTTATATCCTGAAGAAGGAAGAAGGCGGCCGTCACACCCCGTTCCACAACCACTATCGTCCCCAGTTCTACATCCGTACACTTGATGTAACCGGTGAGATTACTCTCCCCGAAGGTGTAGAAATGGTAATGCCCGGTGACCACGTTGAGATCATCGTTGACCTCATCACTCCGGTTGCCTGCGACAAGGGTCTCCGCTTCGCTATCCGCGAAGGTGGCCGCACCGTAGGTTCGGGTCAGATCACCGACATCCTCGACGATTGATTCACAAGTCATCACCCCGCCGGATTACGGCGGTAAGATAACACAAGGAGCGCCGGTCGTACCGGCCGGCGCTTTTCACATACGGGTTTAGCTCAGTTGGTAGAGCATTGGTCTCCAAAACCAAGTGTCGGGAGTTCGAGTCTCTCAACCCGTGCTAAAATATTTCCGATGAAAAAACTCAAACTGATTACCAATATAGAGGAGTCATACGACGAACTTCGTTACAAGACTTCCTGGCCTACCAAAACCCAGCTCATCAAGAGCGCATGCATCGTTATGGTCGCTTCGGTGATTATCGCTGTCGTGATTTTCCTGATGGATCAGGTGGTAGACGCCATCATGCACTTCATTTACAGTTTCGGTAAATAAACACGTATCGCTCTCGGGTATCTATGGAAACAAAGAAACTTACAGAGGATCTGAAACAGGAACTTAATACAAAGCGCGCCGAGGCCCCTCGCCGCGCTTGGTATGTACTGCGTGCTATTTCCGGCAAAGAAGCCAAGGTCAAAGAGGTGCTCGACGGCGCCATCAAGAACACCGACCTCGGCAAATACGTCTTTCAGGTGCTTATCCCTACCGAAAAGGTCGTTACCGTAAAGAACGGCAAGAAGGTAATCAAGGAGAAGAACCTCTATTCGGGCTATGTGTTCGTGGAGGCTATTCTCGTGGGTGAGGTTATCCACGAACTCACCAACACCACCAACGTTATCGACTTCCTCAAAGGCCGCGATAAAAACGCCAAGCCCGAACCCCTTCGCGAGAGCGAAGTGATGCGTATGCTCGGCACGGCCGACGAAATCAACGACAACCTCGACGAGGGTGTCAATGATTACATGGTCGGTGAAACCGTCAAGGTCATCGACGGCCTCTTCAACGGTTTCAACGGCAAGGTTACTGAGGTCTTCCCCGAAAAGAAGAAACTCAAAGTAAGTGTGAAACTTTTCGAACGCGAAACACCCGTCGAGCTTGATAACTCGCAGGTGGAACGCGAATGATATAGCTCAGGCATCTCTTTCGGCTGACAGCCGTCCCGACAAGGAAACGCCGTAGACGCGGAAGGGATTTGAGCTGACTCCCCGCCTGGAAAAGGCATCGCTTCCAACGCCCCGCAAGGCGTGGGAGTGTCGAAGAGTCAGGCGCAGCGCCTCCGGGCGCGGCACCACCCCGCAGCAAAGCCGCAAGGCAGAGCTGCGAACCCCGGAACAATGCCGCAAGGCGGCGTTCCAAACCCCGGTTAAGCGTCTTGCCGGAGGGAGAATGTGATGGTTACGCATCGCCGGCCTCCCGCCCATAATTCACGGATAGACGCACATAACTTTATTTCAATTTCAGATCAAAATGGCTAAAGAAATTGCTGGACAGATCAAATTGCAGATTAAAGGCGGAGCAGCAAACCCTTCGCCTCCCGTAGGTCCCGCTCTGGGTTCCAAGGGTATCAACATTATGGAATTTTGCAAGCAATTCAATGCCCGCACCCAGGACAAAGCCGGTAAAGTTCTGCCTGTAATCATCACGTATTACACCGACAAGAGCTTCGACTTCATCGTCAAGACCCCTCCCGTGGCTATCCAGCTGCTCGAGGCTACAAAGGTCAAGAAGGGTTCGAGCCAGCCTAACCGCCAGAAGGTTGCCGAGGTAACCTGGGAGCAGGTTAAGGCTATTGCTACCGACAAAATGCCCGATTTGAACTGTTTCACCGTTGAGTCGGCAATGCGTATGGTTGCCGGTACAGCCAGGAGTATGGGTATCACCGTAAAAGGTCAGTTCCCCGTTAACGAATAATTAAACTTCAATTAGTAAAATGAGTAAACTTACAAAAAATCAGAAAGTAGCTCTTTCGAAGGTTGAAGCAGGCAAAGCTTATTCGCTCCTCGAGGCTGCTAAATTAGTTAAGGATACCAACTTCGCCAAGTTCGATGCTTCGTTCGACATCGACGTCCGCCTGGGTGTTGACCCCCGTAAGGCAAACCAGATGGTTCGTGGCGTTGTGACTCTCCCTCACGGCACAGGCAAGAAGGTACGTGTGCTGGTGCTCTGCACCCCCGACGCTGAAGCCGCTGCCAAGAATGCGGGAGCCGACTACGTTGGTCTTGATGAATACATCAACAAGATCAAAGGTGGTTGGACCGATGTTGACGTTATTATCACCCAGCCCGCTATCATGGGTAAGATCGGTGCCCTCGGCCGTATCCTCGGTCCCCGCGGCCTGATGCCTAACCCCAAGAGCGGCACGGTTACCGTTGATGTAGCCAAGGCTGTGGAAGAGGTTAAGAAGGGTAAAATCGACTTCAAGGTCGACAAGAATGGTATCGTTCACACCTCAATCGGTAAGGTAAGCTTTACCCCCGAGCAGATGCGCGACAATGCCCGTGAGTTCATCAACACCCTGATTAAACTCAAACCCGCCACTGCCAAAGGCACTTACCTCAAGAGCATTTATCTTACCTCGACCATGGGCCCCGGCATCAAGGTCGACTCCAAGACCATTGACGACTAACCAAAAGCTGTAAACGACAATGAAAAAGGAAGATAAAGCCCTCATAATTGAGAAAATCAAGGAGACCATCAACGGCTTCTCCTGCTTCTACCTGGTAGAGACCGCCGGCCTGAACGCCGAGAAGACCTCCGCACTGCGTCGCGAGTGCTTCAAGAACGATATCAAGCTGATGGTTGTAAAGAACACCCTCCTTCACAAAGCCCTCGAGCAGATGGACGGCGATTTCAACGAAATCTACCCCACGCTCAAGGAGTCGACTTCGCTGATGTGCTGCAACACCGGCAATGTCCCCGCCAAGATGCTCAAAGACTTTCGCAAGAAGGACGACGTTCTCCCCAAGCTCAAGGCTGCTTATGTCGAGGAGACAATTTATGTAGGTGAGGATCAGCTCGATGCCCTCTGCGCTATCAAGAGCAAGAACGAGCTTATCGCCGACGTGGTTGCCCTGCTGCAGTCGCCCGCCAAGAATGTGGTTTCCGCCCTCCAGAGCGGTGCCAACAAGATTCACGGCATTCTCGAGACCCTCTCGAAGAAGGAGGAGGCATAATTCGCGCCTCACAGACCTTCTCTCAGCAGGTTATCAATCTCAACCTCTCGCTCCGTATAATTCAACCCAAACTTAAAAACTACTAAATTATCATACTACAATGGCAGACATCAAAGCTCTTGCAGAAGAATTAGTTAACCTTACCGTTAAGGAAGTAAACGAACTCGCTAACGTCCTCAAAGAGGAGTATGGCATCGAACCCGCCGCAGCTGCTGTAGCAGTAGCAGCCGGCCCCGCCGCAGGTGCACCCGCAGCTGAGGAGAAGTCGAGCTTCGACGTAGTCCTCAAATCAGCCGGCAGCGCTAAGCTCCAGGTTGTAAAGGCAGTTAAGGAACTCACCGGCCTGGGCCTGAAAGAGGCTAAGGAACTCGTTGACGGTGCTCCCTCAACCGTTAAGGAAGGTCTCGCTAAGGCAGAAGCCGAGGACCTCAAGAAGAAACTTGAGGAAGTTGGTGCCGAAGTTGAGCTCAAATAATATATCCCTCACACGGTAAGTCGCTCCGACGGTCGCCGGGAGGGCCCACCGCCCACGGCTGACAGTCGCGAAAGACAATAACGAACGGAAATGGTTAAGTGGAAACCCTCGGGAACCCGCTTAACCTTTTCGCGCGTTATAGGGCCTGCGGTTAACAAAGTTTGAGAAGGTTTTTGCAAAATTAACTTATTTTTGCAAAGTTTAACGCGCAGGCAGGATTGGCCCGGGCACAGATGTGGCTCTTGTGGCTAATTGGCCCAATTGGCCTAATTGGTCTAATTAGGCTAATTGGTCTAATTGGTCTTATTGGTCTTCTGGGGCCTGCTCCCTAACCTCTGCTCTCTAATAGCTCTTTCCAAAGTACAATCGCTTAATTTTTTATATGGCATCCAACGATAAACCCCGCGTAAATTTTGCCTCGGTAAAGAATCCGCTTCCTTACCCTGACTTCCTCGAGGTGCAGCTCAAGTCGTTCAAGGACTTTCTGCAGCTGGACACACCCCCTGAAAAACGTAACAACGAGGGCCTCTACAAGGTGTTCGCCGAAAATTTCCCTATCGCCGACACCCGCAATAACTTCGTACTGGAGTTCCTCGACTATTACATCGACCCGCCCCGCTACACTATCGAGGAGTGTCTCGAGCACGGCCTCACCTACAGTGTGCCCCTGAAGGCCAAACTGAAACTCTACTGTACTGACCCAGACCACGAGGATTTCGCCACCGTTCTGCAGGATGTATATCTCGGTCAGATTCCCTACATGACCGAGAAGGGTACATTCGTAATCAATGGCGCCGAGCGTGTGGTTGTGTCGCAGCTCCATCGTTCGCCCGGTGTTTTCTTCGGACAGAGCACTCACGCCAACGGTACGAAGCTCTATTCGGCCCGTATCATCCCCTTCCGCGGCAGCTGGATTGAGTTCGCCACCGACATCAACAACGTGATGTACGCTTACATCGACCGTAAGAAGAAACTCCCCGTGACTACGCTGCTGCGTGCCATCGGCCTTGAAAGCGACAAGGACATCATCGAAATCTTCAACCTTGCCGAAGAAATCAAGGTCAACAAGACCAACCTCAAGAAGGCTATCGGCCGCAAGCTCGCTGCCCGCGTGCTCCGCACATGGGTCGAGGACTTTGTCGACGAGGATACCGGCGAGGTTGTCTCCATCGAGCGCAACGAGGTAATCATGGACCGCGAGACCGTGCTCGAAGAGGAGAACATCCAGGCAATTCTTGACTCGGGCGTGCAGAACATCCTGCTCCACCGCGAGGACGCCAACACCTCCGACTACTCGATTGTCTTCAACACCCTTAAGAAAGATACTACCAACTCCGAAAAGGAGGCTATACAATATATTTACCGGCAGCTGCGCAATGCCGAGCCGCCAGACGACGCTTCGGCCCGCGAGGTCATCACCAACCTCTTCTTCTCGGAGAAGCGTTACGACCTGGGCGACGTTGGCCGCTTCCGCATCAACAAGAAGCTCGGTCTGACCACCTCGATGGACGTCAAGGTGCTCACCAAGGAGGATATCATCGAGATTATCAAATATCTAATCGAGCTGATTAACTCCAAGACCGACGTCGACGATATCGACCACCTGTCGAACCGCCGCGTGCGCACTGTCGGCGAACAGCTTTACAATCAGTTCGGCGTGGGCCTGGCCCGTATGAGCCGCACCATCCGCGAGCGCATGAACGTGCGCGACAACGAGGTGTTCACCCCCATCGACCTGATTAACGCCAAGACCATCTCGTCGGTAATCAATACATTCTTCGGCACCAACGCACTGTCGCAGTTCATGGACCAGACCAACCCGTTGGCCGAAATCACCCACAAGCGCCGTCTGTCGGCCCTGGGCCCCGGCGGTCTGTCGCGTGAGCGCGCCGGCTTCGAGGTGCGCGACGTGCACTACACCCACTACGGCCGCCTCTGCCCGATTGAGACCCCTGAAGGCCCGAACATCGGTCTGATTTCGTCGCTGTGCGTGTATGCCAAAATCAACGACCTCGGTTTTATCGAGACCCCGTACCGCTCGGTTGAGAACGGTCACGTCAACTTCAACAACGATGACGTGACATACCTTACCGCCGAAGTCGAGGAGGGTAAGATGATTGCCCAGGGCAACGCCCCCGTCGACGACGAAGGCAACTTAATCAACGACCGTGTGAAGGCCCGTCAGGACGCCGACTTCCCTATCGTGCCCAAGGACCAGATTCAGCTCATGGATGTATCGCCCCAGCAGATTGCATCGATTGCAGCATCGCTCATCCCGTTCCTCGAGCACGACGATGCCAACCGCGCGCTGATGGGTTCGAACATGATGCGCCAGGCAGTGCCCCTGATGCGTTCGGAGGCTCCTATCGTGGGTACCGGCATCGAAGGCCAGCTCGTACGCGACTCGCGCACACAGATTATGGCCGAAGGTGACGGTGTCATCGAATTTGTCGACGCCACCACCATCCGCGTGCGTTACGACCGTAACGAGGAGCAGGAATTCGTATCGTTCGAGAGCGCCGTCAAGGAGTACCGCATTCCCAAATGGCGCAAGACCAACCAGTCGACCACCATCGACCTGCGTCCCATCTGTTCGCGCGGACAGCGCGTCTCCAAGGGCGACATCCTCACCGAGGGATACGCCACCGAGAACGGCGAACTCGCCCTGGGCCGCAACCTCAAGGTGGCATTCATGCCATGGAAGGGTTACAACTACGAGGATGCCATCGTGCTGAACGAGCGCATGGTCAAAGAGGATATCCTCACCTCGGTTCACGTCGACGAATACGCCCTGGAAGTGCGCGAAACCAAGCGCGGTATGGAGGAACTCACCTCAGATATACCCAACGTGTCGGAAGACGCCACCAAGGACCTCGACAAGCGCGGTATCATCCGAGTGGGCGCACACGTAGTGCCCGGCGATATCATGATCGGTAAGATTACCCCCAAGGGCGAAAGCGACCCCACCCCCGAAGAGAAGCTGCTCCGCGCCATCTTCGGCGACAAGGCCGGCGATGTCAAGGACGCCTCGCTCAAAGCCTCGCCCTCGCTCAAGGGTGTGGTTATCGGCACCAACCTCTTCTCGCGCGCCAACAAGACCGGCCGCAAGAACAAGGCCGCCCAGGCACTGCTCCCCAAACTCGACGAAGAGTATGAGCAGCGTCTCAGCGACCTCAAGGACCTCCTTGTAAGCAAGCTGATGACCCTCACCGAAGGGAAGAAGTCGGCCGGCGTCAAGGACTTCCTCGGCACCGACATCATCCCTAAGGACGACACCTTCAAGGCCGCCGTGCTCAAGGATATCGACTACGATACCATCAACCTGTCGAGGTGGACCACCGACGCTCACAAGAACGACCTCATACGCCAGACAATCGTAAACTACCTGCGCAAATCCAAGGAGATTGACGCCGAACTCCGTCGCAAGAAGTTCGACATCTCCATCGGCGACGAGCTCCCCTCGGGCATCATGCAGATCGCCAAGGTCTACATCGCCAA
>CAMEPD010000084.1 GCA_945931475.1 uncultured Muribaculaceae bacterium | reverse complement strand
GAATTCAGCACATCGCCTTTTTCGGTCTGTTGTAGGGTCGCGGCATGCCGCGACCCTACAAATTGACACTATCTCATCTCAAAAACCGGCCACCGGAACATTTACAATTTTTAAAACGGCCTCTTAATGTAGGGACATCGCTTTGCGATGTTAGAATTGATAATCAATCTGTTAAGTAAACATGCCAAAGGCATGTCCCTACAACTGCAAATTTTTGCACAGTCGAACCTCCGATGGTAACTGTCCGCGTAGTAGCCGAGCACCATGTATTATTTGGGGAGGGAGGCGCGGAGCTGGCGGAACAGGGCGGTGAAGCGCTCGGCTACGGCAGGGGCGGAGAACCGGGCCTCGACGGAGGCACGGAGCCGCGCAGGTAAACCGGGGTCGGCGGCGATGCGCCCGGCGGCGTCGGCTATGGCGTCGGCAAATGCGTCGGTGTCGCCGAAGGGCACAAGCGCGCCGGTCTGCCCGGGGGTGATGATGTCGCACTGGCCTCCGCGGTCGAAGCTCACGGGGTAGCATCCCGCGGCCTGACCCTCTACAAGAGTCGTGGGGAGGGTTTCGTAAAGCGACGTGGAGATTACGATAGAAGCCGTGCGGTAGAATTGGCGCAATCGTTCGGGCGGCATCGCATCGTGGCGCGTGAAGGGCATCTTGAGGCCCCCGAGTGCGGCGTCGTCGCGGATATTCCCAACAAACACGGCCTCAAACCGTCCCGGAGCCAACTCCTCGGCGCGGTTGAGGGCACGTATGGCGTACGGCAACCCCTTGATGGGGTCGTCGAGGCGCGCCGCCACGAAGAGAATGCGCACGCGGCCCTGTGGCGCGGGTTTGTCAAGCGGCCCCGCGGGCATCTCGAACGGATTGGGAATCACCGTGACCTGCCGTTCGCGCAGCAGGGAGCTCTCGCGGCACTTGTCGGCGAGCCACGATGAGACAGCCACAAAATGCAACCCCGGAATGGCGTTGTAGATGCGCTTCTTGCGCTCCCATACGGTGTGCGACAGGTCGCGTGGACCGGCCGCCCGGCCTAACATCGGGCAGTCGCCGCACTGAGCCATATAGCCGCGGCAGTCGCCGGCATGATGGCAGATGCCGGTGAGCCACCACATATCGTGCATCACCACCACTACCGGTTTTCGGCGTGCGATGCGTTCGAGGCCGCGCAGCGAGAGCATTCCCTGGTTGACCCATGCCACCACCACGACGTCGGCCTCGCGCACCGCCCGGTGGCGCCACAGCGGCATACCCCGGTTGCCGGTATCGACCTTGAAGAGATCGGCGCGGTTGAGGCCGTTGCGCAAGAAGATGCCGAGCCGCTCGGACAGAAACGCCCGCAGGAAGCTCGGGCGCGGGCCGGCCGGCGCCACTTCGGTCAGTTCGGGGGCCTGTCGGCGCGCCGCCACCATCGTGGCGTCGACACCGGCCTCACGCAACGCTCGCGTGAGCCGCAGCGTCACCATGGCCGCGCCGCCGGTGACATCGTTGGTGCTCAGCAGGGCCACTTTCATCGGCGCACGAGGATGCGGTCGAACGTTCCGCGACGTTCAGCCAGGAAAACAATACCGATATACACGGCCAGCAGCAGCACACGCAGCGGCAGGTCGAAGAGATTGTTGCCGGAGGTGACGGCCGCAGCCACGCCCCACAGCAGCATCCCGGCCACGAAGTAGAACACGATGCGCGGGATGTCGTAGCCGATGGGGTGCTTGGCGCGCCCCACAAAGTACGATGCAAGCATCATCACGCCGTAGCAGCCTAACGCCGCGATGGCGCAGCCCATGAAGCCTAACAGGGGCACCAGCAGGAAGTTGAGCGACACCGTCACCGCCAGACCCAGCAGCGAGAACCATGTGCCCCAGATGGTCTTGTCGGTGATTTTGTACCACAGCGACAGGTTGAAGAAGATGCCGAAGAAGAATTCGGCCAGCATGATGAGCGGCACCACCTTCAGGCCCGAGAAGTAGGCCGGCGAAATGAAATATTTCAGGACAGGCAGGAAGTACATTACGCCTAAGAAGATGAACATACCGGCGATGACAAACCAGGTCATGGCCTGGCGGTAGGCCACGTTCTTGTCTTCGCCCTTCTCCTTGTTCTGGGCGAAGATAAAGGGCTCGTATGCGAACCGGAACGCCTGGATGAACATCACCATGACGATGGCAATCTTGTAGTTGGCGCCGTAGATACCCAACTCCGACATGGCCATGGCCTTGTCGGGGTAGATAATGGGGAAGAGAATCTTGTCGATAGTCTGGTTCATGATGCCGGCGATGCCGATGATGAGCAGCGGGTACGAGTAGCGGAGCATCTCACGGAGCAGGCGCCCGTTGAAACTGTAACGCACGCCGGTGATTTCGGGGTATAGCAGCAGCAGGACGGCCAGCGAGCTGATGAGATTGGCCAGGAAGATGTAGCCGATACCGAATGTGGGGTCGTAGAACCAGGCGATCCATTCGGGCGACGACTCCCAGATGCGCGGGCAGGCGATGATGAAGAAGAGGTTCAGGGCGATGTTGATGGCGATGCTGATGAGTTTCAGTGTGGCGAAACGCATGGGGCGTTTGCGGTAGCGCAGGTAGGCGAACGGGATGGCCGTGTAGGCGTCGACGCCCACCGCGATGGCCATCATCCAGATGAACGCCGGGTGAGCCCCGCAGTCCATCAGGGAGGCCAGCCAGGGGGAAATGAGGTACATCGCCACGATAAACAGCAGCGACGATACGCCCAGCGAGATGAGCGCCGTGGTGTAGACCTGAATGGGGTCTTTCCAGCGCTCATGGTTGGCGAAGCGGAAGAAGCCCGTCTCCATGCCGTAGGTGAGGATCACCAGGGCCAGGGCCACGTAGGCATAGATGTTGGTGACGATGCCGTATTCGGCGGCAGCGAAGCAGTAGGTGTACATCGGCACCAGGCACCAGTTGAGGAACCGGCCCACGATGGAGCTAACGCCGTAGATGGCAGTATCTTTGAACAGTGATTTTACAGATGGCATAATCGTATTATCGTTTCCGGGGCGATTGCCCCAAGATGGTTGGAGAGAGCCCGAGAGTCGCAAAATGCCCCCGGTTGACGAGGAAATGTTGAAATCAGCAATCATCCCCGGAGCCGGATAGTTCGAATCCCGTTATTCTCCTCCGGTGGGTAGGATAGTTTGAATCTCGTTATTCTCCTCCGGCTGACGAAGAGAGATGAAGAGTCTTACAGACTCTTCGCTGCGCGCCCATAACCCATAGGGAATTCGGAGGGGGCGACTTCCACTCCGGGGCATCGCAACGGGCCGCAATCAGAAGAGGGTAGCGTCGTCGATGCGGGAGATGCCGAGGTGGCGCCATGCCAGGTCGGTGACTTCGCGGCCACGGGGGGTGCGCTGCAGGAAGCCTTCCTTGATGAGGAAGGGCTCGTAGACGTCTTCGAGGGTGCCGGGGTCCTCGCCAAGGGCTGTGGCGATGGTAGAGAGGCCTACGGGACCGCCGCGGAACTTGGTGATGATGGTGGCGAGAATCTTGTTGTCGATTTCGTCGAGTCCGTAACGGTCGATGTTGAGGGCTTCGAGCGAATAGCGGGCGATGTCGACGTCGATGGCGCCGGAACCTTTGACCATGGCGAAGTCGCGCACGCGCCGCAGCAGCGAGTTGGCCACACGGGGCGTACCGCGCGAACGCAGGGCTATTTCGTGGGCGGCTTCGGCGGAGCATCGTATGCCGAGCAGGCCGGCCGAGCGCTGTATGATGCGCTCGATTACCTCCTCGTCGTAGTACTCGAAGTGGATGTTGATGCCGAAACGTGCGCGCAGCGGTGCCGTGAGCATACCCGAACGGGTAGTGGCACCCACGAGCGTGAATGGCGCGAGCGACAGTTGTACCGAACGCGCGCCGGGGCCTTTGTCGATCATGATGTCGATGCGGTAGTCCTCCATGGCCGTGTAGAGGTACTCCTCGACCACGGGGCTGAGGCGGTGTATCTCGTCGACGAAGAGCACATCGTTCTTTTCGAGGGAGGTGAGTATGCCGGCCAGGTCACCGGGCTTGTCGAGTACGGGGCCCGAGGTTACCTTGAAGCCGACGCCGAGCTCGTTGGCCACGATTGAGGCTAAAGTGGTCTTGCCCAGGCCGGGAGGGCCATGGAGCAGCAGGTGGTCGAGCGACTCGCCGCGCATTTTGGCGGCGGCCACGAATATGCGCAGGTTTTCGACCGATTTCTCCTGACCGGCGAACGATTCGAACCGGTCGGGTCGGAGAGCACGTTCGAAATCCTGGTCGGAGCGCACCGACTCGCTGCGGATATCGTAATCGGGTTTCTCTTCAGTCATTTTTTCTTCTTTTGCTCTGTGGGAACGGGGATTAGCGGTGTGGGAACCTGCGGCGCGACGGTGCTGTCGTCGCCTACACCCGCCGAACTCATGCCAATCTCCTGAAGGGGAGACAGGGCGTCGTCGGTGAGGGCGTTGGAGGCTTCGCGGGCACCGGCTGTCGCGGTGGTCGACGGGAAGCGAATCTTGCCCTTTCGGGCGTTGGACAGGCCCTGATGGAACACCGTATTTATCTGTTCTACAAGGTTGATGCGTGTGTTGTCGGCAATCTGCTGGCGTTCGCCCACCATGCCGGGTTTTACCTTGGCACCGCCGAGGCGAATCTTCATTTTGTCGGTGTTGCCCTTGAGGTTGATGCCGAATTTGAAGGGGATGGGCGATTTGAGTACTGATACATGATAGTTCATGTTCATGGCCAGGTCGTTGTTGCCCATCACGCCCAGGCGGTAGCGGTCGAAGTTGAAGATGAAGGGGAATACTTCAATCATGGAGTTGTCGATGATTGCCTCCACCTCCATGTGGTCGATCATGTTGCGCTTCTTGTTGCGGAACAGCAGCCACTTGGAGACCGTTCGGAAAGTGGCGGGGTCGAGCAGCACGAGCGAATCACCCTGAATCGACAGCGCGGCTTTGAGTGTGGGTATGTTGATGTCCATGTTGGGGTGGAGGTCGGTGGTTACGGCCACTTCGGCGTTGACTATTCCGGCGAAGTTCTTCATCATGGGCATTATGGTGTCGATGGCCGGCACAATGCTTGTCAGGCGGTCGAGACGGAAGTTGCGCACGCTCATGCCCATGCCGAACTGGAGGGCGTCGGGGGCGGCGCCGTCATAGAGGCCGTTGAGGTCGATGGAGCCGATGTCGGTCGAGGCCGAGAGGTTGCGCAGGTTCAGCGCTCCGTCGAAGAGCAGCAGGTCGCCTCGGAAGGCGTAGAGCAGCATATCGGAATAGAAGATGTTGCGTGCGGCTACTTTGAGGTGGGCGTCGATGTTATGGGGCAGCAGCAGGGGGCCGGTCGACACGTTGTCGGCCATGGCGGCAATGTGCTCCTGCTGGATGTCGTCGTTGTCTGACCATACGGATGCCGAATCGGTGCGTGCGGCGATGGCCGGTCCGGCGTATAAGGCGTGAATCAGCTCGTTGACATTAACCGTGTCGGAGAGTACGTTGAGGTCGAGTTTGAGGGTGTTGTCGCGGCGCGCGGTGAGGGCACGGCGCAGGTTGGATAGTCGCCCGTTGACGGTGAAGTCGCTCTGGCCCATCTTCAGGCTGACGTCGCGGAATGTAAGCGAGTCGTTGCTGAAACGCATATTGAAGTTGCGCACGCGGTTGCGCAGGGGCAGGTAGGGGGTGACGATGCGTCCGCTCTTGGCGGTGACATGGCCGCTGAAATCCCAGCGGCGCATCAGGTTGCGGTTCTTCCGGTCGAGGGTCAGGTCGATGTTCTCTACCTTGGGCCCGGCGGCGAGCGAGTCGAGGCGAGCCTTGCGGCGGGCGGCCGCGGCGGCCTTCTCCTGCTCGGTCATGGCGGCGCGGCGCGCCCGGCGGGCGGCTGCGGCCTCATTGAGGTGGATGTTCAGGGCAGCTCCGGCCTCGCGCAGGGCAATCTTATTGAGACCCTGACCGAACATCAGGCGCCCGGCGTCGACCGACAGGTCGAGCAGCGGCGAACGCCCTTCGCCTTTGAAGCGGCGCAGGGCGCCCGCTACCGATGCGTTACGCAGGCGCACGCGCATGGTGTCGGCCGGAGCGTCGAATTTCAGCCGCTCAACCGAGATTTTGCCGCCGAAGGGGTTGATTTCGGTTGTGTCGGCCGACGAGGCGCGGTTTGATGCTCCCACTCCGGCCTTGAAGTTGCTGACAGCCAAGGTCATGCCCATGCCGTCGGCATAGAGCGTGTCGATGTCGAGCGACACCTGGAGGAGTGAATCTACCTTGACGCCGCCGTTGACGAACGCTTTGTCGGTACCGAACTGCAGCCGCGCGTGGCGCGTGTAGGCGGTGAACATCCCCGGGTCTGAGGCCTTGAGATTCATCAGGTTAAGTTCGCCGTGGGCATTAATGTGGTGGAACTGCTCGCGCGACAGGTCAGACAGGTGCAGGGCGAAGTCGGTCTTGCCGGTGATTCGTCCGGTTATGTCGAAGGGAATCAGCGCCTTAAGGTTGACCGGCAACTGCGACAGGTTGATTGTTCCGGCAAAATCGCCCTCGACCCACGGGTCTGCCTCCACGTTGGTGACCAAGGCGTTGACGTCGATATCGAGCGACTCGCCGCGCGCGCGGAGCCCCTTGACGGTGAACACCGAGGCGTTGATGTCGGTGCCGTTGAAGCGGGCGGTGATTTCGGCGCGGACGTCGTTGAACCGGTATTTCTCGTAATTGACTGTGCATGAAGGGATAGTGAACGCGGCGTCGAGCGACGGCAGCAGGGAGTCGCCGATGTTCCACGGGTGCGACAGTTCGACGGTCGACGACACCCGCATGGTGGTTTTCAACGGCCGGACGTACGACTGGAACTCTTCCGGAACGTGGCTGAGTACGGCCTCTAACGGGATGTCCTTGAATTCGGCACGGAAACTGTTGACCATCGGCGCCGTATCGAAGTCGACCGACGTGTTGACCGTCACTTTGAACTCATCGAGCTGCATCAGGAAATCCTCGAGGGTTACGGCGAAGGGGTGTTCGCGTTCCCAGCGTACGGTGCCCCCTGCGCCCATCGACAGAGTGGTGAAGCGGAAGCGGTCGAGCAGAGGGGTGTGCATATTGCCGTTGATGTCGAGCGTATAGGCCGGGGCGTCGCTCCCTTTGAGGGTGATATTCTTTAACGCAACGGTAATATCCTGGGAGTCAGCTATCGAGCGGTAGCGAATCGGGGCTGCGTCGGCTATCTCGAATCGGTTGATTGAAATCGACGGGATGCTTACGGGGGTGGTATCGGAGGGCTCCTCCGACGGCGGGATGATGTCGTAGTTCGAGAGTGAGTCGTTGACCTGCACGAGGTTGGCTTTCAGCCCTTTGAATGTCACGTCGTAGAGCGAAATGTTGCCGGTGAGGAGTGGCATCACGTTGATGCCTCCGTGGAATGACCCTAATTCGAGCAGACGGCGGTAGTCGGCCGGCAGCTTGGCTTTTTCGGCCGGTGACAACCCGTCGAGCGAGCGCGAATCAAGGCGCAGCGAGTCAACGTCGACAGTCATTTTGGGGAAAGTGCTCCAGAAGGTGAGCTCCACGCGGTCGATTTTCACGTCGGCATTGAGATACTTCGATGCCTGCTCCTCGACAATTGGCGTGAGGCGCTCGGGAGTGAGAATCCACACAATCAGCGAACAGATTACTGCGAACAGCAATATCAGTGCTGCCAAAGTGATACCCAGCCACTTAAGGATGCGCACCCATATCGGCCGCTTTTTCTTTTCGGGCTTCGGGTCCTGGGCGTCGGGAGTAGCGGTGTCAACCTTCTGTATGTCGTCTTTGTTGCTCATCTGCTTGATATTCTTAGGGTTAGTATATTTTGGCCGTATCGCAGCAGCCCACATTACTATCAAACTACAAAAATACAACATTTCCCCCGAAAATCCAATATCTCAATTGTATCCGATAGTAATATGCTGATAGGCAGGTGCGTAGTGGTCAAAGGGAACGGAGTACCTGGAGCGACGCCGGCTGTGGCAGGGTGGGGAAGTGGAAGCGCAGGTAGGCGATGAGGCGATCGGTGAGCAGGTTGCGCTCGAAGCGTGTGTAGTGGAACCGGCGACAGTTTTGCAGCGAAATGCGTCGCAGGTGGTATGCCGCATCGGCCTCGGCCGGTGGCAGGAAGTGGGGGTGTGTCGGGCGGAACAGGCGGAAGATGCCGCCGGTCATGTCGAAGTATGAACCGGGTAGGTAGGTCGACCAGTCGGGCTCTATGCCGATGAAGTGCAACAGCCTGATGATGAAAGCGATATGGAAGTTGGAGAGTGTCGCGCAGTCGGCCCGGAAGAGGCGTTCCGACGTGTCGGCGAGGCAGGCGAAGAGGGCTTCGTCGACCATGGGCTCGCGCAGCAGCCCCTGCAGCAGGTCGGCGAGAAACATCGCCACAATCGACGCCATAGGGTGGTTGGCGGCCGGGAGCGTTATGGCACGGACATCGGAAACAGGCGAAATCTCGCGGCCGGGACGCAGGTCGGCCGTCCCCTCGAAGACCGCCATCGGCATCAGCAGGGCGCGCATACGGGTTGCCGAGCGCCCGGTGCCGGCCGGTACCGCCAGCGACATACGACCCTGCCGGGCGGAGTAGACGCTCAGAATCGAAGTGCGGTCGGAGTATTTCACGGTCCGCAGTGCTATTGCGGTGATTACGGTTTTCATCTCATCTCAATGCGCGGCATAAGCCACATAAGCCATATAGGTTACAAAAGCCACATCCCCCATGACCTTGCCTGACAACAAATAACCCGAAAGCCTTGTGGGCCTTCGGGTTGACGGGGTGGGCGCTGACGGATTCGAACCGCCGACCCTCTGCTTGTAAGGCAGACGCTCTG
>CAMEPD010000083.1 GCA_945931475.1 uncultured Muribaculaceae bacterium | reverse complement strand
TAAATGTTAAATTTCTGCTCAATAACATATTTTTACATCAGTTTGTAGAAATTTACTTCCCATGCAATGTTTCGAGCGGGTTTTCTTCTGTAAAATATGGAGCAAATACGGACCAAACGCGACGTGAGGGACATTGCGGCTAATACAGATTGGGCACAACGAGGAATGAGTCAACATGACTGCGACGGCACATATACATGAGTGTGGATAAATTATGGGAAAGTGTAGGACGGAATATTTGCAGATGGATGGGAAAAAGCGTAACTTTGCCTTATTCGTTCTACATGGAGCGACGCGGGGAGGCTACTCAATGCCGTAGGGCTGCCTTCAGGTGTCAGCAGGTGAATCCCCTACCCCGCGCCTTACACACCCAATATATAATCTGATATGCAACCATTCGTACATCTGCATGTACACACACAATATTCCGTTCTTGACGGTCAGGCTTCAATCGAGGCGCTGGTCGACAAGGCTATGGCCGACGGTATGCCGGGTCTAGCTATCACCGACCATGGCAATATGTTCGGCATAAAGGAGTATTTCAATTACGTCAACAAGAAGAACGGCAAGACCAAAGGGGCCATCAAAGAGGCCTCGGCGAAGCTCGACGCGGCGCGTGAAAGCGGCGACGAGGCTGAGGCATCGCGGTTGGTGGAGGAGATTGCGTCCCTGAGGCGAAAGATATTCAAACCCATTTTCGGTTGCGAGGTGTATGTAGCCAATGAATCACTCGACAATCGCACCGACAAGGACGACCGCGGCCGACACCTTATTATATTAGCAAAGAACGAAAAGGGCTACCATAACCTGATCAAGATAGTGTCGCGCGCATGGACCGACGGATTCTATTTCCATCCGCGCACCGATAAGGCCGACATCGAGGCCCACAAGGAGGGTCTGATAGTGTGCTCGGCCTGCCTCGGTGGCGAGATACCACAGTTGATAATGCGCGGCGACATAAAGGAAGCCGAGAAGCGCGTGCTGTGGTGGAAGAGCGTGTTCGGCGATGACTATTACCTTGAATTGCAGCGACATAAGGCCACGAAACAGCGAGCCAACCACGAAACCTACCTGCGTCAGCAGGAGGTGAACGGCGTGCTGCTGGAATTCGCCAAGAAGCACGGAATCAAGGTGATATGCACCAACGACGTGCACTTTGTGAACGAAGAGGATTCAGAAGCGCACGAACGACTGATATGCGTGTCGACCGGACGCAAACTGGCCGATTCCGACGGGCGCATGGCCTACAGCAAACAGGAGTGGATGAAGACCACTGCCGAGATGAACGCCGTGTTCGCCGACATCCCGGAAGCGCTGTCGAACACCATCGAAATTCTCGACAAAGTAGAGACATACGATATAGACCACCCGCCCATCATGCCCTTCTTCGCCATACCGAAGGAATTCGGCACCGAGGAGGAGTACCGCAGCCGCATCACAGAGAAGGAGCTCTTCGACGAGTTCACCCGCGACGAGAACGGTAATATAGTTCTCAGCCAGGAGGAGGCCGAGAAGAAGATTAAGAAATTGGGTGGCTACGACAAGCTGTACCGCATAAAGTTCGAGGCCGACTATCTGGCCAAGCTGGCCTACGAAGGGGCCAGGCGTCGCTACGGCGAACCGCTGAGCGAGGAGATGCACGAGCGCATCAAGTTTGAGCTTCACATCATGAAGACGATGGGATTTCCGGGCTACTTCCTTATCGTGCAGGACTTTATCAACGCCTCGCGCGACAAACTGGGTGTATCCGTAGGGCCGGGGCGTGGGTCGGCGGCCGGTTCGTGTGTAGCCTACTGCCTGGGAATCACGCAGATAGACCCCGTAAAGTACGACCTTCTGTTCGAGCGTTTCCTGAACCCCGACCGTATATCGCTGCCTGATATCGATGTTGACTTCGATGACGACGGCCGCGCGCGTGTGCTGGAATACGTCACGCAAAAGTATGGGGCGGAGAACGTGGCTCACATTATCACCTACGGCACCATGGCCGCCAAATCAGCCATAAAGGACGTGGCCCGCGTGGAAGGGTTACCCATCCCGGAGAGTGACCGCCTGACCAAGATGATACCGCGCCACATGCCCACAGTGAACGGCAAAGAGCTGAAACCCACGCTGAAAAACTGCTACGAGTACGTACCAGAGTTCAAGAGCGAACTGGCCACGAACCACAATCCGCTGGTTCAGGAGACCCTGCAGTATGCCAAGGAGCTCGAGGGGAATGTGCGCAACACTGGCGTGCACGCCTGCGGCGTGATAATCTGCCGCGACAAAATATCCGACTGGGTGCCGGTGTCGACGGCCGTCGACAAACTCGAGGGCAAGCTGCTTGTAACACAGTACGAAGGACGTGTCATCGAAGAGACCGGCCTCATAAAGATGGACTTCTTAGGGCTGAAAACCCTGTCGATAATCCAGGACGCCGTGCGCAACATCGAGCTGACCACCGGCGAGAAAATCGACATGGAGAAGATACCCATCGACGACAAAAAGACCTACCAGCTCTATTGCGAGGGGCGCACCATCGGCACCTTCCAGTTCGAGTCGGCCGGCATGCAGAAATACCTGCGCGAGCTGCAGCCCTCGACCTTCGAGGACCTCATTGCCATGAATGCCCTATACCGTCCGGGGCCCATGGACTATATCCCCGACTTCATCTCGCGCAAGTTAGGACGCACCCCGATAGTCTACGACATACCGATTATGGAGAAGTATCTCAAAGATACTTACGGTATTACGGTATATCAGGAGCAGGTGATGCTGCTGTCGCGCCTGCTGGCCAACTTCACACGCGGCGAGAGCGACACCCTGCGCAAAGCCATGGGTAAGAAGCTCATCGAAAAGATGAACCACCTCAAGGGCAAATTCATGGCCGGGGGGCAGGCCAACGGCCACGACCCCAAAGTGCTGGAGAAAATCTGGCTCGACTGGGAGAAATTCGCATCGTACGCCTTCAACAAGAGCCACGCCACCTGCTACTCGTGGGTGGCATTCCAGACCGCCTACCTCAAGGCCAATTACCCGGCCGAATATATGGCGGCAGTGTTGTCGCGTAACCGTTCGGATATCACCAAACTCACCAACTTCATGGACGAATGCAAGGCCATGAAGATACAGGTGAAGGGCCCCGACATCAACGAATCGTTCAACGACTTCGGTGTAAACCAGCAGGGCGACATACGCTTCGGACTGGCCGCCATCAAGGGCGTCGGCGAAAACGTTGTGGCCCAGATAATCAACGAACGCAAGGAGCACGGACCGTTTACAGACCCGTACGACTTTGTGGAGCGTGTACCGCCACAGTTCATCAACCGCCGTGTGCTCGAAGCGCTCGTGCTGGCCGGCGCGTTCGACTGCTTCGAGGGTATAAAGCGCGAAGACTATTTCGA
This sequence comes from uncultured Muribaculaceae bacterium, assembly GCA_945931475.1. Taxonomy (GTDB): domain Bacteria; phylum Bacteroidota; class Bacteroidia; order Bacteroidales; family Muribaculaceae; genus UBA7173. Next base: position 5,585 of record CAMEPD010000083.1, on the reverse strand, counting down.
GAAGAACAACCGCGACGAGACCTTCGCCGAGCTGCTGCTCCGCTACGGACAGCTTTACCAGAACGCCAAACTCGAGCAGACCGCATCGCTCTTCGGCGACATGGACGAAGCCCTGAACACCGCCGGGCGGCCACAGGTAAAGTCGGCCGTCCCCTGGGTCGACGCAGTGCGCCTTGAGAAAGAGCGCGACCTGGTGGGTATGTTCCTGTCGGCGCATCCGCTCGACACCTATTACATGGAGCTGAACTACGGCATGACCACCATAAAAGAGTACCTGGAGGCACCCGCCGAAGAGGGACGCGAACTGACCTTCGGCGGCATGGTGACCAAGTTTGAGAGCCGCCCGTCGCGCAAAGGGGGCAACTTCGGTATCATGGCGATAGAGGATTACACCGGCAGCTGCGAGATACGCCTGTTCGGCAAAAAATACATCGATTTCGGCAACTACGGCAAACCCGGCACCCCCGTCTCGGTAACCGTCAGAGCCGAAAGGCGCTTCAACAACGAGATTTCCTGGGAAGTAGTGCGGATGAATCTGCTCGACGAGCTGAAAGGAAAACTCATCAAAGGAGTAACCCTGAATCTCACCACCGGCGAGATTACCCCTACCCTGTCGGCCGTACTGAAAGACCGCATTTCGGATACCGAGGGCCGCGGAGGCACCCTGTCAATCAGGATGTATGACCCCGATTCCAACCGCTCGGTCAAACTTCAGTCGGGCCTGCGTATACCGCTTGACAAGAAACTTGCCAACGCCCTGACATCGATGGACATACAATTCAGTTTCGACAAATATTAACCTTAATAAAGTATTACAATGGCACTTACCATTACCGACGAAAATGCCCGCGAATTAATCGAATCGGGCAAACCAGTAGTGATTGACTTTTGGGCAACCTGGTGCGGTCCCTGCGTAGGCATGGCCCCCACAATCGACGCACTTGCCCAGGAATATGAAGGCAAAGTGGTCATCGGCAAATATAACGTGGACGAAGAGGGCGACCTCAGCAGCGAATACCGCATCATGGCGCTTCCGACCATTCTCTTCTTCAAGAATGGCAAAAAGACCGACCTCCGTCTTGTAGGCTCGCAGCCGCGCGACGTACTCGATGCAAAAATCAAGGAGCTCCTCGCCCTGTAAACCCCAAGGTATATATCACATTGATGTGCACTCCATAGTTTTTGTCAAACTTTCGGAGTGCACTTCTCATATAACTAAGAGGGTGTTTGCAGTTGATATTCGCTTTTGATATTTGCTTTTGATTTTCAGTGTAAACCCGATTTTTTTCGACCGACGCTAAAAACTCTCAAAAAAAAATAATAACTTTGCGATACGAACCCCGCAATACGTGGTGCCTCGGAGGAGGATTGACACCGGGCATTGGGTGGTTCTGACATACGAAAGGCGTTTACCGACGCTTTATTTCTTGGTTTTCAGAACGTAGGAAATTTTGAATTACTGTCAAGAATAAAGCAATAGTAGATGCCCGTTGGGTACGTATATATGTATTTCCAACTCACTTCGCGACAAGTGGGCTGGGTTTATTGCATATACATACTTGGCGGGGTGATTCTACCATTGCTTGTTCCACAGTAATGGTATCCTACGACCCTGAAAACGGAATGAGCATGGTGTGGCTCCCCGTTTTTCGTAATTACCAATCAACCCCACATTTGCCACCCGGAGTCAGTGGCTGCGACAGCGATTGACTTTCATGGAAAAAATGAAAATGCAAAGCCCTGACGCGACGGTGGGCAATGTGGCAAAGATTGCCGCATTGTTTCCACAATGCGTTACGGAACGTATAGGCAAAGACGGGAAGCCGGAGCTTGCTGTCGACTTCGACAAGCTGCGCGAGGAGCTGAGCGGTGAAGTGCTTGATGCCGGCGAAGAGCGGTACCAGTTCACGTGGCCTGATAAAAAGGCTTCGGGACGTTTGGCGAATACGCCTACGACTATGACACTGCGCCCATGTCCGGCGGAGTCGGTCGACTTCGACACCACGCAAAACCTATACATCGAGGGCGACAACCTCGAAGTGCTCAAAATCTTGCGCGAGGACTACCTCGGCGCAATCAAGATGATTTACATCGACCCACCGTACAACACCGGCAACGACTTCGTATATAACGATGATTTCGCACGTGATTATGACGAAACTCGTAGGGACATCGCTTTGCGATGTAAAGATGAGGATGGGAACATCATCGAGACGCTCGACCCCATGCAGCGCAACACCGAAGCCAACGGTCGCTTCCATACCGACTGGCTCAACATGATCTACCCTCGCCTCAAAGTCGCCCGCGACATCCTTTCTGACGATGGAATTATTTTCATTTCTATAGACGATAACGAAGTAGATAATCTCCGAAAAATATGTGATGAAATATTCGGTACTCAGAATAGACTTGATAGGGGTTCTTTAATTTGGGTAAATCGAGGTTCAAGCAAAGGCTTCCGCAAAATCGTCAAAAACCATGAGTATATTTTAGCATACGGCAAAGATGCTGAAATTATAGATTCTGTTTATGGCGAAAATTTTGCATCTTCAATGGGAGAACTTGAACATTATTGCTTTAATAAGCCAAGCAGTAAAAATCCTTTTTCTGAGGTTAGGTTTTGCAAGGGTTGTCGTATTGAAGGAGCGCAAAATGCCCATTTCGAAGGGTCTGTTGGCGAAGAAGTTCAACTTGAAATCATATCTGGAGATATGATTTTTGAGAACGGAGTTTTGCAAAACGATATCATTCTTCGCGGGACATTCCCTTATGTAAATCAAATTAAAGAATTTTTCAAAAACCATCCTTTGGGAGTTCCTACTTATGACTCAAAAGGGCAAGAGTGGCTTGAAATTTACTTCAATTCTAAAGGGATGCCACGATACCGCAAAAAGAGAAATAACGAAATTATCAGTTCCGTAATAGACGAATCCAATATCCCCAATTACGGTTCAGAGGATATTAAGAGGCTACTTGGTCAAAAAGAAATCTTTTCTTTCCCTAAACCCAAGGAACTAATTTTTCATCTAATATCTTTCTTCCTTCCCAACAATTCACTAATATTAGATTTCTTCAGCGGCTCGGCTTCTACTGCCCACGCCGTAATGAAACTCAATGCAGAGGACGGAGGCCATCGCAAATTTATTATGGTGCAGCTGCCCGAAGTAACTGACGAAAAGAGCGAAGCTCGTAAAGCCGGTTACGCCAACATCTGTGAAATCGGCAAAGAGCGCATCCGTCGTGCCGGAAAGAAAGTCAAGGAAGAAGCAGGTTTGCAAGGTCAAGACCTCGACATCGGCTTCCGTGTGCTGAAACTCGACTCGTCGAATATAGAGGATGTATATTATACGCCAGACGATTTGACCGAGCAAAACTTGTTCAACTCCGTTGATAACGTCAAGTCTGACCGCACACCGCTCGACTTGCTTTTCCAAGTGCTGCCCGAACTCAACATCGAACTCTCTGCAAGCATCGAGGAAAAGGAAATCCATGGCAAGAAAGTGTTTATAGTAAATGGCGACCAACTCATTGCCACCTTTGACAATGATGTGAACGAACCGACCATCACCGAGATAGCCAAGCTGCGCCCGGTCTACTTCGTGATGCGCGACGCCTCTGCCGAGAACGACAATGTCCTCGACAACTTCGAGCAAATCTTCAAGCACTATTCACCCGATACTATCCGTCGAATAATTTGAAATGTAGTAATTTTGTAGGGACATGCCTTTGGCATGTTTCAAACGCGATGATTCGTTAATTTCAGATGATACATCAATAACAATTAAACATCGCAAAGCGATGTCCCTACATTAATACGCCGTCCCCACGATTAATAAATGATGGAACAATATCGTAAAACACCAAGAGCAAAATTCTTGGATTATGAAGGTGGTGATTATTTCATTACCATTTGTACAGCTAACCGAAAGCACTATTTCGGTGAAATATACGATGGTGAAATGCATCTAACGCCAATAGGCTTATTCGTTACGGAGCAACTCACGAAAGCCTCCACATTTAGCTTCGATATTGAAATTCCATTGTTTGTTGTTATGCCAAATCATATACACGCTATAGTAAGCATCCATGGCAATATGGATTTAACTTTACCGGCAGAGCAACGAAGCCCTAATCCGGCATTGAGAGCGAATGAAACATGCCAAAGGCATATCCCTACATTGGGTCGATTTATCTCATCTTTAAAGGGGGCCGTAACCAAATATGCTCGTTCAATTGATACTGAATTCAGTTGGCAGGGTCGTTACCATGATCATTTTATTCGTGGCAACCATGATGGTAATAATATCGCTGAATACATTATAAATAATATTAGTCGTTGGACGGAGGACTGCTTTAATGATTCAAAGGGATGAAGTTCAAATTTAAAATACAAGGGTATCAAACCGATGCCGTCAATAATACAGTTGATGTTTTTCTCGGTCAGCCGAACCGTGATTCATCAAAATATCGAATGGACCTTGGCCAACATGCCAAAGGCATGTCCCTACATTTTGATGGTGACGATGACGGCTACCGCAACTCCGATGTGGAACTCGACCGCGCAAGGCTGCTCGAAAATCTCCATGCCGTGCAGACGCGGTCGGGCGTGCCGCTCTCAAAGGCGCTCGCTGCCACTGACGAACTCGGAGCGGTGAGCCTCGACGTGGAGATGGAAACCGGCACCGGCAAGACTTACGTCTATATAAAGACGATGTTTGAGCTGAACAAGCGCTACGGCTGGTCGAAGTTCATCATCGTTGTGCCGAGCATCGCTATCCGCGAGGGCGTAGCCAAGTCGTTCCGAATGCTCGAAGAACACTTTATGGAGCATTATGGGAAGAAAGCTCGTTGGTTTGTCTATAACAGCTCGAACCTCAATCAGCTCGACCAGTTCTCTCAAGATGCCGGGCTGAACGTGATGATTATAAACACTCAGGCCTTCGCCGCTTCCCTCAAAGAGGGTGGCCGCAGCAAGGAGAGCCGCATCATCTACACCAAGCGTGACGAGTTCGCCTCGCGTCGGCCTATCGACGTGATAGCTGCCAACCGCCCGATCATCATAATGGACGAACCGCAGAAGATGGGCGGCGACGCCACACAGACGGCTCTCAAACGCTTCAAGCCGCTGTTTGTGCTCAACTACTCGGCAACCCACAAGAAACATCACGACACAGTATATGCTCTTGATGCTCTCGACGCTTATCAGCAGAAACTGGTAAAACGCATCCGTGTTATCGGTTTTGAAATCAAGAACTTACGTGGCACAAGCGGATATATGTACTTGGATAATATTGTGCTGAGCCACAGCAAACCGCCGATGGCTCGCATCGAAATCGAGGTGAAGAACGCCGCCGGTGAACCTCGCCGTCAGGTCAAGACCTTAGGCGTGGGCGACTCGTTATATACCGCATCAAATGAACTGCTCGAATATCGCGACTTCACCATTTCAGAAATATTCCCCGGAAATGATGCTCAGCCGGTCGGTTATGTCACGTTCACCAACGGCAAGACCATCCGTAAGGGCGAGTTGGTGGGCGACTCCAACGAACTGCATTTGCAGCGCGTTCAGATTCGAGAGACTATCA
>CAMEPD010000082.1 GCA_945931475.1 uncultured Muribaculaceae bacterium | reverse complement strand
TGCTGATAAATTTGTGGCAGGGGTACGAGAAATTCCGCGGCGACAGCAATGTGCGCACATGGGTCTACCGCGTGAGCCTCAACACCTGCCTGTCGTATAAGCGCAAAAAGCATCTGAGGACGGTGCCTCTCGACCTGTCGCCGGATGTGCTGAACGAAAGCACCCCCATCGGACGCCAGAATCTCCTTCTTCACCGGCGCATCACGCAGCTCGAACCGTTCGACCGCGCCATCATCCTGCTTTGGCTCGAGGATATGTCATACGACGACATCGCGGCGATTGCAGGAATTTCGGTAAAAGCCCTCGCAACGCGCCTGGTTCGCATCCGCAAAAAATTAATCTCTCTAAACTCTTCATCTTCAAATGATTGACACCATGGACGAAATAACTGAACTCCGCCGGCAGATGGCCGCAATGAAACAGAGTCTCGACAATTACACCATTGTCAACAAGCAGCTGATACGCAATGTAATGAGCAAACGTCCGCAGGGACTGAACTGGCTGGTCACCACCGAGCTGATAACTGTGCCTTTCTTATGCGTATTCTTCTTCGGAATCTGCATAGCTCTGCATATATCCGTCTGGATTGCAATAACGTTGACAATAGCGTGCGTGATAGACACTTACTTAGATACGAAGACGATGCGTGTACCCCAAAAGCTTATCAGTAGTCTGCCCCTGCAGGAGCTACGCAAATACCTGGTGCGCCAAAAACGCAACCGCAAGATTCAGTTTTTGGTAATGGCTCCGCTGTGTGCTGCCTGGATATTATGGTTTCTCCTCTCCAATCTCCATAATGATGTGATATTCCATGAATTAATGGCTTCTGAAGGCTTCTTATGGGCCGAAATCGCCTTTGTAGGTGGCACGCTGATTATCTGCGGGATAGTGATAACGGTAATCTACCTTAAATCACAGCGGGTCAACGATGCGATGATCAACGACATCGACTCGCTCGACGAATCGCCTGAGAGCCCGGAATAGTAATACACCGCATCCCCGGCTTCTGAACCAAACCAATGCCACCGACAGCTGCCTCAGCCGCCGGTGGCATCATTATAAATACATAAATTAGTCGGACAGGGGGAAATGGACTGCCCGGGAGGGGATTACTCGACAGTCCAGGTGTCGCCGGCGAGCAACAGCGAGCGGAGCGAGTCGAACCCCTTGCGGGCACGGACATCCTCAACCTGGCGTGCTACCTCGGTTTCGTAGGTAAGGTTGTCTACGTCGCGGATTACGCCGATGGCGAGCGGAAGTTCGGTGCCGTCCATCATGGCGAGCTGCTGATGCACGAAATTAGAGGGGTTATGGGCGTCGTGAACGAGCACGTCATCGATTGTCCATCCCTCTTTGCCGATTTCCACAGCCTTGATAAGCAAGCCGTTGCCTACCAGGCCGTATTGATTATCCTTACCGAAGAGCATCTTCTCGCCGTGGCGCAGATGAATGGTGCGGTCGGCGCGATGTTCCTTGTCGGTAACGTTGGCGTGGATGCCGTTGTTGAAAATCATGCAATTCTGGAGCACCTCCACCACGGATGCGCCTTTGTGGCGTGCGGCGGCTACCATCACCTCCTGCGAGGTGGGTAGGTCGACGTCGATGGTGCGGGCGAAGAATGTGCCGCGGGCGCCGAACACCAGTTCGGCGGGGATGAACGGGTCCTCGGTGGTGCCGTAAGGCGAGGATTTCGAGACGAAACCGCGTGCCGATGTGGGTGAGTACTGTCCCTTTGTAAGGCCGTAGATACGGTTGTTGAGCAGCAGGATGTTGATGTCGACATTACGGCGCACGGCGTGGATGAAATGGTTACCGCCGATGGCAAGACCGTCGCCGTCGCCACTGATCTGCCATACAGTCATTTCAGGATTGGTCACCTTGAAGCCGGTGGCCACAGCGGCAGCACGTCCGTGGATGGTATGGAAGCCGTAGGTGTTCATATAGTAGGGCAGACGCGAGGAGCAACCTATGCCCGAAATCACGGCGGTCATCTCGGGAGCCACGCCCAGTGTGGCCATAGCCTTGTGAAGACAGTTGAGCACGGCATGGTCGCCACAGCCGGCACACCAGCGCACGGGCTGGTCGCTTTTGAAATCAGCGGCAGTGTATTTTTTCTCTTCCATGGTTAATCTTTTTCAGGCAGGTTCTATAAATTGGCTTGCGATGATTTCGTAGTAGAAATCGAGATGATTTTTCATCTTAAAGAGGGAGTTTAGCTCGCTAAACGACCGATGAAAGATGGAAAAGCAGCCGATTTATACAAGAAATCAGCCAAGAACCTGATATTGTTATTTTCTAATCCGACAGGTGTCCAATTTATAGAACCTGCCTTAAATGAGATGTTTGACGCCGTCGACGAGTTCGCTCACAAGGAAGGGCTGGCCCTGAATCTTGTTGATGCGTTCGATTTTCACGTCGGGGAATTTGGCCTGCAGATAGTCGGCGAACATACCGGTGTTGAGTTCGGCGACAATCACGCGCTTGAAGCGGCTGAGTATTTCGCCGGTGTTAGCCGGAAGGGGACGGATGTAGCGGAACTGCGACAGCGCCACCTTGATGCCTTGAGCGTTAAGTTCTTCGGCCGCGGTGTAAAGGTGTCCGTAAGTGCCGCCCCACCCTACCAGCAGGGTATCGGCTTCGGGGTTGTCGAGGAGCACCTCCTGTGCGGGGATGTCGCGGGCGATGCGCTCCACCTTCTCGAGACGGGTGAGCACCATCTTCTCGTGGTTGGCGGGGTCGTTGGAGAGCGCGCCGGTGTCGGCATCCTTCTCGAGGCCGCCGAGACGGTGCATCAGCCCGGGGGTGCCGGGGATGGCCCAGTACCGGGCCATCGTTTCGGGTTCGCGCATATATGGCTGCCAGCTTTCGCGGAGCCCTTCGGGTACGCGCAGGGGCTTGATTTCGGGGTATTCGTCGGCTTCGGGGATGCGCCATGCCGACGAGCCGTTGCCTATGAAAGCGTCGGTGAGGAGAATCACCGGGGTCATGTGCTCCACGGCGATGCGCGAGGCCTCGAAGGCCATATTGAAACAGTCGGTGGGACTAAGGGCAGCCACCACAGCCACGGGCGATTCGCCGTTGCGGCCGTAGAGGGCCTGCATCAGGTCGGTCTGTTCAGTCTTGGTGGGGAGGCCGGTCGAGGGGCCGCCGCGCTGCACGTCGATGACCACCAGGGGGAGTTCGGCCATGACAGCCAGGCCGATGCCTTCGCTCTTGAGCGCCAGGCCGGGGCCTGAGGTCGAGGTGACAGCCAGGGCACCGGCGTACGAAGCGCCGATAGCCGAGCAGACACCGGCAATCTCATCCTCCATCTGGCAGGCCTTCACGCCGAGGTCCTTGCGTTTTGCGAGTTCGTGGAGGATATCGGTGGCGGGGGTGATGGGGTATGAGCCGAGGAAGAGGGGACATCCCGACTTCTCGGAAGCCATAATCAGGCCGTAAGCCGTTGCCTCATTACCCTTTACGTCGGTGTAGACACCGGGCACGATGTCGTCGGTCTCGACGCGGTAGGTCGACACGCTGGCATGGATGTTGTGGCCGTAGTCGTATCCGGCCTGAAGTACCTTCACATTAGCCTCGTACACAGCCGGTTTCTTGGCGAACTTGGCGCGAAGCATCTTCTGAGCGCTTTCGAGCGGGCGGTCGAAGAGCCAGCAGAGCAGTCCGAGCACGAAGATGTTGCGGCATTTGAGCATTGACTTGAGGTCCATGCCCGCGTCGGCCAGAGCAGCCTTTGTCATGGAGGTGACGGGCACCTCGACAACCTGAGCGGTGATGCCTAACTCCTTGATAGCATCGTCGGTAGCGTATTTGGCCTTCTTGAGGCCGTCGGGGGTGAATGAGTCGGTGTCGGTGATAACGACTCCGCCTTTGCGGAGGAACTTGATATTGGTTTTGAGGGCTGCGGGATTCATGGCCACCAGCACGTCGCACTCGTCGCCGGGGGTATGCACACCGGCGCCGATGCTTACCTGGAAGCCGCTGACACCGCCGAGCGAGCCCTGCGGGGCACGGATTTCGGCCGGATAGTCGGGAAACGTTGACACAGAATTTCCCATGCCTGCTGACACATTGGTAAAGATGTTACCGGCAAGCTGCATTCCGTCGCCTGAGTCGCCCGAGAATCTGACGGCGACCTGGCGTAGCGCTTTAACGCGTTCGTTAATGTTATTCATGAACTGGTAAGAACAGTGAAAATTGATTGGACGGTTAACTGCGGCAAAGTTAATTGTTTTCGGCGATAAAGCAAACTTTAGGGCCTGAAAAAAGCGGATCAGGCGCAAGAAATTGCGAATATGCAAATTCTTGCACCTGACTATACGAATTTTCAAGCAGAAACTATCTGCCCGAAAGGGGACATTTACCTCTTACTTCACCACAACCTTGGCGGTGACGCCGCCGGCACGCACGATAACCACGCCCTGCGGGGCCGGGATGATGGTGCGCTGAGCGCCGGTAACGCGGGCGAATACACGTCCGTCAACGCCGCAGAGGGTGACTTCGCGGCCCTGTGCGCCGGTCACCACGATGAAACCGTCGGCTACGGTTACCGAGATGTCCGAGGCGGCGATGCCGTCAAGGGCCGAAGTGGTAATCAGAGCCTCGTTGGAGGGAGCGGATTCACCCTGGTCGTAAACGGCGGTAACCACGTAGCGTACATTGTCGCCGATAGCGGTCTTGTCATCAGAGAAGCCCGGAGCGGCCACGGCAGCCTCGTTGATCTTCTCGCCGTTGCGGTAGACGTTGTACCCGAGTATCTCGAGGTTCTCGCTGGTGGCGGTAACCGGGGTGTAGGTGACGTCGTCGACGAAGAGCATGAAGCGGTCGACACTGTTGCATCGGATGGCGAAGTAACGCGAGCCTTCGGGGAGGGTCACGCTGTATTCGGTCCACTCCACGGGCACGGCCTTGACATCCTGTACCAGAGCGAATTCATCGATATTGCGCGAGCCGGATGAGGCGAGCACCTGCATCGATTCGAGCATGGTGTCGTCGTAGCTCTTGGCGAAGAACTTCAGGATATTGGAGCTGAGTGAAACGCGGGGCGAAATCAGCCAGTCGTCGGAGGCCTTGGTAGGGCCGCCGCACCAACCCGAAACCATATATTTCGTACCGGTGTGAGCGCTGAGCTGACCCATGGGGTCGTTGGGGAGACCTTCGTAGGCTGCATCCATAACGAAGAACGACATCGGGCCGTTGATGCCGGGGAGCGAGAGCGAACCAAAGCCGCCGAAGTTCTCGCCGTCGGCATCGACAAGCAGCCATTCGCCGAGATTCTTCTTCTCGAAGGTGTTATATGTCTCGAAGGAGTCTGTAACCGGTTCAGCCGGGGTAACGGTGAGAGCCGGAGCGCTCCAGGTGAGGTTGTTGACGCCGTTTACGCTCTCGGCAGCGAGGTCGTTGACGGCGGGGAATACCGGCAGGCGGAGGGTCATCTCAGCCGGGTCGGTGGCATTGTCGCCGTTATACGAATCGGCTTCCATGGTGATTTCGGCATGGTAAACCAGTTCGGTGGGGAATGCCACGGTGGGATTCTCGGTAAAGACAGCAGTGCGCAGTTCGTCGGGGGCTATAGCCTGTCCGGAGATGGTCTGCACCTTCTCGCCGTTGCGGTAGAGGTCGACGGTGTATTCGCCGTTACCCACGGATTCGGCGCTGCTGTTCTCGTATGTAACCTTGATTTCGGCGGGTTCTCCGGCATTGACAACCGAGGGAGCCGAGATGGCCACGGCGGTGAGGTTCTTGCCGTTCATGTCGGCGATGCGGAAGTTGTCAAACATCATGTAGGCATGCTGGTCGGCTATGGCGCGCACTACAACCTGGGCGATTTTGCCCTTATAGGGCGAGAGGTCGACATCAACCTTCACCCAGCCGGTGTTTTTGGAGCCGTCGGAATCGTCGCAGACCACACGCTTGAGGTCAACGAATTCATTGTCGTTTCCGGCTTCGCGGGCACCGATTACAACCTGGCAGGTACAATCCTGACGCGAATAGTACCAGAGCGAGAAGTGGGGATTAACGGCCGAAGTGAGGTCAACTTTTCCGGTGATGAGGCGGGATATGGCGGTGCCATAGGGGGCGTAGAAGGCCAGTACGCCGTTGTCGCTGTCCTGCGGTTCGAGATTGGCCATCTGCTGGTCGTTGTAAGCGGTCCAGTCGCCGGGATAATCACCCTCGCGCTCCGAACAGAACGCATGGCTGATAGTGCCTTCGGCGAACGATTCGCGGTAGGGCAGTTTGTCGGGAGTACCGGCGGGAATGATGTCGGTAGCGACGGGGTTGGTCGAAGCGCCGCCGTCGGTTACTGCATATACATAATAATATACAAATTCCTGCGAGTCTTCGGGTACGGCCTGATACTTGTAGGATTTGGCTGAGATGCGCTCGGCCACTATCTGTGGAGCGGCTCCGAAGAGCGATGCGCGCATCACGGTGAAGGTGAGCAGCGCGGGGTTCAGAGTGTTGCCGTCGACATCGAGTGTGGGGGCTTCCCAAGCGATTTCCACTTCACCGGGAGTGGCCGTTTCGACAACCGTGGCATTTACCGGCGGCAGGGGCACGTTGGCACCGACATAGACGCGGGTTTCGGCGCTTTCGCCGTAAATGCCGTTGTACGATGTCACCTTATATATATGATATCCGCGGGTAGCGTTGTCCTCGTAACTGAGTGCGGCACCGGGCTGCGCGTTTTCGAAGGTCTTGACCAGGGCGCCGTCGCGCTCAACCTCGATTTTCTCGAGAGGAACGGTCAGGGCGTTGCCCACCAGGTCGGTGGCGGGTGCGGTGAAGGCAACCGTGGCCTTGAGTGCGCCTCCAAAATCGGGTGTTACGGTGAGGTCATCGATTTTGGCGGGTGCGGTGGTGGCCATACCTTCGTTTACCGTCACATTGTCGGCGAAGATGTAGTTGCCGTATTCGGCACATTTGTAACGGATACCGAAGTAATACAGGCCCGATTCGGTGATGTCGGCCTGAGCCGTGTAGGTCACGGGGTCGTAACCTCCTTCGGGGGTTGCCACGTCAAGGAGCACGGTGTTCATCCCCTCGAGGGTCGGCTCTGTGCCGAAAACGAATTCGAAGGGGTTGATTTCGCCGTTATATTCCGAACGCATATCGGCCGAGAATTTATAGCGGTGGTCCTTGGTGAGCCAGAGGGCCGGGAGCACTATGAGGTCATTGCTGCCTGAAACATTCGATTCACAGCGCACCTCCCCGGAATAGGTACTCCACTTGCGGCCGTCGCCGTCGCCGTCGATGATGGTGAACGGGGCCAGGTCGAGCCACTCATCGAGTGCGCAGGTGTAAGGTGGATACGGGCGGTTGTCACCCACAATGATATTGGCTTCGACGGGCTTGCCGGCACCGAACTCGTTGAAGGCGGTCACCTTATAAGTATGATAGTCCTCGGTGGCATTCTCGTCTGTGTAGGTCAGAGCGGCCCCGGGAGCGGGATTGCTGAAGGTCTTGATGACTGTGCCGTCGCGCTCGATTTCGATTTTATCGATAGCCGTAAGGGCGATGCCGCCGTTGTTGAGGGCCGGGGCGTTGAAACTGATCACAGCCTTCACGCCGTCGTCGGGATCAGATGTGGCGCTGAAATTGTCGACGGCCGCAGGTGTGCGTCCCTCGATGCCGTCGCCGATACTGAAGCCGCGAGCGAAGCAGTCGTAGGTCTTGCCGGGGGTGATAGCGTGCAGCGCGATATAATATGTTCCGGTGGCGGGAGCCGTGAAGAAGCCTTTGAGTTCAACGGGCAGATCTTTCGACTCGGTGCAGACATCGGTAGGGGCCACGATGGTTGTGGTCAGGTCGGCGACTGTTGCGCCGGCGCCACCCATCACCTCGAATTTTTCGGTGTAGCCGGAGTTGTATGAACTGGCGGTGAAGATTACCGGGTACATCTTGCCTCCCTCAAGGCTAAGCGGGGGCGAAATGAGCCACTCATCCTTGGGGTTCGACATAGCACCCCAATTGTTGTAAATATCCACCTGAGTAAAACCGTAAGCATCGTATTCCCAGGTATTCTGGTCGTTGTTGCCATCAATTACCGAGAAGCAGTTGAAACCATCGCGGGAGGTCAGGTCACAGCTCCATGCCGGAGTTACCGTACCGTCGGTTACGGCATTCGAGAGGGTCGCTCCGGAGGTTTTGTCGCCAAACGAGGCCGTAACCTTGTAGCTGTAACCGACCACGCCCTCGTGAGCAGGCACGGGTTCGGTAAATGATGTGGCAGATATGCCCTCGGCCACTTTCACATCGCCGGGCATACGCACCACGTTGTATGTTACCTCCGAGGGGTTGATGTAGGGATTCCCGGATTCGACACATGCAGTCACCGGCGACCACGTCAGGCTGGCGGTGTTGCCGGTAATTGTCAGGGCTACATTTTCAGGGGCCTTTGGCGTACCGGTGCCTACATACGTGGGCACACCGCTGAATGTTGGCGCGGGTGAGCTCTGTCCCTTAGAGTTTTTCAGGTATACCACGAAAGCGTAGTAGGCCGATTGCTCAAATGAAAGATTTACAACGCAATGCTGCCCGTATTCGCAGGGGCCTTCGGCGTAAATCGTGGTATAATCGCCGTACGATTTGATAAAATACGACACGTCGCCTACACCGTCGGAACCGTCGCGGAGTGTCGAGGGAACATCAAACTCAATGGTGCCCGTCAGCGAACCGTTGGGGAAGCTGACAGTGACATTTTGAGCCGCAGAGGGATTGGTCGAGGGCGTCCCGCCGGCATTTCATACCATGCTGTAAATCTGCACTTTGTCACGGCCATGGTTCAAAATCCATGGAAAATTTACATGAAAAGCGGATTTTTTTGGCCGAAAATTTGGTAGCTACAAAAAAAGTGCCTACCTTTGCAACGCTTTTGGAAGCGAGAAGGGCGCTTAGCTCAGCTGGTTCAGAGCGTCTGCCTTACAAGCAGAGGGTCGGCGGTTCGAATCCGTCAGCGCCCACTTTCCATCTCGCTAACGAGTTTTGGCCCTGGAGAGAGCCGCACCCAACGTTTTCCATGGATTGAGCTTTTGGGAATTGAGGGTGAAAACTTGGGAGCCGCATCCCGCGATGCAAGCCTCTCCGAAGAGGGAGATACGATAAACCCACGTTAGCGTTAAATTCTCGCACTCCACAAAGCTTTTTAGATACGGGCGCTTAGCTCAGCTGGTTCAGAGCGTCTGCCTTACAAGCAGAGGGTCGGCGG
>CAMEPD010000081.1 GCA_945931475.1 uncultured Muribaculaceae bacterium | reverse complement strand
AAATTTTTTACTCTTGCTTATCGCCGGGCTTACTATGGCGTTACCGGCTTCTGCCAAATGGAAGCTTGTGACCGATTTGAATGAAGTTTCGGCCGGCACTAAGGTCGTGATTGCCTGTGTTGATAAGGGCTTTGCCATGTCAACAACGCAAAATACGAATAACCGTGGGACTGTTCGTGTAACAATAACCAATGGCACCATTGAGACAATGCCGAATGATGCTGAGGTATTTACACTTGGCACGGCAAGTAATGGTGGTTGGACATTCCAAACTGCTAATGGTTATCTTATTGCAAATGGTGGAGGTAGTAAAAAAAATCAAAATTACCTTCATACGGTAGCATCTCCAACTAACGAACAACACGTAGCAGATATTACAAATAACAACGGTGTACTTTCAATCACTTTCCGTAATACAAAATCAAATGGCGGTAAATATCTACTCCTCAATGAAACTATCAATGAAACTATTTGGTCAGCTTACGTGATTAATAATTCCTCATACGGCAAACCCTCGCTGTTTGTTGAGGAAAGCGGTGGTGACCCGAGCCTCAAGGACGCCGGGCTGTCATTCCCTCTGGCTCAATATAGTGCTAATCTCGGTGAGAATTTCAAAGAACCGCCCCTTACCAAGGTTACCGATGCCGCAGCAGTTTATTCATCGACAGTTGTATCTGTCGCCACCGTCGACTCCTCGACCGGCGTTGTCACAATAGTAGGAAAGGGTACCACCACTATTACGGCTCATACACCTAAAACCAAAACCTACAACGAAGGCGAAGCTTCATACACCCTCACTGTTACTGGACCGGTTACGACCTACTACAAAATCGAAGACCTCGCAAGTGTAACAGACGGCGATTATATCATTGCCTACACCAACCCAAAAAACTCCTATTACATGGGTTACATCGAAAGTGGCAACAAATATGCCTCCGCAAAGACTGACGGTGTATTTGATGCCACAGCAGGTACTGTGACGGTGCAGTCTGATTATGCCGTTACAATCACAAAACTTGCAAATGGCCACTATACCCTGAATACTGTAAAGGGGTACCTTCTGTCAACCAGCAAAGGGAGTATGTCATATACTACATCCCCGGCTGAATGGACCATTTCGTTCACCGACGGTGTCGTAAGCATGAAACCTGTCAACAAAGGTTTCGGACTGTATTGTAACCCGTCGAGTTCCCGATTTAATACATATAATAAAGAGACCAGCAGCAATGTTTACGATATAATCCTCTACGGGCCCGCAGCCGTTAAGACCGACTGGGAACCCGCTCTCGAGAATATGTCTCTCACCATCGGCGAGAACAAGAGCGTGAATCTCGGGTCGGCTCACCCGTCGAATATCTCTTACCAGGTGGCTCCCGCAGATGTGGCATCCGTTGACGACAACGGTACGGTGACAGCCTTAAAGGCCGGAACCGCTACAATTACCCTTACCTGGGGCGACGAGCCACGCTACAACCCCGGCACTACTTCGTTTAACCTTACCGTATCGAAGAAAACATACCACTTCCCCGTTGCTACGGTAAGCGTAGAGAAGGGTAAAACCCTGTCAATCCTTCCCGACAATGGACCGCAGAACATCACTTACGCTTCAGCCGATGAGAATATATTTACCGTATCTGAGGCCGGCGTAATCACCGGCGTGGCTGTCGGCAACGCCAATGTTAACGTTAGCTGGACTGAAGATGATAATTTCCTCTCCGGCAATGCTACCGTAGCAGTTACCGTCAAAGAGCCCCAGCAGGCCGGTTCGGTTGGCTTCAGCCGCGATGCCATCCGTGGCATCGTGGGCTATCCCGTGTCATGGCAGGTGGCTCATGTCACCGGCGACGGTGCCGTGACTTACTCCGCAAGTCCCGCAGGTATCGTTACCCTCGATGCCGCTACCGGCGAAATCACCTCCGTTAATGCCGAAGGCACCGTGACCATCACCGCCACTATGGCCGAAACCGAGGCATACACCGGCGCAACAGCCTCATACACCATTACGGTGGAGAAGAATCCCGAGGCTGTGAACTTGTCAGGTGGTACTGCCACTTTCGACTTTTCACAAAAGAATGCCTACGGTATGTATACCTACAACAGCACCACAACAGGTGAAACGGCAGACGCACTTGGTAAAATGGAAGGCAACCGCCCGGACAACAAACAGGCTGTCACATCCATTACCGAAGGTGCCGTAACACTTGGCATCGAAGGAAACTATCGCCTCTTCGACGATTACTGGGACAAAGATGGCAGCCACCACTATGAACTCCGTATGTATGAAGGTAATCCCGCACTGACACTGACATTCACCTGCAACGGCTCAAAAATCAAGTCGATAACCTTCGCTGATGCTGACGCTCGGTCCTTCTCTAATAATTCTACTGATGGCAGTTTTGCTGTAGGCGTCGTTGACGGCAAGACAACCAAATTCACCTATGCCACACCGGTTTCAGAAGCTGTCTACACCCTCTCCACCTCCGAAGCTCGCGTCGAGACCGCTACAATCACCGTCGAACTTGAAGGCAGCGGCAACAAGATTCAGCCTGCCCTCGCGTTCGTTGGTGACGTTATCAACATCACTGCAGGTGATTCTTTCGATCGTATGTGTAGAGGTGTAACAGGCATTGACAACTCTCTGATTGAATACTCCGTTGACGAGGGTACAGATGATGATTCTCTGATTCTTGGTGAAAATGAAGAATTCAGCGCCGAGTTCTATACCCCAGGTGTTTACACCATCCGAGCCTCCTATCCCGGAAACGACGCAACGGTAGCCGGTCAGGCTGTAATGCGCGTCAATGTATTCCCCAAACTTACTGTCGAAAGCGAAGAAGCCCTCGAAAAAGGCTTAAACACATCCAAGAATGCCTACGCTATCGTGCCTCACGGCTCGGAAAAGGATGTAACCATCGCCGGTGTACCCCTGACAGTAAAACTTTATAAAGGCAATTCCGAACATAATGGCATCCTCAACGTGGCCGACGAATCGCATACCGTAGTCATGAAATATGCCGGCAAAGATGAATTCAAGTCACCCGAGCAGACTCTCCACGTTGTAGTTCGTCCTGCAACCCCCGAAATCACTGAGGACAACAAGCTGACAGTAGCTTCGGGCCACTCAATATACTACCGTAAGGCCGATGATATGGCGAATGCTCCGTACAAGGCCGAATCGACCGAAGTTCCCGCATTCGACCTCACCGGTTGGACTCAGTATACCGCCGACGGAATCGCCAAACCCACCGTAAAAACCTACTATAAGGGTATCGCAGTAAACGATGGCCACGCCATGACCGCTGCCAACAAGAATGTGGCCGGTAACGAGATGAGCTTCATCATCGACCCTGCTGGGGTAATCACCGGCATCGAGAACGTGGCTGTTGACGGCAGCGAGGCTCCCGTGCGCTACTACAACCTCCAGGGCGTGCAGCTGCCCGCAGCTCCCGCCGCAGGCTTCTACCTCGAGGTTCAGGGCTCCCGCGCCACCAAGCGCCTCGCCCGCTAATCCCTTACCCCCCCGAATCATCAACGCCCCGGAGCCATCGCGCCCCGGGGCGTTTTCCGTTTCCGGCCCCGGAGCCATCGCAGCCCCCGGGGGCTGCTGAAATTTTTGTCTCGGGACTACTGAAATTTTTGTCTCGGGCGGAGACCTTTAGGTCTCCCAAATCATTCGGGCCGGGTGAACGCCCACAACAGACACACCGCACTAACCCTCATCGGGGTCGCACCAATCCAATTCACCGTCGGTGGAGGCGGGCGCGGGCGCGGGGTCGCTACGCCCCTCGACACACGCCGCGAACGCCTCATAGGGGGCGGCATCGGGCCCCACCGGCGGGTCGGTGGTGTAACGCGGCATATTTGCCGCCACATGTACGGCTATGGCGCGTGTCATCACACGGTCGTCGTGGTTGCCGTCAGACGCCGCATACACGCCGTTGGGCCGCAGCTCGTAGCACTCCATCTCGTCGAGGGCACCGTCGTCGCGCTCTATCAGCCGGCCGTCGCGCACTGCCGCAATCATCTCCGTGACAATCATCTGTTTGGTGGCGCGGTTGGTGTGGAATCCGGGAATCATGCCGCGGTCCTCGCCCGGCGAATTGCGGTAGTAGAGATTGGGATACGCATCGCCCAAAATATGCAGCATATACGCACCCTGCGGCATGGTCGGTTCGCCCGGATGCCCGTGCTCGAGCGAATTCGACTCAAAAACCAACAGCGCAGTATTGTACCACGTGGCAATCTGCGCAGCCTTCCATGTGAGCAGGTCGTGGTCGATATGCCCGCGCCACTGCGCCACCACCTCGGGGCACTCGCCGTGGGTGGCGAACACCGCAATCACGCTCCAGTCGGCCCTCTGCGTGCGGCCCCCCACGTCGACCGTCACGATATATTCGCCCCGGGGCTGCGGACGGCGCCACACCTTGAGCCATCCGGCCGAATCGCGGCGGAACGACACCCGTTCGAGCGACTCGGGGCCCGTCACAGCGCCCGACGCCGACGCCACGTCGCCCGTTTCCGGGCGGATTTCGGCGCATCCGGGGCGCAGACGCTTCACCGCCTCGGCCGAGAACACCATCGAGGCCGACGACGCGAAGGCCTCCTCGGGGGTGGTGGGATTCTCGGCCATCATCGACCGGTGGTCCTGGTACTCCGAGCGTTTTTGGTGGTACCAGGCGATATGCTCCAGGGTCAGGCCGCGCTCCCACAGGCTGCGCTCGTAGTCGTCCATCGCGCGCCATAGCGCCCCGGGGTCGGCCACCTCCATGCGGCATGCCTCGTTCTCGTACCACGGCACGAACAGAGGCTCCTTGTCCCCCTCTCCGCGCCGGCAGCGCAGCCATTCGCGGTGGAAGAAGTTGCCCACGCCATTGGCCGTCGACTCCATCACAATCAGCGTGTCGCGGAAGGGCCCGATACAGCCGCACACCGTGGCCATCATGCTCTCGGGGTTCTCCTGCGCCGTGTCGCGCCAGAACGCCACCTCCGTAAGATGCGCCATGGCGTAGTCGGAGCCGCGCGCCGAATTCACATTCTCCGACGTGGCCAGGGTGATGTTGCAGCCGCGACCCGCGATGGTGCGTATGCCGCGTTGCCCCTGGAACGGCACCAGCCCCGGCGGCTGCGCCTGGGAGCCGTCGCCCCACAGCTCCTGTGGGTAGAGGTCGAGCACGCGTGAGAGCATACCGCGGATTGCCCCGGCCTGAGTGGCATTGTGGGCACACAGCAGCGAGTGCCAGTTCTCTTTCAGGCAACACTGTATCCACGACATATACAGCTGCACCAATGTGGAGCAGCCCCATTGGCGCGCTTTCAGTACTATGGCGCGAATCGGCTTGCGCGCCCGACGCTGCCCCTCGAGAATCTCCAACAGGCGGCGCTGCCCGCGGTTGAGCCGAAGCATTATTATGCGCCCATCTTTCTTGTTGCGGATATGCGCGCACTTCACGCCCCAGTACTCGAAATCGTAGCGCGACCGCAGGCGTTGCCACTGCAGGGGTGTGCTCACCGAGGTATACTCAGGGTCGCGGAGCATTTCGGGCGGCACAAGCTCGCGCCCCTCGGTCCACGGCGCCTCCACCGCCACGCGCCCGGCGGCGTAGGCGCAGTTGATGCCGTGCAGAGGGTCGTAATTATCGGCGCTCCGGATGAGCGCCTGCCGCGCCTCGTTCTCCTGAACTATCGCCTCGATGTCGTCGTTGATTTTTCCCATTATTCCTGAATTTTTGCGGCAAAATTAAATCGGAGAATACCGTGAGCATCACCCTATTTCTTCCCTGCGTCACTTTCCCGGAAATTTCTTACCTTTGCAATATGAATCTGAAACAACTCACTGATGCCTTCCTATCCCCGGCGCGCCGCAAGGCCCTGAAACGCGCCGTGGAGCTGGCTCACAAACATAAGGCCGTGGCCGTGACCGGCGCTGCCGGCTCGTCGGCGGCCATGATGCTCGCCGGGCTCGACCGACCGGGGGGCGCCCCGGTCACCGTAGTGGGCGACTCGCTCGACGATGCCGGATACCTATATCAGGACCTCTGCGCCCTCTGCGGTGACGAGGCCGTGATTTTCTTCCCCTCGGGCTTCAAGCGCGACATCAAGTTCGGGCAGCCCGACGCCCCCTCGCAGGTGCTCCGCACCGAAGCCTTGGGGCAGTGGGCCGACAACGCCTCGCTGCGCTTCGTAGTCACCTACCCCGAAGCCATCGCCGAGCGCGTGGCCCCGCGCAAGGAGGTCAGCAGCCACACCTACCGCATCGCCACCGGTGCCACACTCGACCTTGCCGCACTCATCAAGTGGCTCACCGACAACGGTTTCACACGCGAGGATTACGTATACGAGCCGGGGCACTTCGCCGTGCGCGGCTCAATCGTCGACATATTCGGATACTCCAACGAACTGCCCTACCGTATCGACCTCTTCGGCGACGATGTGGAGTCGATACGCACGTTCAACATCGAGACGCAGCTGTCGGAGCAGCGGGTCGATTCGGCCACCGTGGCCGCCAACATGACCGGCGCGGCAGCCTCGGAGCGCGGCATATCGCTGCTGCGGTTCATCCCGCAGGATTCACTGCTTGCGGTGCGCGACCCGCAGCATCTGCGCGAACGCGTCCGCGCAATAGCCGGCGAAACATTCTCAGGGTCGGCGGCATACGCCGGCGACGACACCACCGACACCGATGCCATGGCCCTGGTGGTGGACCCCGACGAATTCGACGCCGACCTCGACGGCGCCGCCGTACTCGATTTCTCGGCCGCCAACTCCGAATCCTCGGCCCGGTACGGCAACAATGCCGTCGCCCTGCCGCTCAGCTGCACCCCACAGGGACTCTACCACAAGAATTTCGACCTGATTGCATCATCGTTCACCGAACTGCAGTGCAAGGGCTACTCAATCCTGCTCCTCAGCGATTCGGAGAAGCAGGCCGACCGTCTGCGCGCCATATTCGCCGAACGCGGCGACAAAATCGACTTCGAGTACGTGCAGGGTACCATCCATGAGGGATTCGTCGACCACGACGCGCACCGCTGCGTGTTCACCGACCACCAGATTTTCGACCGGTTCCACAAGTACACCCTCCGCAGCGACCGCGCCCGTTCGGGCAAGCTCGCCCTGTCGATGAAAGAGTTGGCGGCTATCGAGCCTGGCGACTACATCGTGCACGTCGACCACGGTGTAGGGCGCTTCGGGGGCCTGCTGCGCACAAACGTCAACGGCTCCACGCAGGAGATGATCAAACTCATCTACAAGAACAACGACTGCATTTTCGTGTCGATTCACGCCCTGCACAAGCTCGCCAAATACCGCGGCAAGGAGGGGGTCGAACCGCAGATAAACAAGCTCGGCTCCGGTGCATGGAACAAGCTCAAGGAGAAGACAAAATCGAAACTCAAGGATATAGCCCGCGACCTGATACGTCTCTACGCCGCCCGAAAGGACGAAAAGGGGTTTCAGTTCTCGCCCGACACCTATCTGCAGCATGAGCTGGAGGCGTCGTTCATCTACGAGGACACGCCCGACCAGTTGGCGGCCACACAGGCCGTGAAGCACGACATGGAGAGCCCGCGCCCCATGGACCGCCTCATCTGCGGCGACGTGGGCTTCGGCAAGACTGAAATAGCAGTGCGCGCCGCACTGAAAGCCGCCGTCGACGGCAAGCAGGTGGCCCTGCTCGTGCCCACCACGGTGCTCGCCTACCAGCATTTCCAGACCTTCTCGGAGCGTCTGAAAGAGTTCCCCGTAAGGGTGGAATACCTCTCGCGCGCCCGGTCGGCCAAGCAGGCACGCGAAATTATCCACGATCTCGCCGACGGCAAAATCGACATTCTCGTAGGCACCCACCGCATCGTCGGCAAGGATGTAAAATTCAAGGACTTAGGACTGCTCATCATCGACGAGGAGCAGAAATTCGGCGTCGCCGTCAAGGAGAAACTCAAACAACTGAAAACGTCGGTCGACACCCTCACGATGTCTGCAACCCCCATACCGCGCACCCTGCAGTTCTCGCTCATGGGCGCACGCGACCTCAGCAACATCAACACCCCGCCACCCAACCGCTACCCTATCCTGACGAATGTATCGTCGCTAACCGACGAGGTGCTCGCCGAAGCCGTGAACTTCGAGATGGCGCGCAACGGCCAGGTGTTTATCGTCAACAACCGCATCGAAGGGCTGTATCAGCTCGAAGAGATGGTGCACCGCGTGGTGCCCGACGCCCGCACGCTCGTGGCGCACGGCCAGATGCCCCCCGACAAGCTCGAGAAGGCCATTATCGACTTCGCCAACCATGATTACGATGTGCTGCTGGCCACCACCATCATCGAATCGGGCATCGATATGCCCAACGTCAACACCATCATCGTCAACAACGCGCAGAATTTCGGCCTTTCGGAGCTCCATCAGCTACGCGGACGCGTCGGACGCTCGTCGCGTAAAGCGTTCTGCTACCTGATGGTACCCCCGGGCGCCGAACTCACCCCCATCGCACGGCGACGCCTGCAGGCTATAGAAAGCTTCTCAGACCTCGGTTCGGGCATTCATATCGCCATGCAGGACCTCGACATACGTGGCGCCGGCAACCTCCTGGGAGCCGAACAGAGCGGCTTTATCGCCGACCTCGGCTACGAAACATACCAACGCATCCTTAAAGAGGCCGTTACCGAACTGAAGACACAGGAATTCGCCGACGTGAAGATGGAGCAGCCCGACGGCGCCGACCAGGGGGAGGAATTCGTGGCCGATTGCGTCATCGAATCCGACCTGGAACTGCTTCTGCCGGCCTCGTACGTGCCGCAGGAGAGCGAGCGCATCGCGCTGTACCGCGAGCTCGACTCCATGGAGCGCGACGACGAAATCAAGGAATTCTGCCGTCGTCTGGTCGACCGCTTCGGCGAGATACCCGCCGAAACCCGCGAGTTAGTGGAAGTGCCGCGTCTGCGCCGCTTCGCGCGCCGCTTAGGCATCGAGAAAGTAGCCCTCAAAGGGGGCCAGATGTATCTCTATTTCGTGGATGAGAGCAACAAAGCCTACTATCAGTCGGCCGCATTCGGTCGCCTGGTAACCTACCTTCAGCAGAATCCCTCGCGCGTGAAAATCCGCCAGAACCCCACCACCGGGCGCCGCTCCTTCGCCATCGGCCGCGTCCCCACAGTCACCGAAGCCACCGCCATCCTCTCCTCAGTCACTACCCTCCCCATTGCCTAACCCCTATTACCCCTATTACCCCTATTACCCCTATGGGTAATCAAGGAAAAGGCC
>CAMEPD010000080.1 GCA_945931475.1 uncultured Muribaculaceae bacterium | reverse complement strand
GATTTAATGTGATTTATCTCAAAAACCGTCCACCGGAACGTTAACATTTATTTTTAAACAGCCTCTTAGTGCTGTTCACCGTAAAATTCGATTTCAGATATACACAGGTCGGTATATTTCGAGCCTTTGTAATGGCTGAATGCATCGCTGTCGAGTAGAATGCCGATATGCTGGGGGCCGCGGCGCTGACGGTACTGCGGTCGCACCCTAAGGGTCTGCATGCCCCAAACATCGGCCAGGTCGCCCGTGTACAGAATATCTTCACTGCGAGGCGCACCGTAGGGGCTCCCATCCGCATTATAGATAGTTATGCCTCGTGCGCGCATATTTTTGTAGAAGATAGAGTTTGATTTCTGGTATCCGTTCCAGATATGGATGTTGTCAATCCGGTCGGCAATAACTGTCATCACCGGACCTTGAACGCCCTTCGTATCCCCCGACACATCTGTGGCGGTATACGACCAGCAAGTGGCCGGGTTGCCGTCGATGAGGTTCGAGGCGTAATAAGTGCCGTATTTCGATGTGGCCAAATGAATCGGGCATTCGGCTTCGGTGACAGCTAAGCGAGCGGATACCGATACGTTCTCCTCATCAATATAATCATCAAATGCCGAGACACAGCTCTTATTCTCTTTGAGGACAAAAAAGTAGAGCGCTGTGAGAGCCACGCTAATCAGCAACAGAGTGCAGACCACGATGGTGATTATCAAAGGGGTATATCTGTTGCCCCGACCGCCGGATGCAGAGTTTGGTGATTGCGAGGGGGTAAAGGGTCGCGGACTGAAGTTCCCTGCGGCATTAATTGGCTTTCCCGGCCCGGGGGTGATATGACCGGATGCACTTGACGATTGAAGTGGATAACCACACCGTGGACAATTCATGGCCGGTGCATTAAGCGGAAGATGACAGTTGGGGCATTCTCTCTGCATAACCTGTATTAGTTTATTTGCAAATTTACACATTATTTCTGATTCGCGGAACCTTCCTGCCGAATATATCAGGGCCGGCGCATGAGATTTAGTCAAGATTAAGTGAATAAACTGCATGATTTTGTGAAATAAGCTGTTTCAATCGATGCCATGGGATCAGAGAAAATGATTACCTTTGCAAAACGGTTGGAAAGCCCGGATATGTTAAAAATCTGATGATTCGGTGCGTTTTTGGTGCGCGGAAGTTTTTGGATTTCATGTATTGGGCTGTGTATAAATAAAATAGATGCTATTTGTATGATTTCAATACAGAACCTAAGCGTAGAGTTCAGTGCCAAATCGCTCTTCAATAATATAAACTATGTCATCAACCGGCGTGACCGCATAGCCTTGGTAGGCCGCAACGGTGCCGGTAAATCGACTATGCTCAAGATTATCGCCGGACTGCAACATCCCACTTCCGGGCAGGTTGCCGTGCCGACCGATACCACCATCGGTTACCTGCCGCAGCAGATGCGGCTCAGCGATACGGTCTCTGTGGCCGATGAGGTGCGCAAAGCCTTTTCGCACATCGACCGCATGAACGAGCGTCTTGGACGCCTCAACAACGAGCTGGCCGAACGCACCGACTACGATTCGCCCGAATATGCCCGACTGATTGAATCGGTTACCGAACTCACCGAACGTATCGCTATGGAACAGAGCGATAACACAGAGGCCGAGATGGAGAAGACCCTCCTCGGCCTGGGGTTTGTACGCGAGGATTTCGGTCGCCTCACCGCCGAATTCTCAGGCGGCTGGCGTATGCGTATCGAGCTGGCCAAACTGCTGCTGCAGCGCCCCGACGTGCTGCTGCTCGACGAGCCTACAAACCACCTCGACATCGAGTCGACTCAGTGGCTCGAACAGTTCCTTGTGGCCAAGGCCAATGCAGTGGTGGTAGTGAGTCACGACCGTGCTTTCCTTGACAATGTCACCAACCGCACTATCGAAATATCGTGCGGGAAGATTTACGATTACGCCGTAAGCTACACGAAATTTAAGGAGCTGCGGCGCGAGCGCGTCGAACAGCAGATGCGCGCCTACCGCAACCAACAGAAGGAGATTGCCGATACCGAAGCGTTCATCGAGCGGTTCCGCTACAAAGCCACTAAGGCTGTGCAGGTGCAGAGCCGTATGAAGGCGCTCGCCAAAATCGAACGTATCGAGGTCGACGAGGTCGACAACTCGCATATCAATCTGCGGTTTCCTCCGGCTCCACGGTCGGGCGACTATCCCATCATCGCCGACAATGTCGGAAAGGCTTACGGTGATCATCAAGTATTCGACAATGCCACTTTCACCATAAAAAGAGGCGAGAAGGTAGCCTTCGTGGGCAAAAACGGCGAGGGTAAATCTACGCTTGTAAAATGTATCATGGGCGAGATACCGTTCACTGGAAGCCTGAAAATCGGCCATAATGTGAAAATCGGTTATTTGGCTCAGAATCAGGCACAGTTGCTCGATGAGGATGTAACCGTGTTCGACACCATCGACCGCGTGGCCGTCGGCGATATCCGCACGCGCATCCGCGATATACTCGGTGCATTCATGTTTGGCGGAGAGGCCTCCGACAAGAAGGTACGTGTGCTGTCAGGAGGCGAGAAAACGCGGCTTGCCATGATTCGTCTGCTGCTCGAACCGGTGAATCTGCTGATTCTCGATGAGCCCACCAACCACCTTGACATGGCCTCGAAGGATGTGCTCAAACAGGCAATCCGAGATTTCGACGGCACGGTAATAGTTGTCAGTCACGACCGTGAGTTTCTCGATGGCCTGGTAGAGAAGGTTTATGAGTTCGGTGGCGGACAGGTGCGCGAATGTCTCGGCGGCATCTACGAGTTCCTCGAAAAGAAGCGCCTCGCCAACCTCCGGGAGCTCGAACGCACCGCACCTTCTCAACCCTCCCAACCCTCTCAACCCACCAATTCACCCACTCGTCAACCCGGCAACTCATCCACTCCTCATACCACCGGCTCACCTACACGTCAACTCTCCTATACCGAGCAGCGCGAACGCGACAAGATGCTGCGTAAAGCATCGAAACGCGTCGAGCAGGCCGAATCCGATATAGCCGCCATCGAGGCAGATATAGCCGCCATCGAGGCCGATATAGCCGCAGGCAAGACTCACCGCGACGACACACCCGACATCGATATTTACACCCTGCATCAACAGCGGAACCGCGACCTGGAGAACGCCATGTCGGTCTGGGAGCTCTCCTCTCAGGAACTCGACAATCTCCGCGCCTCTTTTGCCAACTGACCCCACAAATGAACCGGGAGCCGACATTTTATTTTGTCGGCTCCCGGCTGTTGTTTTGTGGCTCCCGGCTGTTATTTTCTTTTTGACGGTTTTTTCTTCGATGAGGAGCTTTTTGTACCTGATTTATTACTTGACTTGGAGGAGGTTGTGACAGAGCTCTTTGATTTGTTATCGCCACCCCGGTTGTAATACTCCTGATTCATAGCCTGCGCTGCCTTAAGCTCGGCAGCGGTGGGTTCGGTGATACCATCCTTCTTGCAGCGTTTCTTCATGGATTTGATGCGCTTGTCGGTGTCGGGATGATCGGAGAACATCTTCTGCAGGTAGCTGTATTGGGCTCCGTAGGCTTTCTCCATGGCCGACATTTTCTCGAATGCGCTCACCATCCCCCAGGGGTTCTTCCCGTTGCGACGCAGGAAGTCGTATCCGCAGTCGTCGGCTTCCTCTTCCTGCTTTTTGGAGTATTTGGCCGAAGCCAACGCCTGGCCTAATTGCGAGAGTTGCGACTGCGACAGCGTGGCCAGTCGGCCACCGGCCGAGCTGATTGCCTCCACGAAGGCGCCCTGAAGCAACTGTTGCTTCATCTGTTTGCGCGAGTGATGTTTCTCCACGTGTCCGATCTCATGACCGATTACGCCGAGCAACTCATCGTCGTCCATCATATCCATAAGTCCCGAGAATACGCGCACCGAGCCGTCGGGGCAGGCAAACGCATTGACGTCGGAGGTCTTGTACACCTTGAAATTCAGGGGGAGGCCGTCGGCCGATTTGAATGCGGCCGTGATGGAGCGCAGACGCCGTGTATAAGGGTCGTTGTCCGGCGCAACGGTATTCTCGGCATCCATCTGCTTTACCGACTGGCGCGCATATTCGGCAACCTGTTCGTCGGAAAGGGTCATGGCCTGAATGCCCTGGATGCCGGCCTGAAGGGCGTGACCTAAGTCGAACTGCGCCGAGGCTGGCGGGGTAAATCCTGCAGCAGCCAAAGCGATGCTTATCGAAATGATAATCTTTTTCATAATTGTGATTGACGATGCGATTTTTCCGCTGCAAAGTTAATAAATGCTTTCAGAATATCAAATGTCAGCACCCGGGTTTCAGCAGCGATTTAACTGCGATTTTGAGAATTGGAAATTTTGCCGTAAATTTGTGAGAATTTTATAGACGAACTATGCTCACTTACAATACGCGGCAGAAACAGCTTGTGCTCCCCGAGTACGGGCGCAACATACAGCGGATGGTTGACCACTGCCTCTCCATCACCGACCGGGAGGAACGCTCAGCCTGTGCCCGCACCATTATTGCGGCCATGGGGAGCCTGTTCCCTGAACTGAAGCAACCCGAGAATGTGCACAAACTGTGGGACCACCTGATGATTATGTCTGGCTTCAGGCTTGATGTCGACACCCCGTTTGAGGTCATCAGCAAGGCACAGCTCGATGAGCTGCCCGCCACGGTGCCTTACCCGCAGAGCCCCATGCGCTACCGCCATTACGGACGGCTGGTACAGGCAATGGTGCGAAAGGTCACCGAGATGCCCGAAGGTCCCGAACGCTCCGAGGCAATAATGCTGCTGGCCAACCAGATGAAAAAGAGTATGCTCGCCGTCAACGCCGACGGAGTGGAGGATGCCCGTATCTTCAAGGATTTGGCCGATATCACCCACGGCGCCATCCGTCTGAGCCCCGAGACCCATCGGCTCCATGAGTTCAGGGTTGCTCCGGCTCCCACCAAGTCAAAGAAGAAAAAGAAACGGTGAATAAGAGGTTGTCTAAAAATTTTTTCAAAAGGAATTTTCTTATGATTTTCAGGCTCTTTTTGATTAATTTTTAGCTTCTCGTCGGTCACGATGCCCGCATCGCTCCCTTCTCGAACCTCAAAATTATTTCAAAAATAGCTCTGAAAATCAGTCAGAAAAAATTTTAGATAACCTCTAAGAGCTGATGATTAGTCCGCAAGACATAACGGCTGTAGGCCGCATACTCAAGACCCACGGCATCGACGGCGAGATGGTAGTGTCGGTCGACCGCGAAATTCCCTCGTGGGACGACCTGCGTTGCATCGTGCTTTATATCGACGGTATCGCCGTACCATTTTTTATCAACTCATGGCGTCCCAAGGGGGCTGAGTCAGACTTGATTACCCTCGACGGCATCAACTCCGAAAAGGAGGCGCGCGCACTCTGCGGCCTGACGGTCTACATTCTCCGCGGCGATTTGGCACAGGTGACGTCAGACGATGACTCTGAAGATGGTTTCTATGCCGATGACCTCGTAGGCTTCCGGGCATTTGCAGGTCACAAGCAGCTCGGAGAAATCACCGGTCTTGACAGTTCCACGGCCAACTGTCTGTTTATCATCGATGGCACCGACGGACGGGAAATACTCGTGCCGGTGGCTCCGGAGATGATTGCCGACATTGACACGACCCGACACAAAATCATTTTCGATCTCCCTGATGGACTGATTGATTAAGAGGCTGTTTAAAAATAAATGTTAACGTTCCGGTGGTCGGTTTTTGAGATAAATCACATTAAATCAAAAGGGAGCATAGCGGGCTATGTGACCGTTGATTTAACGGGATTTAGTCAAAAAGCGGCCAAGGCGACGGTAATTTTAAAGTCTTAAGAAGTATCATAATAAACAATGAGGTTGAAAATAATAGCGACGCCTCGCGAAAATTTGAGCGTCTTCAGAGTTATCACTCAGTCACATAGCCCGCTATGCTCCATCGTTCTAACTCTGAATCCATCTCAAATTTTCGGCCGGAACGTTTAACATTTATTTTTAAACAGCCTCTAACTTTGTAAAAACAGAAAGATATGGAATTCGATGAAAATAAAGCTGTAGAGTATATCAACAGCCAACTCGTAGCCGCCAACCGCAAGCCTTACGACGCCGATGAGGTGCTCAACGTTATCGACATGATATGGGACTTCTACGAGGAGAACGGTCTGCTCGACATCGACGCCTCGGATGATGAAGCCGACGAGGAGGATCTTACGGCCGATATTGTGGAGTACGTGCGCCGTATGCTACGCAAGGACAAGGACGCCGCAGTGAGTCCCGAGGATGTACCCCTGATGGTCGAGGCCGAGCTTGCCTACGAAGACTCCGTAATAGGGTAGACACCGAGGAGTGTAGAGTGCCATCTTCACACTCCTTTTACCTCATCAACTTTTCATTCGCATGAGTAAACTTAAAAACATATTAGCAACGATGGTGGTGGCCGCCGCTTTAATGACGTCACCGTCAGCCGTAGCTCAGGAAAGCGCCGACGCGGCTTCAGAACAGCTGGCCGACATCTCGTTCGAGGAGACACTGATGATTCCCGAGGTGCCTAAGAAACAGCAGAATGCCATAAAAACTTATATGGCACGCGAGGCAAAGGCCCTTCAGAAGATAGACCGTCAGCAGAACCTCGGCTACAAGCTCGAAACGATGCGTCATGGCGAGATTGTAATTGTCACTATCCCGAGCTCGAGACTTTTCGCACCCAACGATTCGGCGCTGATGAAGGGTGCCGACGCCGAGTTGCGGCCCTTCCTGCCATACTTCCGTACGCCCGATAAATTTAAGGTGATATTAGCCGTGCACACCGACGATACCGGGTCGGAAGGGTATCTGACTCACTTAGCCGAGGCCAGGGTGTTGTCGCTTTACGACTATTTCGACGAGAATGCCACAGAGACGTCGCAGCTCATGGGGTATCCTATCGGTGCGAGTGAACCGCTCAAACCCAACAATACCCGCGACAACCGCGAAACCAACCGGCGCGTCGAAGTGTTCATCATGCCCGGCACAGCCCTGATTGAACAAGCCAAATCCGGGCGCCTCTAATCTTCCCTCTTCCCTTTAAACAATACTCAACATCACAATATAATGGCAATAGAACTTAAAGACCTCACAAAGCGAGCCGACAACTACTCACAGTGGTATAACGACCTTGTGGTAAAAGCCGACCTTGCCGAGCAGTCGCCCGTACGCGGCTGTATGATTATCAAACCTTACGGATACGCCATCTGGGAACGTATGCAGCAGACCCTCGACGCCATGTTCAAGGAGACCGGCGTGCAGAACGCCTATTTCCCACTGCTGATTCCAAAATCGTTCCTCTGCAAGGAGGCCGAGCACGTCGAAGGTTTCGCCAAGGAGTGCGCAGTCGTCACCCACTACCGTCTTAAGAACGACCCCAACGGCAACGGGGTGGTGGTCGACCCCGAAGCACGCCTCGAGGAGGAACTTATAATCCGTCCGACCTCCGAAACCATCATCTGGAACACCTACCGCAACTGGATTACATCATACCGCGACCTCCCCATCCTGTGCAACCAGTGGGCCAACGTGATGCGCTGGGAGATGCGCACCCGTATGTTCCTCCGTACCTCCGAGTTCCTCTGGCAGGAGGGTCACACCGCCCACGCCACCCGCGACGAGGCCGAAGCCAAGGCCCGCGAGATGCTTGAGGTATACGCCACTTTCGCCGAGAAATACCTCGCCGTGCCCGTAATACGCGGCGTCAAGAGCGCCAATGAACGCTTCGCCGGTGCCATCGACACATATACCATCGAGGCCATGATGCAGGACGGCAAAGCCCTCCAGTCGGGCACAAGCCACTTCCTGGGGCAGAACTTCGCCAAAGCCTTCGATGTTACTTTCATCAACCGCGAGAACAAGCCCGAATACGTATGGGCCACTTCATGGGGCGTCTCGACCCGCCTGATGGGCGCCATGATTATGTGCCACTCCGATGATAACGGTCTGGTACTGCCTCCCCACATCGCTCCGATTCATGTGGTAATCGTGCCCATCTACAAGAACGCCGACCAGCTCGCCGCCATTACCGAAAAGGTAGAGCCCATCATCAGCCGCCTTCGCGAAATGGGCATCCGCGTCAAGTACGATGCCGCCGACAACCGCCGTCCCGGATTCAAGTTCGCCGACTACGAACTCAAGGGTGTGCCCGTGCGTCTGGCCATCGGTGCCCGCGACATAGAGCACGGCACCGTTGAACTTATGCGCCGCGACACCCTCGAAAAGCAGGTTGAACCCATCGACGGTATCGCCGAATTCATCCGCGACCTTCTCGAGGATATTCAGAAGAACATCTACGTCAAGGCCAGCGAGCGCCGCGCCGCCATGACCCGCAACGTCGACACCTACGACCAGTTCAAGGAGGAGATTGAGAAGGGCGGCTTCCTTATGTGCCATTGGGACGGCACTACCGAAACCGAGGAGCGCATCAAGGCCGAAACCAAGGCCACCATACGCTGCATCCCCCTCGACGCACCCCAAGAGGAGGGCGTCGATATGATTACCGGCAAACCGTCGCACCGTCGCGTAATCTTCGCCCGCAATTATTAACACGCTCCAAGACACGAAAGAATTGATTTGATGGAGAATTTGCCCATAATAGCAATCGTAGTGCCCTGCTACAACGAGGAGCAGGCCCTGCCATTGTCAGTGCCCGTGCTGCTTGGCGTACTCGACCGTATGGCCGCTGAAAAGCTCGCGTCGCCCGAGAGCTATATACTGCTCTGCAACGACGGCTCGCGCGACCGCACATGGGCCGTTATCGAGCAGTTGCATAGCGCCGACCGTAGGGTTCGCGGCCTGTCGCTTGCCCATAACCGGGGACACCAGTATGTGCTCCTGGCCGGTCTGATGCAGGCTCACACGCGATGTGACGCAGCAATCTCCATCGACGCCGACCTTCAGGATGACCCCGAAGCCATCATATCTATGGTGAAGGAGTTCCGCCGGGGCAGGGAGATTGTCTACGGTGTGCGTTCGTCGCGCGCCTCCGACACCCGGTTCAAGCGTACCACCGCCCACGCCTTCTATTCATTTCAGCGGAAGATGGGTCTCGACACCGTCTACGACCACGCCGATTACCGCCTGATGAGCGACCGCGCATTGGGTTACCTCTCGGGATACGGAGAGCAGAACCTGTTTCTGCGAGGGATAGTGCCGCAGTTGGGCCTCGATACCTGTGTGGTGAAATACGAACGCAACCCGCGCGTTGCCGGCGAGTCGAAATACCCATTGTCGAAGATGCTGGCTTTCTCGATTGACGGCATTACATCATTCTCGGCGCGCCCCATGCGCTGGATATTCCTCACAGGAGTGGCACTGTTGGTGATTGCGCTGTTGGTGAGTGTCTACGTATTTGTATCGTACTTCTGCAGCGACCATATCAGCGCCGGATGGGCATCGATAATGCTGTCGATTTGGATACTCGGTTCACTGATATTGATAGCCATCGGCATCGTGGGAGAATATATCGGCAAAATCTTCATCGAAGTGAAGCACCGCCCACGCTACGCCATCCGCGACCTGCTTTGGGATTAAGAGGCTGTTTAAAAATAAATGTTAACGTTCCGCGGAACGTTAACATTTATTTTTAAACAGTCTCTTATTATATTATATTGCTGTCCGATAAAAATTGGAAAAGGCATAAACGCATAGCTCAATCGCAG
>CAMEPD010000079.1 GCA_945931475.1 uncultured Muribaculaceae bacterium | reverse complement strand
TCAATCCAAAGAATGATTTCATGCGATTGAATGATTTAAATTATTTAAATTATTGAATATTATGCAATGAATACACAGCAACTTGACAGTCAATGCAAATTTATCAAATCCACGGATCTTCACCAAAAAATTGAAGTTAAAAATCGAGTGAGTCGGCCGAGTCGGGCGAGTCATCGGGCAATTTTCAGGAGTCGGCCTCGTTATGCCAATATGGATATAAACAAAGTGAAGGGCCACGCTGCCGGTTTCAGCGCCGGCGTGATGTGGGGGCTGATGGCTCCGGTGGCAAAACTTGTCCTGGCAGCCGGCATCGTGAGCCCGTTGATGATGACGGGATTCCGCATGGCCGGAGCCGCCGTGCTGTTCTGGGCGGCGTCGCTTTTTGTGCCGCACGAACGGGTGCCCCGCGCCGACCTTCTGCGTCTTGCCGCGGCGGCCATGCTCGGTATAGTGCTCAATCAGGGAAGCTATATCTTCGGTGTAAGCCTTACCTCGCCGGGCGAAGCGTCGATAATCACCACTACCATGCCGCTGTGGGTGATGCTGCTGGCATGGCTGTTTCTGCGCGAGCCAATCACGCTGAAAAAGGCCGGCGGTATAGCCCTGGGCGGCGGAGGTGCCCTGATTCTGGTGCTCGGCGGTGTGTCGGCCGCCACACGCGGGGAGAGTCCGGCCGTAGGTGACCTGTTGGTGCTCGGCGCGCAGCTCAGTTACGCCCTCTACCTTACTATTTTCCGCAATTTCATACGCAAATACTCGGTGGTGACATTGATGAAATGGATGTTCACTTTCGCCACCATCGCCATCGCCGGGGCGTGGATTCCTCAGCTCCATGCGGCCCAATGGAAGGCAGTGAGTCCGACAGAACTGCTCGGTACGGCCTATGTGGTGGTATGCGGCACCTTCCTGGCGTACATCTGTATAATGGTGGCGCAGAAGAACCTTCGCCCTACCCTTGTAGGTATGTACAACTACGTTCAGCCGGTGACGGCCATGGTGACAGCCGTGATTTTGGGGCTCGAGACATTCACATTCGTGAAGGGTGTAGCCGTGGTGATGATATTCTCCGGCGTGCTTTTGGTGAGTCTGAGCAAAGCGAAGAGCGGAGAGAGAAAAGTGGAGAGCGCAAAGGAGAAACGAACTCTCGGATAGTATGATTTGTTAATTTTACGTTATGCGAAAACTGTTAATACTCTCCTTTATACTTAGCGCCGCAGCTCTCTGCGGTCAGCGTTTCTACTCCACATGGCAGTGGGAGAAACTCGAGAAAGCCCCCGCGCAGTTAGAGGTTGACACGGCGTGGGGCGAGGATATTCTGCCTGGATTCGAATCGCGGTTCGTCAACCAGGGTAAGGCCTTCGACGGGCCGTGCCGCTCGACAATCGTACGCAAGTTGTGCCCGCAGCGTTCGCGGCGTGCGTTTCTGTACATCCACGGCTTCAACGATTATTTCTTCCAGAGCGAAATGGGGCAGCAGATGGTCGATTCAGGTATCAATTTCTATGCCGTCGACCTGCGCCGTTACGGCCGCAGCCGTCTGCCGTGGCAGTACCCCTTCAATGTCCGCGACATGAAGGAATATTTCGCCGACATCGACTCAGCGCTTACACAGATACGCCGCGACGGCAACACCGACATAACCCTCGGCGGTCACTCCACCGGCGGCCTCACAGTGATTTTCTACGCCACGGAGCGCGGCGCACGCAGCGGAGTGAACCGGGTGGTCACCAATTCGCCGTTCCTGGAATGGAACTTCAACACATTCACCCGCAACGTGGCGGTGCCGGTGGTGGGCGCCTTCAGCCACCTTGCGCCCAACGCCAAAATCAAGCAGGGCGCATGCGACGGTTACGCATATTCGCTTCTGCGTGAGTATCACGGCCGTTGGAACTATAACACCGACTGGAAGATGATATACTCGCCGCCGGTGACATGGAGCTGGATTAACGCCATCAACCGCGCCCAAAGCCGCGTGATGAGCGCCGGGGAGCACAATATCGTCGTGCCGGTACTGGTAATGCACAGTTCGCGGCGCATCACGGGGTGCGGGTGGACGCCCGAATTCCAGACGGGCGACTGCGTGCTCAACCCATTCGACATCGGGGCGCGCGCCCGGCGTCTCGGCCGCGGCGGTCGCGTGCACGTGTGCACCATCGACAGCGGCATCCACGACCTGATTCTCAGCGAACCCCGTCCGGCCCGCGCGGCCTACGACTCCATTTTCAAGTTTATAAGGGTGGAGAGTGGAGAGTGGAGAGTGGAGAGCGGAGAGGGAAAGGTGAAAATTTTGTAAAAAAGCGGTTCGATGGGGGCGAAGTGTCGGTTTTGTGACAAAATTTTGTATATTTGCCATGAAATTCCTTTGCCATAATAACTGAACAATTACTTACAACCATCATCATAAATCCCTTATTCATGAAAAATTTCATCAAACGGATTGTGCTCGGCGTCAATGCCATACTCGGTATCGGCATCATCAGCCAGGCAGCTGTTCCCGTGGGCGTTCCCACGGCCGAACCCACCGCTATCAACCATGCCGGCTGGAGCCGCAACGCCATCATCTACGAAGTAAACCTGCGCCAGTACACCGCCGACGGCACTCTTCAGGCTTTCGACAAGGAGCTGCCACGGCTCAAGGAATTGGGAGTCGACATCCTCTGGTTCATGCCTATCCACCCTATCTCGGAGAAGAACCGCAAGGGTACCCTCGGAAGCTACTACGCCGTGCGCGACTATAAGGCCGTCAACCCCGAATTCGGCACACTCGAAGATTTCCGCAACACCGTAAAGAAAGCCCATGACCTGGGCATGAAAGTGATAATCGACTGGGTACCAAATCATTCAGGCTGCGACAACGTATGGGTTGTGGAGCATCCCGACTGGTATGCACGCAACGAAAAGGGTGAGATGTACGGCCCCTACGACTGGACCGACGTCTACAAATTCGACTACTCGAACCCTGCTATGCGAGCCGGCATGATTGACGCCCTCCGCTTCTGGCTCACCGAAGCGGGCATCGACGGTTTCCGCTGCGACGTGGCCGGCGAAGTGCCCACCGATTTCTGGAACGAGGCACGCCCGCAACTGGTGGCCGCACAGCCCGAACTGTTCATGCTCGCCGAGGCTTCGAAGCCCGAGTTGCATAACTACGGCTTCGATATGGCCTACAACTGGCCCATGAAAGACCTCTTCTCGGAAATTGCCGCGACAGCCGGGCAATATACCTTCGTCGACACCCGCAACGGCAAGACCGAACCGCGCAAATTCCCCGCACGCTACGCCACGGATATCGACACGCTCATCAACCGTCAGGCCGCCGAGTACCCCGCCGACACATACATGATGCAGATGATTACCAACCACGACCTCAACTCGTGGGAAGGTACCGAATTCGAGCGCCTCGGCAACCTCTCGCAGGTGTTCGCCGTGCTGAGCTACACGCTCCCCGGCATGCCGCTGATTTACACCGGCCAGGAGACCGGCCTCAACCGCGCTTTCGAATTCTTCGAGAAAGACAAAGCGCCCCGGTGGGAACCCCGCAATGAGTATTTCACTTTCTATCAGAAACTTGGGCGACTCAAGCACAACCAGCCCGCGCTGCAGGCCGGCAACCCCGAAGGCGCGCAGATGTTCAGCTACCCTACCGAAAGCCGCAACCTCTATGTATTCGAACGCATATTGGGCAAGAGCCGCGTGGTAGTTGCCGTAAACCTCGGAAACAGCGAAGAGAAGATTGTATTCACCGACGGCGCACCCCGCCTGGACGGCATGATTAACTTCTTCGGCGCACCGGGCCCCGACGGCAGCCACGCTCCGGCCGTGATGCCCGGTAGCCTGCTGCCCGGCCAATATGCCGTATTCGCCACCCCCTGCGGCCACTGCAAACATTGATAACCTACCATTTGACCCATGAAAAAAACAACAGCAATACTCTTGGCTGCCCTGGCCTGCGCGTCAGCCGCCGCCGGGCAGGATCTCACCTGCCCCAGCCCCGACGGCAAAATTGTGCTCAACTTCGATATGCTCAAAGGGGGCGTGCCATCGTACAGCGTCGACTTCAACGGCAAACAGATTATCGCCCCGTCGCGTCTGGGCCTTACCCTCGACTCCGAATCGGCCCGCAACGACTTCACTCAGGCCGGAGAGAAGACAGCAGCCAACGCTCTGCAGCTCACCGAAGGCTTCGAACTCACCGGCTCGGAATCGTCGGGCTTCGACGAAACCTGGAAACCCGTATGGGGCGAGGAGAGCGAAATCCGCAACAACTACAACGAGTTGGCCGTGACGCTCACGCAGCCGGCCTTCGACCGCCACATTGTGGTGCGCTTCCGCGTATACAACGATGGCGTAGGATTCCGCTATGAATTCCCTGCACAGTCGCACCTCAATTACTTCACAATCAAGGAGGAAAACACCGAATTCGCCATGAACGGCGACCACAAGGCATGGTGGATTCCCGGCGACTACGACACCCAGGAGTACAACTACACCCGCTCGAAACTCAGCGAAATCCGCGCCAAGATGCCCGAAGCCGCCGCACAGAGCGCCAACAACGCTTCGGCTACCGTTGCCGGCCCCACCGCCGTGCAGACCGCCCTCCAGCTCAAGACCGACGACGGCGTCTACATCAACCTCCACGAAGCTGCCTGCATCGAGTACCCCACAATGCACCTTAGCCTCAACGACTCGACAATGACTTTCACCTCGTGGCTCACCCCCGATGCCCAGGGGAAGAAAGGGTATATGCAGACCCCGCAGAACTCGCCCTGGCGTACCATCATGATTACCGACGACGCCCGCAAGACCCTGGCATCGCGACTGATCCTCAACCTCAACGAGCCCACCAAATACACCGACACATCATGGATCAAACCCGTGAAATACATGGGCGTATGGTGGGAGATGATTTCAGGCAAAGGCTCGTGGAACTACACCGACGACGTCTACTCCGTAAAGCTCGGCGAAACCGACTATTCGAAAACCAAACCCAACGGCCGCCATTCCGCCAACAACGAGAATGTGAAGCGCTATATCGACTTCGCCGCCGACAACGGCTTCGACCAGCTGCTCATCGAGGGTTGGAACGAAGGCTGGGAGGACTGGTTCGGCCAGTCGAAGGACTACGTGTTCGACTTCGTGACCCCCTACCCCGACTTCGACATCGAGGAGCTTAACCGCTACGCCCACGAGAAGGGTATCCGGCTGATGATGCACCACGAGACCTCAGGCTCGACACGCAACTACGAGCGCCATCTCGAGGACGCCTTCAACCTCATGAACAAGTATGGCTACAACTCCGTGAAAACCGGATATGTAGGCCCGATTCTGCCACGAGGCAACCACCACTACGACCAGTGGACCAACAACCACTATCAGCACGTAGTCGAGCAGGCCGCCAAGCACAAAATCATGGTCAACGCCCACGAGGCAAGCCGTCCTACCGGACTGTGCCGCACCTACCCCAACCTCATCGGCAATGAATCGGCCCGCGGCTCGGAATACTGGGCAATGGGCGGCAACCAACGCGGCCACACATCCATTCTCCCCTTCACCCGCCTGCAGGGCGGCCCGATGGACTATACCCCAGGCCTCTTCGAGATGGACCTCAGCACCTTCACCAACAATAACAGCGTAATCAACTCCACCATCCCCGGCCAGCTGGCGCTCTACGTCACCATGTACTCGCCCCTGCAGATGGCCGCCGACCTCCCCGAGCACTACGCCCGGCACATGGACGCGTTCCAGTTCATCAAGGATGTGCCCGTCGAATGGGAAACCTCACGCTATCTCGAAGCCGAACCCATGGAGTACATCACCATCGCCCGTAAGGACAAGAACTCCGACTCATGGTTCGTAGGTTCCACCGCAGGCGACAACGCACGCACCAGCGTAGTGTCGCTCGACTTCCTCGACCCGGGACGCAAATACACCGCCACCATCTACGCCGACGACACCAAAGCCGTAGCCAAAGCCGATAAAGCCGGCAAACCCTACGGCGCCAACAAGCCTTACGTAATCAGCACGAAGGCCGTCAACTCCAAGACTACCCTTCGCCTGCCCGTTCTCCCCGGCGGCGGATATGCCATCACCATCCGTCCACAGTAAACATCCTCTTAGGTTCGACAATAAACGGCGGCGCGCCTCCCCTCATGGATCAGGCACGCCGCCGTAAATTTCGCATCTGCATCCGATGTCCCGAGGGCTTAGAGGCTGTTTAAAAATAAATGTTAACGTTCCGGGGGCCGGTTTTTGAGATAAATCACATTAAATCAAAAGGGAGCATAGCGGGCTATGTGACCGTTGATTTAACGGGATTTAGCCAAAAAGCGGCCAAGGCGACGGTATTTTTAAAAGTCCTTAAGCAGTTTCATAACATAAAATTAACAATGAGGTTGAAAATAATAGCTGCGCCTCGCGAAAATTTGAGATGGATTCAGAGTTATCACTCAGTCACATAGCCCGCTATGCTCCATCGTTCTAACCCTGAATCCATCTCAAATTTTCGACCGGAACGTTTAACATTTATTTTTAAACAGCCTCTTATTCAGCCGGTACCTCAGGTGCGGCCGGAGTCTCTGCCGGAGCAGCCGGGGTCGCAGGGGTCTCTGCCGGGGACGGGGCAGTGACCGGAGCGGGAGCGGCGACAGTGTCGGCGGAGACTTTGGCCGAATCGGGCTTGGCCTCGTCGGTCTTATTATCCTTGGCAGGTTTTTCGGGAACTACCGGATGGGTAATATCGTCGGCCGGGCCGGTGAGGAACGACACGGTGTTGTACCCTTCACGCTTGTTGACGGCCTGATCGTTCGGTCCCGGAACGATAATCACCGACATACCGGCCTGAACGTGCTTCACCAGCTCCATGATGTTCTGATTCGTAACACGGATACAGCCGTGGCTGGCACGACGGCCGATTGAACCGGGACTGCCCGTGCCGTGGATACCTATCTGCGGCACGCTCAGACGGATGAAACGCGGACCGAACGCACCCGTCGACGGGGATGTGTTGCCCCAGTCGTCGGTGTAGTGCCAGTCGGTGCTGTCGAAGATGCCTACTACGGTGAAATACCCCTCGGGGGTGCGCCAGTCGGCCTTCTTGTGTTTGGTACCGTAATTGCGGGCGCAGGCCATGCCGTAGCTCAGCTTTTCGTGGCCGTAACGGTCGTAGAGAATGACCTTCATACGGCGCTTATCCACGACAATCAGACCCGAAACCGGATTTTCGAGAACCTTGCGGGCGTATTCGGGCGATGCCTCATATATCGTGGGGAGGATACCGCCGGCATATTCCGGCTTCTGCAGCTCCTCCTCGACATTGACATGAATCCTTTTTTCGGGCTTAACGGTGTCGGCAACAACCGCCATCGCTGAATCATACGACATTGTTATAGCCGCAGTATCAGTAGCTTCGACTACTGCTTCACCGCCGCCCTTGTCGCTGCCTTTGCAGGATAACAGTGCTTCCATAGCAAAAAATGCACTGACCACCCATAGTAATTTTCTGAGGGTCAGCCTGTTTACGCACAAAACCATTGAATTTGATAATTTGGCTATTAAAGAATAAGAGTTTGTATAAGGAGTGCAAAGGTACGAAATATTTTTCAACTCCACACCATATTAGCCGAATCTTAGCCACTTACGCACTCGCTCCTTGCAATCGCTTCAAACGCCAATTCAAACGCCAAAAAAACAGTCCATTCCTACCATTCCGCTCGCGCTCCTGATTCCCCGGGCACCGATTTCTCCCCGATTCCCCCGGAGATTCCCATTTTTGAAATTATGTGGTCTTAGTGGCGGACGAGGGCCTTGAGGCGATGGACCCAGCCGATGGGAATACGTCGCATTATGGGGTGGGCCACGGCGGCCTGCAGTTTGCGGACATGGTAACCTGCGGAGAAGCCCGTACGGTTGAACGCGCTGACGGCGAGGTTCATCATCTCGAGGGCGCGGCGGGGTGCGTCGGCAGGGTTATAGAGATCGGGAGGGAGCGCGCCGGTCTTCCGAATCACAGCCACAACATACTGCCCGTCAACGATTTGGCATGACACCTCGGCAACCGCTTTCAGCCGGTCGGCCACGTCGATGCGGTCGGAACGGTTCCAAATAATCAGCCGGCCGTCCTGAGCGTCAATATTATACTGATGGAACCCCCGGTATGCCTCACGCTCGGCCTCGTTGATATGATGGTGGAGGTAGAGCACCCCACCCTGCCGGAGCACCTGCATACACTCCAGGATTCCGGCCATCGGGTTGGCCGAATGGTCGAGGGCGTTGCGTACGTGCACCAGGTCGACGCTCCCCTCGGCATACATCGTCGACAGCAGCTCTATCATGCCGGTTTTCAGGCGCGTACGGTCGGAATGTGTGTCGTCGAGAATCCTGTTGTAATGCTCGGCCAGAGGGTCAATCATATCCATGCGCACTCCCGGATTGTCGAACTTCGTGCCCGGCACATAGCTCAACGCACACCCCACATCAATCATCAGCGGCGACGCACCGGCCGTCGACAGGAAACCCTGCACATCGAAATTGTCGAGCCGGCAACTATTGCCGTAATCGCTCCACGAATAGAGCTTCCGAAGGCTCGGTTTATGATGGTAATAGCTCTGCCAGAATTTTATTTCGTAAGGTATTCCTTTAAGCCATTTCAGAAAGGATAAACGTTCAGCTTCGGTCATACTTCAGAGGCTGTTTAAAAATAAATGTTAACGTTCCGTAACGATAGTGAGCCACAAAGGCGTCACAAAGTTACAAAATTACCAAAATATTCACAACGCCCCGGAACAGGAAAACCCCGGTTCACAGATTCAGGAATATGTTACGCGCAGTGTGGAGCATATAGGTCCGCAGATGCTCGTAATCGGACAGCATATCGAGATTCTCCCACACCTTCAGGAAAGTGGTCTGAGTCACCTCCACGGCCAGATAGGCATTTCCGTGCGAAATCATCATCACATAGTTATACACACGCCCGCAATACCTGTCATAAAGCTGTGTGAATAATTGATGTCTGATGTTTGTAGGTTTGTCTTTCATGGCTCAAAGGGATGAAAATCGCAAGATTCGGCAACCGCGGAATCCCCGCAGGGCTTCAACCGGCCGGTTGCTACAGCGCTATCCATTCTTTCTATTTGTTTATTTACAAAGTTCGGGGTAACGAAATACCCAATCGCATTTGCTATTTTAACATTTAGTAACATTTGAACACCGAATACAGCAATCCTTCCCGGCGCCCACGCCGGCAAGCATCACCTCGCATTACACATTTATATATAGGAATTTCATCAGGACTACCGCGAAGGTATAATCCCTGAATAGTGCTTTCAGGTATAATCGGATAAAAGATAGCCTAAAGTTAGTCGGTTCGCCCCTTCGGGCGGAACAGGTCTTAATCCTCGTGAGGAGTGGTTCGCAGGTCTCGTGAGGAGTGGTTCGCAGGCTTAGATAGGTTGTGATTTTCTGAATAAACTCGTGCGAATATACATATTTTCCCAATAAACGCCATAAAAACTTTCACCTCTCCCCCACCGCGCCGTTCTCTTACCCCTATTTTGTAGATAATTCGGTTGCCGGTCCCACCTTT
Organism: uncultured Muribaculaceae bacterium; assembly: GCA_945931475.1. Lineage (GTDB taxonomy): Bacteria > Bacteroidota > Bacteroidia > Bacteroidales > Muribaculaceae > UBA7173. The sequence goes on along the minus strand of CAMEPD010000079.1, from coordinate 211 downwards.
TTGCTCTGATAGTCGGGCAAGCGGTCATATCCAAATCATATACACGTAAAAACAAGCGGTAATAATAAAGCGTAACTATTTGAGTTACAGTGTTGTTTTTATCTCTTAGTGGACAACAATGTTGACATAATATTATATGAATGTAGAAAATTTTTAATTATTACTGTCCGCTAAACTTTAGGAGGCAATATAAAGAAAGGACCGATTCCAT
>CAMEPD010000078.1 GCA_945931475.1 uncultured Muribaculaceae bacterium | reverse complement strand
ATTTTATATATGAAGGATGGTTTTTTCAGGGTTGCGGCATGCGTGCCCCCCGTTACAGTTGCCGACCCCATGGCAAATGCCGGCGCTATCGCGGAAATGGCCCGCGAGCTCGACGAGTACGGCGTGGAACTGGCCGTCTTCCCCGAGCTGTGCATTTCGGGTTACACCTGTGGCGACCTTTTCCACAATACTTCGCTTCTCGAGGCCTGCTCCGACGCCGTGCACTCGCTGGCCCGGCAGACCGAGCAGCTCGACGTCACCCTGGTGGTGGGCGTGCCGGTGATGAGCAATATGCAGCTCTTCAACTGCGCCGTAGCCATTCACAAGGGGCAGGAGAAGTGCTGCGTGGCCAAAACGTATATTCCCAATTATAATGAATTTTATGAGCGGCGTATGTTCACGCCGGCACGCCGCCCCGACACAAATCTCTCCGACATACAGGCTCCGGCGGCCAACAACCTCTTCAACATCCACGGAGTGCTCGTGGGCTTCGACATCTGCGAGGATCTGTGGGTACCCGTTCCGCCGTCGTGCCACGCCGCAATGGCCGGCGCCACAGTGATCTGCAACCTGTCGGCATCACCCGACCTGATAGGTAAGCGCGCATATCTCGAGAGCCTTATCGCCCAACAGTCGGCGCGCTGCATCTGCGGCTACGTCTACGCATCGGCCGGCTTCGGCGAATCGTCGACCGACCTGGTGTTCGACGGAAAGGCCATCATCGCCGAGAACGGCAGAATCCTCGTGCAGAACAAGCGCTGGCAGAACGGCTCGCAATACGTCATCCAGGACCTTGACATCGAGGCGCTCGGACGCGACCGCCTGCAGATGGGCACCTTTGCCGAGTGCGGCGCTAACCATACCCAGCAGAAATTCAACATCGAATCAGACACGCAGGTGCAGCTCCAGGAGCTGCTCGGCATGGACAACAGCGAACTCGAGGAGAAATTCAACGAGCTCAAGGAGAAGGCCAAGGGGGAACACAAAGGCCCCGAACTGATACGCAAAATCAACAAATATCCATTCGTGCCACCCACCGACGACGAAATCGACCTCCGCGCCGACGAAATCATCAATATCCAGGTGGCAGGTCTCGCCCGGCGTCTCGACGCCACGCATTGCCGCAATGTGGTGATAGGCATCTCCGGAGGCCTCGACTCGACGCTCGCCCTGTTGGTGGCCTGCAAGGCATTCGACCGCATGGGCCTTGACCGCAAAGGGATTCTCGGCGTGACAATGCCCGGCTTCGGTACCACCGGGCGCACCCACGGAAACGCCGTGAAACTCATGACCGGCTTAGGTATCTCGCAGCGCGAAATCAATATCGGTCCGGCTGTGATGCAGCACTTTGCCGACATCGGGCACGACCCTGAAAACCACGATGTCACATACGAAAATTCGCAGGCACGCGAACGCACTATGCTGCTGATGGACCTCGCCAATCAGGTCAACGGCATGGTAATCGGCACGGGCGACCTCTCGGAGCTGGCGCTCGGATGGTGCACCTACAACGGCGACCATATGTCGATGTACGCCGTCAACGCTTCGGTGCCCAAAACTCTGGTGCGCTACCTCGTGCGCTGGTTTGCATTCCGTGCCGAAAACACCGACGTCACCGAGGCTCTTGTCGACATAATCGACACACCCATATCGCCCGAACTGCTCCCCGCCGATGCAAAAGGTGATATCGCACAGAAAACCGAGGACCTCGTGGGCCCCTACGAACTGCATGATTTCTTCCTGTATCAATTTCTGCGTCATGGGTTTACGGCGCGCCGCATCTACCGGCTGGCGTGCATGGCCTTCAAGGACGACTTCACACCCGAGGTGATCAAAAAGTGGATGCGCACCTTCTTCCGCCGCTTCTTTGCCCAGCAGTTCAAGCGCTCGTGCATGCCCGACGGGCCGAAAGTAGGGTCAGTATGCCTTTCGCCCCGCGGCGACTGGCGGATGCCCTCTGATGCCTCCTCGGCAGCATGGCTCCGCGAAATAGACTCTTTGTAATCATAAACCAATCATATCAATCACATCATACTTCTCAGATTGGTATCCTTTATTTACATGAGCAATGCGGCCAGTATTACCTGAAAGGAATATAGATGAGGCTATCAGGTATTATGAAAAAGGTATCCGTCCAAAATCGGTCGGTTTCGGGCGGATGCGAGTCTTTCAGACTCTTTATCAGGGAAGTGTGGGTAATAAGGGGCAGATTACTTCTCGGAATGATTTACAAGGCGGCTTATTTCGGATGAAAACCGAAAAAGCGGCTTTGAATTATTATCCGGTGGCACTATGTAAAATGGCGGCATATACGATAGTCAAAGATACGAATCACGATGAAAAGGTCGAGTACGGTCTGTATGCTAATGAATTGTCGGGAGTGTTATGTATGACCAAACCATACGCTTTCTTTCGGTAAATGCAGGTACCGACGGTTTCAACTTCAATGTCACCAACGCGCAACCGCTGTTTCCGGTAGTTGTGGCGCCTCCACCTCCCCGGACCTATGTGCCTCTGCGGCCCGGTGTGGAATATCGTCCGGTGGTGACGCCCAAACAGTATAAAAAGGCGGTGAAGCGCTATCGCAAGGCTATTCGCCGGGCTACTCCTTCGGTAGGCGTAATGTTCCCGGGTGGACCTGTGGTGGGCGTTCCGGCGCAGTATTATTACTATTACGACGATGACGATTACGAGGAAATGTACGAGAAGCGGTATCGCCACGACCGAAAGGCGTACAAACATTACAAGAAAGGGAAAAAACATAGAAACGACAAGCACCATAAGCACCACAAACATCACCACGATGATTGAGGCGCCATTTGTTATTCAACCCGAGGATGTGTGTCAAAATTAAGAGGGTGTGAATTGTACGGTCGCGGCATGCCGCGGCCTACCAGGCGATCGGCTATATTACAGAATTTTGACATCCCTTCGAGTGAGAGTCTGAAAGACTCCCTTCGAGTAGCCGGGGGTTGAGCGAACGTAGAGAGCGATACCCCCGGTTTTGACACCTCCCCCTCTTTGAGAGTCTGTAAGACTCCTTGTTTCCGGGGACGCATTCCCCGGTTTATCCTCGTCGTGCAACAAATTTTCCGGAATGGGGAAATAAATGTTATGAGGGATTGTAAGGCCGGGGACTTCGTCCACCGGTAACGCCGAGTCTTACAGACTCCATTATACTTGACGAATAAGCCGGGGGGTATCGCTCACTACGTTCACTCAACCCCCGGCTACACACAAGGAGTCTTACAGACTCTCTGTCAGACAGTAAACACCAAACTGGTTGCGTGCTACGCACAAGGAACCTTTCAGGCTCTTGATCAGTTGGTTATATTTTTTTCGCGTTCTAAATTTCGCGCACCATTCAGCCTACATATTTATCCATAAGCCAAATCCGTTTGAAACGAATCAGACGTTAAAGCGGAAGTGCATGATGTCGCCGTCCTGAACTATGTAATCTTTGCCTTCGACTCCGAGACGCCCGGCGTCGCGCACCTGCGACTCGCCCCCGAGGGTAATGTAATCGTCATATTTGATGACCTCGGCACGGATGAACCCTTTTTCGAAGTCGGTGTGGATGATGCCGGCACACTGCGGGGCTTTATAGCCGTCGATGAAGGTCCATGCGCGGCACTCGTCGGCTCCCGCGGTGAAGAACGTCTTGAGGTTCAGCAGGCTGTAAGCCGCGCGGATCAGTCGCGAAACGCCCGATTCCTCGAGACCGATTTCCTGCAGGAACTCCTGACGTTCCTCCCAGGTGTCGAGTTCGGCGATTTCGCTCTCGGTCTGGGCGGCCACAATCATCAGCGACGCGTTCTCATCCTTGATGGCCTCGCGAACGGCTTCAACATACCGGTTGCCGTTGACGGCCGACGCATCGTCGACGTTGCAAACGTAAAGTACGGGCTTGGCAGTCAGCAGGAAAAGCTCTCGCGCAATCTTCTTTTCGTCGGGCGTGTCGAGCACTACGGAGCGGGCCGGCTTCCCCTGGTCGAGTGCCTCCTTGAACTTAAGGTACACCTCGAGCTGGGCTTTGGCCACCTTGTCGCCACCGGTCTGCGCCTGTTTCTGTGTCTTGGCGATGCGCGAGTCGATGGTCTCCATATCTTTCAGAAGAAGCTCGTAATCAATGATTTCCTTGTCACGAACCGGGTCGATTGAGCCGTCGACATGGGTGATATTGTCGTCGTCGAAGCAGCGGAGTACGTGCAGGATGGCGTCGCACTCGCGGATGTTGGCGAGGAATTTGTTGCCGAGGCCTTCACCTTTGCTGGCGCCCTTCACCAGGCCGGCGATATCGACGATTTCGACCGTCGCGGGCACCACCGATTTAGGGTTGCACATCTCCACGAGCTTGTTCAGGCGGTCGTCGGGTACAGTGATGACGCCCACGTTAGGCTCGATGGTGCAGAAGGGGAAGTTGGCCGACTGCGCCTTGGCATTCGACAGACAGTTGAAAAGGGTGGACTTGCCGACATTCGGCAGTCCGACGATTCCACATTTCAGAGACATTATGCTATTTGATTGGTTTACAGATTGTTAATACATGGATTTCCGAACCCCGGAGGCCGTTCATCTGCGGCGCTGGCGTTTTTCGGTATGTGGACGGGCTTTGCCTTTGGCGGCGCGGGCCTTGGCTGTGGCTTCGCGGCGCTGACGGCGTGCCTCCTTCTCCTCCTTCGACTTGGGTGCGCCCTTTTGCGAGCGGGGCTTGCGGTGGCCGGCATCACGGGCCGAGTTTTTGGCTGCCGTGTTGGCAAGTGCCTGAGCCACAGTCTGTGTCGAGCCTAACTCGTCTTCGCCATGAAGGCGGTTGAGCGAGTCAACGAGCAGGAAGTCAAGCTGTTTGCGCTCGAGGTTGGCGTTGGCTACACGCACGCGCACGGGGTCGCCGAGCCGGTAGACATTCCCGCGGCGGCGACCGCGGATGAGGTGGTTTTTCTCGTCGAAGTCGTAATAGTCGTCGGCCAGGTCGCGCATCGGCACGAGCCCCTCGCACTTGTTCTCGTTAAGTTCCACATAGATACCCCATTCGGTGACGCCCGAAATGATGCCGTCGTACTCCTCGGATATATGGTCGGCCATATACTCGACCTGTTTGTACTTGATGGATGCGCGTTCGGCGTTGGCGGCGAGCTGCTCCATGTCTGACGAGTGTTTGCACTCCTCCTCGAGCTTGTTTACATCGACCGAACGGCCTCCGTGCATATAGCGTTCGAGCAGTCGGTGAACCATCATGTCGGGGTAGCGGCGGATGGGGGAGGTGAAGTGGGTGTAGTAGTCGAAACCGAGACCGTAGTGACCGATATTCTGTGTGGTGTAAATGGCCTTGGCCATGGTACGGATGGCCAGTACGGAGAGGTAGTTCTCCTCGCCTTTGCCCTTGATATCCTGCATCATCTTGTTGATGGAGCGGTTGACCGTGTCGGCCGAGCCGGATGTCTTGATCTTGTATCCGAAGGCGGCGGCGATGGAGGCCAGGTCCTGCAGGCGCGACGGGTCGGGCATATCGTGGATGCGGTAAACGAACGCTTTGGGCTTTTTATGCGATGCGGGTTTGCCGATTGCCTGAGCCACAGTGCGGTTGGCCAGCAGCATGAACTCCTCGATGAGCTTGTTGGCGTCCTTCGACTCCTTGAAAAATACACCCACGGGATGACCCTTTTCGTCGAGGTCGAATTTCACCTCGTCGCGTTCGAAGTCGACCGAACCGTTTTCGAAGCGGCGGCCGCGCAGCAGTTTCGCAAGGCGGTCGAGGGTGAGGATTTCGGGAGCGAGGTCCCCCTTGCCGGTCTCGATAATCTCCTGAGCGTCCTCGTATGCGAACCGGCGGTTGGACTTGATGACGGTGCGGGCGATGCGCGATTTCAGCACTTCGGCGTTGTCGTTCATCTCGAAGATGCACGAGAAGGCGAGTTTCTCCTCGTCGGGGCGCAGCGAGCAGATACCGTTGCAGAGGTGCTCGGGGAGCATGGGTACCACGCGGTCTACGAGATAGACCGATGTGGCGCGTTCCTTTGCCTCCTTGTCGATGATTGAACCCGGTGTGACATAGTGGGTTACGTCGGCGATATGCACGCCTACCTCCCAGTTGCCGTTGGGTAGCTTGCGAATCGACAGAGCGTCGTCGAAGTCCTTGGCGTCCTTGGGGTCGATGGTGAAGGTGGTGACGTCGCGGAAGTCTTCGCGCTTGGCAATCTCCTCGGGGGTGATTCCGGCCTCGATTTTGTCGGCGGCTTTCTCGACGTTCTGCGGGTATTTGTAGGGGAGACCGAATTCGGCCATGATGGCGTTGATTTCGGCGTTGTTCTCACCGGCACGGCCCAGTATGTCGATTACCTCGCCGCGAGGATTTTTGGCGTCTTCGGGCCAGTCGGTGATGCGCACTACGGCTTTGTCGCCGGTCTGACCCCCCTTGAGCTTGGCCTTGGGAATGATTATGTCGAAGCCGAGGTACTTGGAGTCGGTCTTAAGGAACGATACGGTTTTGTCGACCTGGAGGGTGCCGATGAAGGTCTGCGGTTTCTGTTCGATGATTTCCACCACTTCGGCCTCCGATTCACGTCCCGGACGCGAGGCGGCGATGTTGACGCGCACGCGGTCGCCGTTGAGGGCGTGCATGGAGTTGCGTTCGGCCACGAATATCGATTCGCTGTCCTCGTCGGTGATGACGGAGTTTTTGCCGTTGGAGCGGCGCACGAATGTGCCGGTGGCCACGTTGGTGCGCTGCGGGGTCTTGAACGAGCCGGGAGCGACTTCGATTATCTCACCGTCGAAGGCCATTTCGGCCAGCAGCATGGCTACCTGTTTCTGCCGGGAGTTGCCGGTGGCTCCAACGGCGTGGGCTACCTGTCTGTAATTGAATGAGTTGTTTTTTTGCTGCGACAGGAACTGCTCCACTTTTTCGCGGAGTGCTGAGGCTGCTTTATTTGATGCTGAACGTGCCACGGTGGTAAGGTTTTTAGTGGTTAGTGGAGCCTCGCGTCTGAGGCTTGTAATGGTGATGATGTCACGGCGGTGTCCGGGGTGCCGTGGGTAATCCGGACCCGGTCGGGCGCTATCTTTATTAATAACAACCGTGAAGGTGATAATGTTAACGCAAGGCCTCGTGTGCCTGAGCGGCAGCGGGCCTTGCGTGTATGGTGAGCCTTGTCAGGCGTCGATGTTGGCGTAGTTGGCGTTGGCTTCGATGAAGTCGCGGCGCGGGCCTACGTCCTCGCCCATGAGCATCGAGAAGATGCGGTCGGCTTCGGCGGCGTCGCTGATATGAACCTGCTTGAGAAGGCGGTGTTCGGGCGACATGGTGGTGTCACGCAGCTCGGTGTCGCTCATCTCGCCGAGACCTTTGTAGCGCTGCACCTTTGTCTGGGGGCCGTACTTGTCGACGAAGGCCTGGCGCTGCTGGTCGGTCCAGCAGTACTCCTCGACCTTGCCGCGCGAGCACTTGTACAGCGGCGGGGTGGCCAGGTAGAGGTAGCCCTGTTCGATGATGGGGCGCATTCGGCGGAAGAAGAGAGTCATCAGCAGAGTGGCGATGTGGGCGCCGTCGACATCGGCATCGGTCATGATGATTACCTTGTGGTAAGCCAGACGCGACAGGTTGGCCTCCTTGGGGTCGTTCTCGGTGCCGATAGTCACGCGCAGCGCGCGGAATATGTTGGTAATCTGCTCGGAGTCAAACACTTTGTGGTCCATGGCCTTCTCGACGTTGAGCACCTTGCCACGCAGCGGCAGGATAGCCTGGAATCGGCGGTCGCGGCCCGATTTGGCTGTGCCGCCGGCCGAGTCACCCTCGACAAGGAAGAGCTCGCACTCCTCGGCCGTGCGGCTTGAGCAGTCGGCGAGTTTGCCGGGGAGGCCGCCGCCGCACAGGGGCGATTTACGCTGCACTTTCACGCGGGCGTTGTAAGCGGCCTGACGGGCCTGGGCTGCCAGTACCACTTTCTCGACGATGGTCTTGGCCTCCTTGGGGTGCTCCTCCAGGTAGTTGCGGAGCGCCTCAGACACAGCTGCCGATACGGCGCCGGTTACCTCGGAGTTGCCGAGTTTGGTCTTGGTCTGACCCTCGAACTGTGGTTCCATCACTTTCACCGAGATAACGGCGGTGAGGCCCTCACGGAAGTCGTCAGACGAGATTTCCACCTTGGCTTTCTCGAGCAGGCGGTTGTCTTCGGCGTATTTCTTGAGGGTAGTGGTGAGTCCGCGGCGGAAGCCGGTGAGATGTGTACCGCCCTCTATGGTGTTGATGTTGTTGACAAATGAGTAGACGTTTTCGTTGAATGTGGTGTTGTAGGTGAGGGCCACCTCCACGGGCACGCCCTGACGCTCGGTATTCAGATGGATGACGTCGTTGATGAGCGATTCCTTGTTCGAGTCGATGTACTTCACGAACTCCTCGAGGCCGGTCTTCGAGTAGAAGACTTCGCGGCGTGGGTTACCCTCGGCGTTGCGCTGGCGCATATCAGTGAGGGTAAGCGTGATACCGGCGTTGAGGAACGCCAGGTCGCGCAGGCGGTTGGCCAGTGTGTCGTAGTCGTAGACCGTAACGGTGAATATCGAGCCGTCGGGGTGGAAGGTTATCGAGGTGCCGTGCGAGTCGGTCTCGCCGATTATCTGCAGCTCGGTGACGGGCTTGCCGCAGGAGTATTCCTGCATATAGATTTTGCCGCCGCGGCGCACTTCGGCGCGCAGATGGGTCGACAGGGCGTTGACGCAACTTACGCCCACGCCGTGCAGACCGCCCGAAACCTTGTAGGAACCCTTGTCGAACTTACCGCCGGCATGGAGCACGGTCAGCACTACCTCAAGGGCGCTTTTGTGCTCCTTGGCGTGCATGTCAACCGGGATGCCGCGGCCGTTGTCGACCACCGTGATTGAGTTATCCTCGTTGATGGTTACCTCGATGTGAGTGCAGAAACCGGCGAGCGCCTCGTCGATTGAGTTGTCGACGACCTCGTAAACAAGGTGATGGAGGCCTTTGGCCGAAATGTCGCCGATGTACATTGCCGGGCGCTTGCGCACGGCCTCGAGGCCTTCGAGTACCTGGATGTTACTGGCTGAATATTCTTCTTCGCGTTTTAATTCTTCTGAGTCGAAATTATTATCTGTCATAGTTAGTGTTATCTATTGATAATCAGGGGGCAGCGCGAGGGATGCCTGGCGGTTCAGGGTTGCCGTCGCGGCTCGCCTAAATCGATACAAAGGTAGTAAAATTACGCGAATTACACAAATCTATCAGCCACAAATTTGCTCCTTTTTTCCTTCCGGAGCGGCTTTCGGAGCGGCTTTCTGCAGTGAGTTTTTGTTGCGGCTTTCACTTTGGCTTTTGTGGCGGCCATAAAACACGCCGGAACGATATGCCACGGCCGGTGAGCCGGGCATATCGTCCCGTTATTCAGGGTATCTTGTCCCGTAATTGGGGCGTCATAGCCTGTTAATCGTGGCTGAGGAACAGGGCGCGGGCTGCGTCCATCACGGATTCGGGGAGGAGGGTCGACAACAGGTCGAATACCTGGCTGTGGGTAACTCCTTCGGCAACGGCGGCAAAGACGGTGTCGGCTCCGGAGATGGTGCCGATAATCAGGGGCGATTCGAGCATGTCGATTTCGTATGCCAGCCCCGAGGCGTAGCCGTTGCGGGTCTTTACGACCACAAGGTTGCCGGTGATGGCGACTGAGAGCACGGCCGAATGTGCCGACGGATGACGCGAGTGGCTTTTTGACTGTGAACGCATGGTGCTTGCAGGGCCCACCATGTAGCGGCAGACGCCGTTCTCGTCGGGCATCTTTGTGGCTTTGATTAGTTTAAGGTCGCGTGACAGAGTGGCTTGCGTGATAATATACCCCCGGACGGCGAGTTGCTTCGAGAGTTCTTCCTGAGATCTGATGGTCTGGTGGGAAATAATGTCGATTATTTCCGGTAACCTTGTTTTTCTGATTTTCATGACCGTATTAAATCTTTTCCCGTGAGGGTCCGCTGTCGCCGGTATGCAGTGTGTCCGAAGGCCGCGGTTAAATATGAAAATATTGCGATGATTGAACTGTTATTGGTATATTTATGAACCGGAATAGGGGGGGCCTTCCCGGAACATATTTTTCCAAAAAAGTCAAGCGAAGTTAAATAAAAA
>CAMEPD010000077.1 GCA_945931475.1 uncultured Muribaculaceae bacterium | reverse complement strand
AGCCAGCGCTAATTTTTCATTCGCTCAAAAAGTTTTATCGGACAGCAATAATAATAAATATGATACTGCATTTATTCTACCGCTATTATATGGGCGTCACTTTGTGGCAAAGTTAATTAATTCGAAATGCATCTATCATGCGTTCTGCGATGTAAACGAGTCTTCCATTGCTCTCGCTTAACGGGAAAAAACACATACAACATTCAAGTCAAAGGCTACGTCGGAGGCTAGGACTTCGACGGTAGCAACATTTAAGCAGTGCTTGCCGAAAATGACGGCAAGCATATCAATATCCCTAATTATAACCTTTATGAATTGCGCACATCTTTCAATAAGATTAGCGCCCATTCAGGAATTTTGTTTGTGTACTGCTTGGCTATCTCACCGTTGGTAAGGCGGAAGAGGGGGCGGGCGTCAGCGTTATCGATTGAGTTATCGTAAACGTAAAGACGGTCAATTATTGAGGATACTGTTTTGCAATTTTGAATTGACTTGTTATAGCGCGATATTATCTTTGTTATTGGAACATCGTGCCCACCTTCCATAACGCGTTTGGCAATTCTTGAAGCATTAATTGCCGGATTCGAAGTTGAGATGAAAAAAATGCGAATAAAGAAGCCTACTTCTTTTGCACGCAGGACAAAATCAATTTTATCTTGAGCTGAAAAGACTGTTTCAAAAACGAAACTTTTCTTCTCGGCAAGACATGTCTCGCGAAGTTCAGAGCAGTAGTTGGCTGCTTTCAAGACGGCTTCCTCATTGTTCCAATCGCCGAACATATATTTGGCAACTTGGTCGGGATTGATATACGTAGTCCCTTCCGCCCACTCATGATGGAGGAACTTTTGGGTAATAGAAGTTTTGCCCGAACCGTTAGGTCCGGCTATGATAATCAGCTCAGGTTTATGCTCAGGTGTTGCCATTTTTTACCTCGTTAATTCTATTTGCCCACTTGGCCTGTTGTTCTTCAGCTCCCTTGCGAAGCTTATCAAAATATTTTTTTGTTGCTTCCTCATGGCGCGTTTTTGCATCAGCAGCAGCCTCACGCATAATCTGTGCGAGCATTTCATCGGTCGGTTCCTTGCCGGAGTTGAACCGATAGGCATTCATTTCAGCTTCTGACATAGTAGTATAATAAAAAGGCTGCAATGCTGCCTATTGGGACACGCATTGCAGCCTTTGTTAAATGCTAATTTTCAATGTGTTAATCAATCTTCCAAGCTGGCCTGGGCACATGCGACGCGTGCGATGGGCACGCGATAAGGGGAGCAGGAGACGTAGTTCATGCCGAGCTTGGCGCAGAATTTCACTGAGGAGGGTTCGCCGCCATGCTCGCCACAGATACCGACTTTCAGGTCGGGACGGGTCGAACGGCCCTTCTTGACGCCCATCTCTACGAGTTGGCCTACGCCCTCCTGATCGAGTACTTCAAAGGGATCGGTCTTGATAATGCCGTGTTCCTTGTAGTACTTGAGGAATTTGGGAGCGTCATCACGCGAGAAACCGAAGGTCATCTGGGTAAGGTCATTTGTACCGAACGAGAAGAATTCGGCTACTTCGGCAATCTTGTCGGCGGTGAGGGCAGCACGGGGAACCTCAATCATTGTACCAACGAGATAGGGGAGTGAACGGCCCTGCTCCTCGAATACCTTGGCGGCGGTGGTGTTGATTATATCGGCCTGGTTCTGTATCTCTTTGAGCGAACCTACCAGAGGAATCATGATTTCGGGATGAACGTCGATGCCGCGTTCTTTCACAGCGAGAGCTGCCTCGATGATTGCGCGGGTCTGCATTTCGGTGATTTCGGGGAAGGTGATGCCCAGGCGGCAGCCACGGTGACCGAGCATGGGGTTGAACTCTTCGAGGGCGTCGACTTTTGCCTTGACTTCGGCGAGTGTGATGCCCATCTCTTCGGCGAGTTCTTTCTGCGTTGCGGTCTGATGAGGTACGAATTCGTGCAGAGGGGGATCGAGCAGACGGATTGTCACGCCGAAGCCGTCCATCGCTTCGAATATGCCTTCGAAGTCACCGCGCTGCATGGGGAGCAGTTTGGCCAGCGCACGGCGGCGTCCCTGAACATCGCCGGCGAGAATCATCTCGCGAACGGCCTTGATGCGGTCGCCTTCGAAGAACATGTGCTCGGTGCGGCAGAGGCCGATGCCCTGAGCGCCGAATTTGCGTGCCTGGCGGGCGTCACGCGGGGTGTCGGCGTTGGTGCGTACGAGTGTCTTGGTGTATTTGGCCGCAAGGTTCATGATTGCGCCGAAGTCGCCATCAAGTTCGGGCTCAACGGTGGGAACCTGGCCTTCGTAAACGTCGCCGGTCGAGCCGTTGAGCGAAATCCAGTCGCCCTCCTTATAGACGTTTCCGGCCATCTCTACGGTGCGGGCTTCGTAGTCGACTTTGATGTCGCCTGCGCCTGATACACAGCATTTACCCATACCGCGTGCCACAACGGCTGCGTGTGAGGTCATACCGCCGCGCATGGTGAGGATACCCTGAGCCACGGCCATACCGCGGAGGTCTTCGGGCGAGGTCTCGATGCGGACGAGAACGACTTTCTCTTTGCGTTCGGCCCAAACTTCGGCGTCATCGGCGAAGAACACGATGCGGCCGGCAGCTGCACCCGGCGATGCGGGGAGGCCTTTGGCTACGACAGTGGCACGCTTGAGGGCTGCCTTGTCGAATACGGGGTGGAGCAGCTCGTCGAGTTTCTGGGGCTCCATGCGCAGGAGCACGGTTTTCTCGTCGATTTCACCGGCACGGAGAAGGTCCATGGCGATGCGTACCATTGCGGCGCCGGTGCGTTTGCCGTTACGGGTCTGGAGCATCCAGAGTTTGCCGTCCTGGATGGTGAACTCCATATCCTGCATATCTTTGTAGTGGTCTTCGAGCTTATGGGCGATGGCGATGAGCTCGGCGGCGCAGTCGGGCATTGACTCCTCGAGAGCGGGGTATTTGGCTTTGCGCTCCTCTTCCGAGATGCCCTGCAGCTTGGCCCAGCGGCGTGAACCCTCGATGGTAATCTGCTGAGGGGTGCGGATACCGGCTACCACGTCTTCGCCCTGAGCGTTGATGAGGTATTCGCCGTTGAAAATGTTTTCGCCGGTGGCGGCGTCACGCGAGAAAGCCACGCCGGTTGCTGAATTGTCGCCCATGTTGCCGTAGACCATTGCCTGAACGTTTACGGCGGTACCCCATTCTTCGGGGATCTGGTTCATGCGGCGGTAGATGATGGCGCGTTCGTTCATCCACGAATCAAATACGGCGCAGATGCCGCCCCAAAGCTGTTCCCATGCGCTTTCGGGGAAATCCTTGCCGGTGTGTTCCTTTACAGCGGCCTTGAAGCGCTTAACGAGTTCCTTGAGGTCGTCGACGGTAAGCTCGGTATCGAATTTTACGCCTTTTTCTTCCTTGACGCTGTCGATGATGGCTTCGAAGGGGTCAATCTCGGTTTTGGTTTTGGGTTTCATGCCGAGCACTACGTCGCCGTACATCTGTACGAAACGGCGGTAGCTGTCCCATGCGAAACGGGGATTTCCGCTCTTTTCGGCGAGGGCGAGCACAGTGGCGTCGTTCATACCGAGGTTGAGGACGGTATCCATCATACCGGGCATCGAGGCGCGGGCGCCCGAGCGAACCGACACGAGCAGGGGGTTCTGGGGGTCGTCGAATTTACGGCCGGTGAGCTCCTCGACGTGAGCTATGGCTTTTTCGACGTCTTTCTTTATATCTTTAACAACTTCGTCGCGGCCATACTGAGTGTATTCGGTGCAGACTTCTGTGGTGATTGTGAATCCCGGAGGAACGGGCATACCAAGCAGGTTCATTTCGGCGAGGTTGGCGCCTTTACCTCCGAGGAGGTTACGCATCGAAGCGTCGCCTTCAGCCTTGCCGTTGCCAAAAGTGTAAATTTTCTTTGACATCTGGGTGGATTTATTTAGTTTATTAGGTGAAATAATTTCGAGAAGGTCAGAGAGGGACAGAGGGCATCCGAAGGCCCTGCTCCCTGATGTTTTCCATGGCCGGTTAACACCAACCGTTGATTTAATAGGAAATGCGTTAGCCGACATTGGCTTTGGCATTCGGCAAAGTTACGCCTTTTAGTTGAAAAATACTACAAGAATGGCGATTTTTTCTACAACTCGAAGTTAAAAATTTATTAAAGCATTTATTGGCCGATAACATAATCAAATATTATAATTAACTTTGTACACTGAATAGGATGCGATTGCCCGAACCGATACAGGGTGATGCTCCGGGGCAGACGGTCTCGCGGCTGCTGCCTGTCAATTAGTGCAATTTAGAATCTGAAGAGGTACAATGTCGCGGAAACGCAAAGATAAGCCGGTAATACCAGCACTAGAGATAACCGGTATCGCCGCCGAGGGCAACGCTGTTGCCCGTTGGAACGACCTTGTGGTGTTCGTGCCATACGGTGCGCCGGGCGATATAGCTGATATAAAGATTGAGAAGAAACGTTCGTCGTATGCCAACGGACGCATCGAGCGACTGGTCACCCCCTCGCCTCAGAGGGTAGAACCACGGTGCAGCCATTTCGGCACCTGTGGCGGTTGTCGTTGGCAGCATCTGCCATATTCGCTGCAGCTTCAGGCCAAGCAGCAGCAGGTCTACGACGCCCTGCACCGCATCGCCAAGGTGCCTCTGCCCGAAATCGAACCGATTCTCGGTTCGGAGAATATCTGGGAGTACCGCAACAAGATGGAGTACACCTTCTCTAACCGACGCTGGCTTACATGGGAACAGATTCATGCCGGCGAGAATCCCGACGACCGCTCGGGTGCCGGGTTTCATATCACCGGAGCGTTTGACAAGGTTCTCGACATCGACCGGTGCTACCTCCAGGATGACTTAGGCAACCGCATCCGCATCTTTATTAAGGAGTATGCCCGCGAGCATGGCATGACCTTCTTCGACCTGCGCGAGCAGCATGGACTGCTTCGCACTCTCATGATACGCATTGCGTCGACCGGCGAGGTGATGATTGTCTTGTCATTCGGCGAAGAATCCCCGGCCGAAATTGCGCAGATACTTGAGGCTGTGAAGCAGAAATTCCCCGAAATAACATCATTGATGTACGCTGTGAACACCAAGGCCAACGATTCGATGGAAGGAGTGGACGTTCAGCTATATTCAGGCCGCGAATATATCGAGGAGGAGATGGAGGGTCTTCGCTTCCGCATCGGACCGAAATCGTTCTATCAGACCAACTCGCGGCAGGCGCTTGAACTTTACCGCACGGCCCGCGAATTCGCCGCGTTGAAAGGTGACGAGCTTGTCTACGACCTCTATACCGGCACCGGCACCATCGCCAACTTCATCGCACGTGGTGTACGCCGGGTAATCGGTATCGAATATGTGCCTGAGGCCATTGCCGACGCCAAAATCAACGCCACGGTTAACGGGCTGGATAACACCGAGTTTTATGCCGGTGACATGAAGGATGTACTCACCGATGAATTCATCAGCGAGCACGGACGTCCACAGGTGATGATTGTCGACCCGCCCCGCGCCGGTATGCATCAGGATGTTGTCGACACGATTCTGCGAGCCGAACCTCAGCGGATCGTGTACGTGAGCTGTAACCCGTCGACGCAGGCGCGCGATATTGCTCTGCTTGATGCAAAATACCGTGTGGAGCGTGTGCGTCCGGTGGATATGTTCCCGCATACGCAGCACGTCGAGAATGTCGTCCTGCTGGTCCGCAAGGAGGTTTAACCGAGATTCGAGTTATAGTAACGCGAATCGCCCGTTACCTCCTCGCCGACAAACGGCGGTAGCGACACCTCGGCATCGGCCGACGGTAGTTCGACTTCGGCGGTTATGAGCCCCTCGTGGCTGCCGTGGAACACGTCGACCTCCCATGTACGGTCAGCGAACGGTACGTAATACCGCGTCTTCCGGAGTATCGCGCCATCGGCTACCTCGGCCAACATATCCATGGCGTCGGTCACGGGAACAGCGTACTCCCATTCGCTGCGGACCGCCCCCCGGTTCTTTCCTTTCACCGTCAGGAACGCCTTGTCGCCAAAGATGCGCACCCTTACGGTTCCCTCCGGGCGACGGGATATGTAGCCCTGACGGATTTCAACATGCTGTTGCGACATCGCGATGAATCGGTCGCCGACGACAAGAAACTTTCTCTCGATTTCCTTTGCCATAGGTACAGAATTTTTCTACAAATTTAGGTAAAAACAGTGTTACGTCATATCAGAACAACAATATTTTTCATTGCGTCCCTTCTGGCAGCCTTCGGCGCGGACGGCCGCAATGTGGAGATAACGGCTGTCGATTCGGTGACCGGCGAGGGGATACCGTATGTGGCGATGTATGTGTCAGGCACTCCGCGCGGCGCCCTCGCCGACGAGAAAGGCCGGGCTGTGCTTTTTATCGACGACAATCGCGTAAACCGGGTGGAAATCTCGGGAATGGGGTATGAGAAGAAGGTATTTCCTATAAATCCGGGGGTTATGGCGGTACGGGTGCCACTGAATGCCACCGGCGTTGGACTCGATGAGGTTGTTGTAAAAAAACAGAAGGAGCATTATTCGAAAAAGAATAACCCGGCCGTAATTTTCATGCAGAAGATACGCACGGCCGGTCCGCTTACAGACCCTCGCAGAAACGATTATTACGGCTACCGAAAACACGAGCGCCTGTCGTTCGGCCTTAACGATATGCACCTCAATGACTCGACCAAGGGCGACTTTGCCTTTCTGAAAGAGCATGTCGATACCTCGGACGTTTCAGGCCGCCAGATACTTCCTCTCTCGGTCAAGGAGAAGGTTTCGGAGATTGTCTACCGCCGCAATCCTCGTGACGAGAAGGAGCTGATACGCGCAGTCCGTCAGCACGGAATCGACGAGGTTACCGACCTCGAGAGTATGCAGACCCTGCTCGAGGATGCGTTCCGCGAAATAGACCTCTACGATGATGACATCAATATCCTTCAGAACCGGTTCGTGAGTCCGCTGTCGAAGATTGCACCCGATTTTTACAAATTTTACCTTACAGACACCATATCGCAACCCGGCGAGGATGTGCGCCTGATTGAACTGAGTTTTGCGCCGCGCAATCCGGCAACGTTCGGATTCACCGGACGCCTTTACGTAGAGGAGGGGGATTCCACGATGTTCGTAAGGCGTGTGCACATGAACGTGCCGCCATCGATCAATCTAAACTTCATAGATCAGCTTCAGATAATTCAGGAGTTCTCCAAAGCCCCTGACGGCAGCCGCCTGAAGACTCTCGACGATTTTTACGTGGAAATATCGGTGATTAAGGGTACACAGGGCCTGTTTACGCGACGCACTACGGCTTACGGCGATTTCTCATTCGAACCTCCCGCGGAGTCAGGAATCTTCGACAAGTTGGGCTCAACCCTCACCGACACGCAGGCCTATTCGCGGAGTACCGAATATTGGGACAAAGCCCGCATGATGGAGGTCTCGAAAAACGAAAAACGTATCGATGCGCTGATGAAACGTCTGCGCTCGGTCCCCTTATATTATTATTGTGAGAAAGTGGTGAAAATCCTGGTAGGAGGGTATGTACGTACCGGTAATCCGTCGAAGTTCGACTTCGGCCCCGTGAACACCCTGATGTCGGGCAATTCGCTCGAGGGGTTCCGCATGCGCATCGGCGGCATGACCACCGCAAACCTGTCGAAACATTGGTTCTCTCGAATGTACCTGGCTTACGGTTTCGGCGACAAGAAACTGAAATACGGCGCCGAGGTTGAATACTCCTTCAACGAAAAGCGCTATCATTCGCGCGAGTTCCCGATACATTCAATCCGCGTATCGGAGAAATACGACGTCGACCAGCTCGGCCAACATTACCTCTTCACCAACGCCGACAACGTGTTCCTGGCGCTGAAACGTCAGAAGAACGACCTGATGACCTACAAGCGCGATACGCGCATCGACTATACGCTCGAACTCAACAACAATTTCTCGATTGTCGCTTCTGTATCGAACATCCGGCAGGAGGCGTCGAAATTCGTCGATTTCAGGCTGCCCGACGGAGGAGGTTTCCGACACTATCAGAATACCGGCTTCGATGTGAAACTCCGTTTCGCTCCCGGCGAGAAATTCTATCAGACCAAATCCGACCGCATACCAATCAACCTCGATGCACCGGTAATAGTGCTGCAACATACGTTCATGCCCGGCGGTCTGTTCGGCGCACGCTACTGTATCAACAAGACGGAGCTGTCGCTGCAGAAACGTTTCTGGTTCTCGGCCTTCGGTTTCGCTGATTTCATCGTCAAAGGTGGCCACGTTTGGAGCTCGGTGCCCTTCCCGGCACTTCTGACCCCCAACGCCAACCTGTCGTATACCATTCAGCCCGAGAGCTACGCACTGCTTACCCCGATGGAATTTATGGGCGACACTTTCGCTTCATGGGACGTTACCTATTGGGCCAACGGCGCGCTGTTCAACTACATACCGCTGCTCAAGAAATTGAAGCTGCGCGAGGTCGTGGCCTTCCGCGGATGGTGGGGACAGCTATCCGACCGTAATAATCCCGTGAAAACCCGCTGGCTTCCCGAATTCCCCCAACAGATACGCTACACCGAGATGCATGGAAAACCCTACATGGAGATTTCGGCCGGTATCGACAACCTGCTGAAATGCCTTCGCATCGACTACGTGTGGCGACTCAATTACCGTAACGTGCCCGGTCGCGACAAGTCGGGCGTGCGTGTACAGCTCCACGTTACGTTCTGAGCCGAAAATGAGGGGTGGAAGGGTGTCGGGGGCGTGTAAGGTCTCTGAAACGTCACGGGCGCCTAAACTTTTTCGCCTGTCGGTTGTCATATCAATAAGCCTTAGTTATTATGCGCAAACTGATATTTTCCATATTCTGCCTGACGGCCATCGGCCTGGCGGCACAGCAACCGCAGTTCATTCCATATTACGTCGGTCCCGGCAGCGTGTACTACGACGGACAGATAATCCAGAACGCCGATCCGCAGACCTTCCATATCCTGCGAGACGGCTACGCCACCGACTCCTGGAATGTCTATTACCAAGGTAGGGTAGTGCCAGACGCTTCATGCAGCACATTCCGTGTGCTCTCATGGGGATATGCCGAGGATGCCTGGAATGTCTATTTCGACGGACAGCCCGTACCCGGAGCCGGAGTCAACACATTCCGCGTGCTTGGCGACTGGTATGCCTGCGATGCATGGAACGTCTATTTCGGCGACAACAAGGTGCAGGGCGCCGTTCCCGGCTCTTTCCAGGTAGTTGGTGATGGGTATGCCACAGATGGTGCCAACGTGTATTACGACGGTGATGTGGTGCCCGGAGCCTCCCCCGCTACCTTTCAGTATCAGTACGGCGGCTACGGCACCGATGCCACCGGCATATATTATATGGGGCGCCCAATCGAAGTACCCAATCCTCAATAACATCATTCGGGGCCCGCGCCGGCATAGTCACCGGACGTCACGCCCTTTAAATTTACCTAAAATGACACTTATTATCTACGCTCACCCCTACGGCAAATCGTTCAACGCCGCCCTTCTCAACGAAATGTGCAAAGCGCTGACCCTTAAAGGAGAAGATGTGAAAGTAATCGACCTGTATGGCGACGGCTTCAACCCCGTTTTCACTACAGCCGAACTCGCACTCTTCAGCCGCGGCGAATCGAGCGACCCGCTCGTAAAGCGCTATCAGGAGGATTTGCGCCACGCTGACCGCGTAATCTTTCAGTTCCCAATCTGGTGGGGCGAACCGCCGGCCATACTCAAGGGTTTCTTCGATAAAGTGATGCTTCCGGGCTTCGGTTATGTGAAGCGCGACGGCAAACTCATGCCCGGCCTTGACATCAAACGCACACTCGTGGTCACCACCTCCGAGGCTCCGACCTTCGTTTTTGACGACTATTTCAAATACTTCAAGATGATGTATCTCGACACCATCGGCTTCAACAACTACACATGGATGAACTGTCCGGGCATGTCAACGGGCACTCTCGAGGAGCGCCGCAAATTTATGGCCGACGTAGTCAACGCTCTGTAATGCATCGCGTTAACCGTGATAAGGATGAATAAATAATTTTACGCCATGGTTTTCTATCTAAACATCCTGATTATATG
>CAMEPD010000076.1 GCA_945931475.1 uncultured Muribaculaceae bacterium | reverse complement strand
GATAAGTGAAAATTCTGACATGGCAAAATCCTGGGCAACTTTTTGTTGCTCAGGTACTTATAAATAAAGTTAAATTATAGTGTTGCGGAATTAAGGATCAGAAGATGGGATTATCGGGTGAGGATGGATAATACTTCATCGGCAATTTGAGTAGGTTCGAGGCCCAGCTGTTTCATCAGTTCGGGGGCCGAATAGTCGTTGAGGAACTCTTTGGGGAGGCCTTTGCATACCACACGGACCGGGTATTTCGACAGGTATGCCGCAATCTTCTGACCCATGGAGCCGTCGATGCTACTGTCGTCGAAGGTCATCACCAGATCGTAATCGCGTAGGGTATCGAGGGTTTCGGCATCCACACCGCTTAAAATGATGGGCTTTATGACGGTGGGATTCAGCCCTTTGCCGCGCAGAATAGCCGCGGCGTCGACAGCACGGTGATAGAATCCACCTTCGCCGATAAGGGCTACACGCTCTCCACGGTGTGTAACCACGTACTTGTCAGGGTCGAAGTCGGCAGGCCATGGCTCGTCGGGCACGTCGAACGGGAAGGTCGGACAGCGTACCACCACGGGGCCTTCCGTCTGACCGATTGCCCAGTCAATCATATTGATGAACTCTTTGGGGGAGGTGGGAGCAAGCATCAGTACGCCGGGGATATTGGATATCATGGGCACGTCGAACCAACCGAGGTGAGTCTCATCGGGTATGCCGAACGCTCCGCCGTTGAAGGTTACGATCACCACGGGGAGCTGATTTATAGCGACCTCCTGACTAATCTGGTCGTAGGCTCGCTGTACAAAGGTAGCCATCACGCCGAATACGGGGCGCATCCCGCCACGGGCCATGCCGGCGGCTGTGGCCACGGCGTCCTGCTCGCAGATACCGACGTCGATAAACCGGTCGCCCGCCTCGGCACGCAGTTCAGGCACGAATCCGATAGCCGAGGGTGTGCCGGCCGTGAGGAGAGACACACGGGGATTCTCCTTCATAAGCCGGAGCAAATGCTCGGCGAAAAGCGAGAAATATGAGGGGCCCTGGGGACGTGAGACCTGACCGGTTACGCGGTCGAATGGGACGTGCCAATGGAATGCCTCTTTGTGTTCCACGGCGACGGGCAATCCCTTACCCTTGAGCGTATTGATATGCACCACTACCGGACGTTTCGAGTCCTTTACTGACTGAAAGGCGTCAATCAGTGCAGCCATGTCGTTGCCACGGTCTACGTAAATATAATCGTAACCGAAATTGCGGAAAATATTGTTTGAGCTTCGTCCGTCGGATTCGCGTAACTCGGTGAGATGTTTATATAAAGCGCCATGATTTTCGGCTATGCTCATCTGATTGTCGTTGACCACGACGATGAAATTTGATCTGAGCGTGCCCCCGTTGTCAAGGCCCTCGAGAGCTTCGCCCCCTCCGAGCGACGCGTCGCCGATGAAAGCCACCACATTTTCGTTGCCGCCGCTGAGGTCTCGCGCCCGGGCGAGTCCGCAGGCCAGCGAAATCGACGACGAAGTATGCCCCATGGAGAAGAGATCGTACTCGGGGGACTCCTTTGGGTCGGTGTAGCCTGAGACATCGTTGAATTTTGCCGGGTCAGTGAAGGCTTCAATGCGTCCGGTGAGCATCTTATGCACATACGACTGATGCGAAACATCGAACACGAGTTTGTCTTTGGGCGCATCAAACGCATAATGAAGGGCCACCGTTGCTTCAACCACGCCGAGATTCGGACCGACATGCCCCCCGTGAACCACAAGTTTTTCAATAAGGGCCTCACGTAACTGGGCCGCAACCTCGGAAAGTTGGCCGATACTGAGATTTTTCAAATCGGCAGGAGAGTGTATCTCGTTGATATTCATAAGATAGTTTTTTCGTACAATCGAACTGCGAATTTAATGAAATTTATAACACCTACACCGTAAAGCGGTAGCGAAATCAGCTACAAATGATAACACCCGAAAGATAGAAAAGTAAGAGGCTGTTTACAAATAAATGTTAAGGATGATGCAGTGTTAAAAAGTGTTATAATTCGGAATGATTCGGAATAATTAGCGAACTTTGTCACCGCAATTTTCCAAAAGTGCTCCGGATGAAATTATCAGATTTGAAGAGCGGCCAGACCGCCGTTATTGTGAAAGTTCTCGGGCACGGTGCATTCCGCAAGCGTGTCATGGAGATGGGATTTGTCAAGGGCCACAAAATCAAGGCTGTACTGTCGGCTCCGCTTCGCGACCCCGTGAAATATCGTATATTAGGTTATGAAGTTTCGCTGCGTCGCTCCGAGGCCAATCTTATAGAGGTGGAACCTCTTGATGCGCGGAGAGAGCCGAGCACAGGTATGCCGGCTTCAGAAAGTGAGCCGATGAACCCCGAGCACACCGTACAGCCTAACGCAGCATTCCTCGCCGAGCATACCGATGCTGTGAAATACCCCGATGACCATGACCACGAGATTGAGAACCCCGATTCGCCCCGCTACCGTGCCTCACACACTATTAATGTAGCACTCATAGGAAACCCCAACTGCGGAAAGACATCGCTGTTCAACATCGCCTCGGGAGCGCAGGAGCATGTAGGAAATTACTCTGGCGTGACTGTCGACTCGAAAACGGGCGTAGTGCACCATAAGGGTTATACATTCAACTTCGTTGACCTTCCCGGCACATACTCGTTGTCGTCGTACTCGCCCGAGGAGCGCTACGTACGCAAATATCTGCGCGACAACGAGCCCGACATAATACTTAATGTGGTCGACGCGTCGAACCTCGAACGCAACCTCTACCTGACTTCGGAGTTAATCGACATGGACCGTCCGATGGTGATAGCCCTGAATATGTGGGATGAACTGGAGGCCTCCGGGGCGAAACTCGACTACCGCGAGCTGGGCCGCATGATCGGTGTGCCGATGGTGCCGACCGTGTGCCGCACCGGGCGCGGCGTGGAGCGTCTGTTCGACCTCATTATATCTATACACGAGCATCACTGCAGCGACGTGAGGCATGTGCATGTAGCTCTTGGCCAGGATGTCGAGGCTGCCATCACGCCTATTAAGGACGCCATCAAGGCCAACAAGTCAATCGACCAGCACTTCGCCGCCCGCTACATAGCCATAAAACTGCTCGAAGGGGACAAGGAGGCCAACGAGATTGTAGGCAATGCCACCGACGGCGACAAGATTCTCGCCCTGCGCGACCGTAAGGTAGAGCTGCTGAGACGACAGCATCCCCACGAGGACGTATCATCGCTCATCGCCGATGAGAAATACGGCTACATCGCCGGCGCACTTGCCGAAACCCTCACTCCCGGCGAAGAGAGCCGCAACAACAGTTCGCAGATTATCGATACGATAGTCACAAGCCGACTGTTCGGTTTTCCCATATTCTTGGGCATCATGGTGTTCGTGTTCTGGATGACCTTCTACATCGGTAAGTTTCCGGCTGACTGGATACAGAGCGGCGTAGATGCCCTCAGCTCTTTAGTGAACGACCACATGCCCGAAGGCCCTCTAAAGGATCTTATCGCCGATGGCGTGATAGGCGGTGTGGGGGGCGTGATTGTATTCCTGCCCAACATTCTGATTCTGTTCTTCTTCATATCGTTCATGGAGGATTCGGGCTACATGGCGCGAGCGGCCTTCATCATGGACAAACTGATGCACCGCATCGGGCTGCACGGCAAGTCGTTCATCCCCCTGGTGATGGGCTTCGGCTGCAATGTGCCCGCCGTGATGGCCACCCGCACCATCGAGAGCCGTTCGTCGAAGATAATCACCGTGCTCATCACGCCGTTCATGTCGTGTTCGGCACGTCTGCCTATATTCGTGCTGCTTATCGGCACATTCTTTCCGGGTCACGCGGCGTGGATATTCCTGGGGCTGTATCTGTTGGGCGTCCTCGTGGCGATGGGCACGGCCCGGCTGCTGCGCCGGTTCTGGTTCAAGGAGGACGAGACGCCCTTCGTAATGGAGCTCCCACCCTACCGTGTGCCCACCCTCAAAACCTCGATGCGACACATGTGGTGGAAGGGGAAACAGTACCTGCAGAAGATGGGCGGCATCATCTTAGTGGCCTCCGTCATCGTGTGGGCGCTCAACTACTTTCCCCGGGGCGCATCGGAGGATCCCGACCGCGATTCATACCTCGAGACTATCGGCAAAACAGTCAACCCGGCGCTCGAGCCATTAGGTATGTCGTGGCGCGCCACCGTAGCGGTGGTGGCCGGCATCCCGGCGAAAGAGATAGTGGTGTCGAGCCTCGGAGTGCTCTACACGGGGTCCGAGGAGGCGACTGACGCCGCCCTTTCGGAGCGCCTGACGCACGTCGCCCCCGGGCAGACACACCCCGATTTCACGGCAGCGTCGGCCATGGCCTTCATGATTTTCATTCTACTGTACTGTCCCTGCATCGCCACGGTGGTTGCTATAGCGAAGGAAACGCATTCGTGGCGCTACGGAGCGTTTGCGGCCATATACAACACGCTGATAGCGTGGGTGATAGCATTTGGGGTATACCGGCTGATGCTGCTGTTGCAGTAGAGGGGGTGGTGCCGGTGTTGCTGATGAGTCGGATGTATCTGATGTATCTGATATATCTGATGTGGCGGAGGTCGGTCAGGCAAGGTTGACTACGGTGATTCCGGCGCCTCCGAAGCGTACATCCTCGTCGCGGTACGTCTCGACGAACGGCACCGAATCGAGGTACTGGCGTATGGCCTGACGGAGAGCGCCTGTACCGGTGCCGTGGAGTATGCGCACGCGGCTCTGCGAGAAGGCTACTGCGTCGTCGAGGAAGTAGGTGACGGCCTGGATGGCTTCATCGGCACGCATACCCCGCACATCGATTTCGCTCTTGAACTCCAACTGCTTGTCGCGCATGGCGTTGACGGTCGATTCTGAGACGAACGACGAGGCTTTCCCGGCGCCCGACGAGGGCTGCCGGAGCGTGCGTTTCAGGCGCTTGAGATTCACCTGTGTCTTAAGCATACCGAATGCCACGGTGGCATTTGAGCCCGAGATGGCCATGACGGTGCCGGGGGTACCCTGCGAGTCGAGTATCACATTGTCGCCGACCCGGATGGGCTGCTCTGGTTCCGTCGGAACAGCGGGTGCCGGTTTCCGGGGTTTGGGAGCTTTCCGGAGCAGACGGTTCGACGGGTCTTTCTCCTTTAGGATTTCGGTTTTCTCCTGTTCGAGCCGACGGCGTGCGTCGAGCGTGCGCTGCCGGTCGGCCTGTGACTCGCGTATCTCACGGATGGCTTTCTCAATCGAGGCATTGGAGGTTTCGAGAATGCGGCGTGCCTCCTCCTTGGCCTCGGCGAGAATCTCGCGGCGGTGCTGACGCAGAGTGTCGGCATCGTTCTCGTAACGCGAAATCACTTCATCGATTTTCTTCTCCTTTATCCTGATTGACTGGCGTTTGTTCTCCCAGTAGCGGCGGTCGCGGGCAATGTCGAGAAGATAGCGATCCATATTCACGTAATCGCTGCCGACTATCTCCTCGGCCTCGGCGAGCACATCGGCAGGCAGCCCGGTCTTGCGGGCAATCTCGAGGGCGAACGAACTGCCCGGCGACCCTATCGACAGGCGAAATAGCGGACGCATCTCGCGGCGGTCGTAGAGCATTGAACCATTGACAAGCCCTTCGGTTTCGTCAGCGAAATGCTTGAGATTCTGATAGTGGGTAGTAATTACGCCCCACATCCCTTTGTTATTGAATTCGTGAAGGATAGCCTGGGCGATGGCTCCGCCTATCTGCGGCTCGGTACCACCGCCGAATTCGTCAATAAGGATGAGCGAGGTCTGGCGTCCGTTGCCGAGGAACTCCTTCATGTTGCGCAGGTGTGAGCTGTAGGTCGAAAGGTCGTTCTCAATCGACTGGTCGTCGCCTATATCTATGAAGATGTCGTCGAAAAGGCCCATGTGGGAGTTTTCGTATACGGTAGGGAGCATGCCGCACTGCATCATGTACTGCACGATGCCGGTGGTCTTCAGGCACACCGACTTACCGCCGGCGTTCGGACCCGAGATTATCAGCAGTCGCTTCGCGGGGGTGAGCATTATGTCGAGGGGCACCACCTCCTGGCCCTTCTGACGCAGCGATTCCTGCAGCACGGGGTGAACGGCGTGATACCATTCCAACTCGCACCCGGCAGAAATATGCGGCAGACAGCTGCCTGATTCCGAGGCATATACGGCTTTGGCGTGAATAAAATCGAAAACGCCGATAACGCCGCAGGCGCTGATTATTTCATCGACGTAGGGGCGGAGCATGGCTGTAAGCTCGGTAAGGATTCTCATCACTTCACGTCGCTCCTCGATTTCGAGTTCGCGGGCACGGTTATTCACCTCCACCACCTCGGCCGGCTCGATGTAAAAGGTTTTTCCTGAGGCTGATTCGTCGTGTACGATACCGTTGATACGCCGCTTGTTCATCGGCGAAACGGGGAGCACGAGGCGACCGTCGCGCACCGAGGGGGTAGCGTCGCTTTCAAGATAGCCGTCGGAAACGGCACGTGCCATCACGCGCCGCATAATAGAATTGACCGTACCCGAGATGCGCGACAGTTCGGCACGTATACGGCCTAACTCGGGAGAGGCATTGTCGAGCACATTGCCGGCGGGGTCGAGCACTCGGTCGATTGCGCGCGTCACCTCGGGATAGGCACGCAGCGCGTCACCCTCACGGCATAACGCCGGGTATGGGGTGACACCCTCATCGTTAAATGAGGTGCGCAGAAAGGTCTCGATATCAGCTAAGGTGCGGAGCGTGCGGCGGATTTCGTGGAATTCAGCAGCCGAGACCGTGGCGCCCTGCACCCGCGCACGGCGTAGCGGGCCGGTGATATCGTGGATTCCGGACAGGGGGAAATTATTCTCTCCGCCGATTATGGCGAGCATTTCGGCCGTGGCATCGAGTGAATGCCTTATGGTGTCGAAATCGGTCATGAAAGCCATACGGGGCACCTCGGCGCGTCCAAGCGTCGACAGGCACAGCGCCTCCAGGCGCTGTCGCACCGCATGGAACCCTATCTTATATTCAAATGTATCGGGATAAATCAAGGTATCTTTCGTTTTAGGATTGACAAAGGTACAACAAAAAAACGTCACTTGCCTGCCGAGAAAAACAAAAAATTTCGATACCCGTTAACCATTTCCGTTATTGGGTTGTTATAATACCAAAAAGAAATCAAAAACATACAAAAAAAGTTTCACAAAAATATAGATTTATGAAAGCCTTATCAATTAATTTTTGGGGGCAGTCCAAATACTGGTGGATGGTCCTCGTACTTGGAATCTTATTTGTAATCGGTGGTTTTGCTTACTGGTTCTGGCCGGGAGCAGGATATGCCATCGCATCGCAGATTTTCGGCTGGATGCTCATCGCAGTCGGTATCGTACAGCTCTGCGTGGCCTCAGGCAGCGAACGTCCCCGCGGCTGGGGCTGGTGGATTGCCGGTGGCGTCATCGACCTGTTCGTCGGTTTCTGTCTGGTTCGCAGCGTGTTGCTCTCTGAAATCGTGTTCCCCTATTTCCTGGCTATCGTGTTCATCTTCTGGGGTATCGCCTCAATCACATCTTCGGTAATGTCGCGTCAGCGCCGCTACTGGTGGCTCTACCTGCTCAACGGTATCTTCCTGCTGATTATCGGTTTCTTCTTCCTTGAAGCCAGCTTCACAGCCAACGCCCTGATGGTATCGTTCCTCACCGCACTGGCATTCATCTACTGGGGCTTCGCAATGGCCATGGGTTCCTACGACATGAAGCCCGACGACAGCGCCAAATAACCCCTTCTGTTCTGACTAAAGTAAATTCCGACTTAACGGAGATGTGTCATTGCGGCGCATCTCCGTTTCTTTCATCCCGGCATTGGAAGGATTACCGAAATGTTTCTGACAGCCCCTCGGGTGTCGAAGCCGGCACCGGGAAATATGCTTCTTTGTCGCAGATGCGAGAATTTTCAGGCAAAAATTGGCAGAATGTCGATTTTCTTTGTATTTTTGTCAAAAATAATGCACTCAGGTTAAACGAATCGGTACAATCTGCGTCAAATCATTAAATTTTAAACAGAAACTTTTGTTCCATTGTTATTGGAATATATAACTTAAGGAGAGAAACTTATGCAAAGAAATTATTTACCATCGAGGCTCATGGCCCTGGGATTGACAGTTCTGCTGGGATCGTCGGCTGTAATGGCTCAGAGCTATTACGATGATGATATATATTTCGATCCTTCAAAACAGAAGAAAGAAACCGCCCGGAAGCAACAGACCAATCAACCGCAGGTTCAGCCCCAGACTTCACAACAGTACTACTACGACGGCTCATCGTATGTGCCCTGGGACAACGTCGGCGCTTACCAGCCGGCCGGCTCGTACACGGTTAACGGCACCTCCACACGCGATGTCGACGAATACAACCGCCACTCCGCCACAAAGGAGACTACCGACTCCATTTCGCTCGAACAGTTCGAGGAGATGGAAGCCGGCGGTATGTCGAACACGCGCAATCTGGCACGTTTCCACGATTCGGAAACCGCCCGCCAGGCCGTGGCCGACAGTCAGGGCTCCACATATTACGACATAAACGGCAACTCAGCCGACTACTACAACATGGGCTATCAGGCCGGATACAATGCCGGTACCGAGAACTCCTCGTCGGTCAACCTGATAGTCAACACCGGCTGGGGTTGGCCCTACTATTCGTCGTGGAGCTGGCCCTACTACTCATCGTGGGGATGGCCCTATTATTCATCGTGGGGCTGGCCTTACTACCCGTCGTGGTCATGGGGCTGGGGCCCGTCATGGTCTTGGAACTGGGGTCCCTCCTGGGGTTGGGGCCCGTCATGGGGCTGGGGGCCGTCGTGGGGATGGGGACCGTCGTATGCATGGGGCTGGTCTCCCCGCTACTACAACAACCCTCCCGGAGCCACTCGCCCCAACCGTCCGGGCAACAGTTCGTTCGGCAACTCGCACCGCTACAACTACAACGGCGGCAGCATAGCCAACTCCAACGGACGCCGTCCGTCGACCGGCACCACTTCGCGCCCGGGCTACAGCGCCCCCATCGGCCGTCCGAGCACATCAGGCTCCGTTGCGGGTTCAGGAACCGGCACATACCAGCGCGGCCGCGCCGGCTACAACACCGGCTCGTCGAGCAACCCATCACGCGGCACCTACACCCCGTCGACCGGTTCGTCGCGTCCCTCAACCGGCTCATCGTCGGGCAGCTATAACCGCGGCCGCTCATCATCGTCGGGCAGCTTCGGCGGAAGCCGCAGCAGCGGCAGCTTCGGCGGAAGCCGCGGAGGCGGTTTCGGCGGCGGCAGCCACAGCGGCGGAGGCGGCGGAGGTCACCGCGGACGTTAACCTTACCCTACACTAACACTGAAAATTATGAATACACGTAATATACTTTTGATAGCCGCGGCATCAGTGCCGGCACTGATTTCGGCTCAGTCGGCAATCGACGCATATAATCTGTCGCAGAACGAGTTGCGCGGTACGGCCCGATATATGTCGATGGCCGGAGCGTTCACCGCCCTGGGCGGCGACCTCTCCACCCTCAACAACAACCCCGCCGGTATCGGCATCTACCGCGGCAGTGACATCGGTTTCACCTTCGATGTGAACATGATGAACTCCAAAACCTCCGGAATCGGGCTGCCCAACACCCGGAGCCAAACCCATGTCGACGTCAACAACTTCGGCTACGTCGGCACATATAATATAGGTGGGTCATCTGACATCAGCGTGTCATGGGGCGCATCGTATTCGCGCCTCGGCTCCTTCCGCCGCAGCTATCAGGGCGCCGGAATGGATATGCAGACCTCGCTATCGAACTACATCACCACGTTCACCGACGGCGTTGACCCGGCCGACATGAAGTTTGAAGGCTCGTTCAACCCCTATCAGAACCGGGATTACGACGCTCCGGCGTGGCTGAGCATTCTGGCCTACAACTCGGGCATGATTTCGCCGGTGGTGGGTTCAGACTCGCAGGGTGAATACGAAACGAGCATTTACGACGGCCTGTGGCAGTATCCGGTCGACGGACAGCCGCAGATTCGCCCCACAACCGGCACAGCCGGATTCCGCGTGAATGAAGAGGGATACCTCGACGAGTATTCAATCAACTTCGGCGGTAGCGTAAGCAACGTATTCTACTGGGGCGTCGGCATCGGC
>CAMEPD010000075.1 GCA_945931475.1 uncultured Muribaculaceae bacterium | reverse complement strand
TGTGATAATTGGAGTATTCGTTTTTCTATGCTTGATGCCGTGAATGTATCTCGAATAATTAAGTCTCATCCGGCAAATTTCAGCAACGAAATTTGGCGGATGTTATTTTATTATTTAACTTTGAGGGGTCAGATTTAATCTGTTCACATCACATACGAACCCAAAACCATGATTTACGCGGAATTACCCCCGGAAGTCGCCGCCACGCCCCACAGACTGCCCTTCTATCTGGCGATGGAGGAGCACCTTGCGCGCAATTTCACGGGGGAATATTTCGTGATGTGGCAAGTGGAACCTACGGTGATTTTCGGGCGCAATCAGGACCCGTACGCCGAAGTAAATCTTGACTACTGCCGCACCAACGGAATTCAGTTCTACCGTCGCCGCAGCGGCGGTGGCGCCGTGTATGCCGACCGCAACAATATCATGACGGCGCTGATTACATCGTCTACCGAGGTTGAAAGCACTTTCGCCGGATATTGCCGGCGTCTGGCCGGCACGTTGCGCTCGCTGGGCCTCGACGCAGAAGCCTCCGGGCGCAACGACGTGCTTATCGGCGGACGGAAGGTGAGCGGCAATTCGTTTCATCATCTGCCCGGACGCTCCATAGTGCACGGCACGATGCTTTATGACGCCGACCCCGACACGATGGACCGGGCACTGACCCCCTCCGACGCCAAGCTCCACGCCAAGGGCGTAAGCTCCGTGCGCAGCCACATAACCACCATACGCGAATACCTCCCGCAACTTTCAATCGCCGATTTCCGCAGCTATCTGCGCCAACACCTCTCCGACGGCGTCATGACCCTCTCGCAGGCCGATGTTGAGGAGATACGTCGCATCGAGGCGCCGTATTACACCGACGAATGGACTTTCGGCGGACACCATCCACGGGCAAAACGCCCCGTCCGCATCGAAGGAGCCGGGGAATTCATCGCTGATGTGGCGGTCACGCCCGACGGACGGATTGAATCGTTAAGCCTTACAGGTGACTTCTTTACCTTGCAGGATGTTGACCGCTGTCTGCTCGACCGGCTGCGAGGGGCGCCACTCACCCACGACGGCATCGCCTCGGCGTTGGGCGGCGTGAATGCAGCCGACGTTATCGCCGGACTTTCAAATGAAAATCTAATAACCTTAATAATACCGGTAATTTCCCAAACTTATGGAAGAAATTAAGAAAACATGCCTCCACGACCGCCATGTAGCCCTTGGTGCATTGATGAGCCCCTTTGCCGGCTACGATATGCCCATACAGTACAAGGGCATCGTCGAGGAACACAACGCCGTGCGCAACGACTGCGGCGTGTTCGACGTCAGCCACATGGGTGAAATCGGTGTGCGCGGCCCCGAAGCCGAACGCTTCGTCAACGCCATCTTCACCAACGATGTGACCGGCGCACCCGTCGGCCAGTGCTTTTACGGCATGATGCTGCACCCCGAGGGGGGCGTGGTCGACGACCTGCTCGTATACAAGCGCTCCGATGACTCTTTCCTGTTGGTTATCAACGCCGCAAACATCGACAAGGACGAAAAATGGGTACTCGCCAACGCCCGCAATTTCGATGTGGAAATCGACCTCCTCTCCGAGAATTACGGCGAACTGGCAGTGCAGGGGCCCGCGGCTGAAAAGGTTGTCGAAGAGGTGCTCGGCATCCGTTGCGCCGACCTCGCATTCTACACTTTCAAGGAGACGGAACTCGACGGCGAGCCGCTAATCATCTCACGCACAGGTTATACCGGCGAGGACGGCTTTGAAATCTATTCGAGCCACGACATGACCGTCAAGCTTTGGGACAAACTGATGGCATCCGGACGCTGCGAACCGTGCGGTCTGGGGTGCCGCGACACGCTGCGCTTCGAGGTAGGTCTGCCGCTCTATGGCGACGAACTCGCCGACGACATCACCCCGGTTGAAGCCGGCCTGACTATGTTCGTCAAGACCGACAAACCCGAACTCATCGGCCGTGAAGCGATTATACGGCAGAAAGAGGAGGGTGCCAAGCGTAAGATTGTGGGCCTGGAACTGACCGACCGCGCCATTCCGCGCCATGGCTATGAGGTACTGAACGAGAACGACCAGGTCGTGGGCCACGTCACAACCGGCTATCACTCAATATCTTCCGACAAATCGGTTGCGATGGCCATGGTCGACGTGCCCTACAACAAGCGCGACACTCAGCTGAAAGTGCGCATCCGCCGCAAGACCTTCCCCTGCACAGTGGTGCCCAAGAAGTTCTACAAGAAAAGTTACAAACAATAAAATATCAACTTAAAAGCCTATATAGCAATGATTTATTACAGCAAAACTCACGAATATATCAACATGATCAACGATACCGAGGGTTACGTCGGCATCTCGGCATTCGCAGCCAAGCAGCTCGGCAATGTAGTCTACGTCGACCTCCCCGAAGCCGACGACGAATTCGAGCAGGGCGAGGACTTCGGCGCCATCGAATCGGTCAAGGCCGCCAGCGACCTCTATGCTCCGGTCGACCTCGAGGTTATCGAGGTCAACGAGGCCCTCGCCGACGACCCGCGCCTCATCAACGCCGACCCCATGAAGAATTTTATCATGAAGGTCGAGGTCAAAGACGCTTCACAGCTCGAAGAGCTGATGGACGAAGCGGCCTACGCCGATTTCTGCGCAAAGGAGCATTGAAATCCGGCCCCGAGAGTGCATTAACAACTGTTGAATTTTTGCATATAAAATAGCGTGCACAGACTGTTTCCACATACCCCCGAAGACATTTCAAAGATGCTCGGGGACTGCGGCCTTACGGAGCTTTCACAACTCTATGTAGATGTGCCTCAGGAACTTAAACTAAAGGAGCCATATAAGCTTCCCGCCAGAATGAGCGAACCCGAAGTGCGCCGTTTCTTCGACGACCTGGGACGCCGCAACCGTCAGGGCATGATCTGCTTCGCCGGCGCCGGCTTCTACGACCACTATACTCCGGCTGCGGCTCTGAATCTGGTAGGCCGTTCGGAATTCCTGACGGCATACACCCCCTATCAGCCGGAAATTTCGCAGGGCACATTGCAGTATATCTTTGAGTATCAGACGATGATGAGTCGCCTGACCGGCATGGAGATTTCGAATGCGTCGATGTACGACGGTGCAACAGCCACGGCCGAAGCCATGATGATGGCCGTAGCGTCGGTGCGCAAACGCCGCCGCGTGCTGGTCTCGGCGACCATAAACCCGGCATACCGCCGCGTGGTCGACACATACGCCCACTACCACGGCATCGAGGTGGAGACTATCGCCGAAGCCGACGGCGTCACCTCGCGCGAAGACCTGGAAGCCAAGCTCCAGGAGTTCAGCGACGTGGCCGCAGTGATTGTTCCGGTGCCCAACTATTACGGCATCGTGGAGGATTATACGGGCCTCAGCGAGCTGGTTCACAGCAACAAGGCGCTGTTGGTGATGACTTGCGTCGCCGCTGACTTAGCCGTGCTAAAAACTCCCGGCGAATGGGGTGCCGACATCGCTTGCGGCGATTCCCAAAGTCTCGGTATACCACTGAGTTACGGCGGCCCTTACCTGGGCTTCATCTGCTCTACCAAGGCGCTGATGCGCAAGATGCCGGGCCGGGTAGTCGGTGCTACCCATGACTCGGAGGGACGCCGCTGTTTCGTGCTGACCCTTCAGGCCCGCGAGCAGCATATCCGTCGTGAAAAAGCCACTTCGAACATCTGCTCCAACCAGGGGCTCATGACTCTGTATGTATCTATATATATGAGCCTTATGGGTGCCGAAGGATTGCGTGAGATTGCCGAACACGGCCACGCCGCAGCCGAATACCTGGCCAAAAAGATGACCGAGGATGGCCGCGCAAGCCTCCGCTATCCCGATAAACCGTTCCTCAACGAGTTCGTGCTTCGCACAGACTACCCGGTCGACACACTCATACATGCCGCCATGAAGTCGGAGAACATACTTGCCGGAGTAAAACTCAATGAGCATGAGATACTTATGGCAGCCACAGAGATGCAGACCCGCGAGGACATCGACCGTCTTGCTGCCGTCGCCCGAAAATGCAATTAACCCTTAACCGATTGACACAGAAATGAATAAAGAACTTTACGGCAATCTGGTATTCGAGCTCTCGCACAAGGGCCGCAAGGGTTACGCTCTTCCGGCCAACGGGCTCGACAATGCCGGCGCCCTGAATGATATGCCGGCCGCGGTGATGCGCACCGGCGCGCCCGACCTGCCCGAATGCGACGAACTCACCGTGGTGCGCCACTATAACAACATGTCAACCAATAACTTCGGTGTCGACACCGGCTTCTATCCGCTGGGGTCGTGCACTATGAAGTATAATCCGAAACTCAACGAGGAGATCGCCTCGCACCGCGCTTTTGCCGGACTCCATCCGTTCGCGCCGGCTTCGGCAGTGCAGGGCGCCCTGAAGGCTTACTGGACTCTCCAGCAGTTGCTTAGCGAAATCGGCGGCATGAGCGAATTTACGCTCAACCCCTTCGCCGGCGCTCACGGCGAGCTCACCGGCCTGATGGTGATTCGCCGCTACCACGAGAGCCGCGGTGACACAAAGCGCCGCAAGGTGATTGTGCCCGACTCGGCCCACGGTACCAACCCGGCGTCGGCAGCCGTCGCCGGCCTCGAAATCGTGGAGGTAAAGAGCCGTCCCGACGGCACTGTCGATGTCGATGACCTGCGCCCGCTGCTCGACGACACCGTGGCCGCCATGATGATGACCAACCCCAACACCTTGGGTATCTTCGAGAAAAACATCCCGGAGATAGCCCATATGGTGCACGAGGCCGGCGCCCTGATGTACTACGACGGCGCCAACCTCAATCCGATGTTGGGCGTGGCGCGTCCCGGCGACATGGGTTTCGATGTGATGCATATCAACCTCCACAAGACCTTCTCGACACCTCACGGCGGCGGCGGTCCCGGTTCCGGCCCGGTGGGTGTGCGCGAAGGGCTCGAGGAATTCCTGCCCACGCCGCGTGTAGTGCGCCGCCATGTCAACAGCGACGATCAGCCCGTCGCCGAGGAGAACCGTTTCGCCATCGAATACGGTCCGGAGGCACTCGGCTCGATTTCCGCTACCCTCGGCAACTTCGCCGTTCAGCTCCGCGCCCTCAGCTACATACTGTCGCTCGGCTCTGACGGGTTGATGCAGGTCGGCCCGCTCGCCACACTTAACGCCAACTATATCAAGGAGATGCTTAAGGACGACTACCTGCTCCCGATTGAAACAGTGTGCAAGCACGAGTTCGTGTTCGACGGTCTGCGCGACAAGTCGACCGGCGTCACTACCCTCAATGTGGCCAAACGCCTTCTCGACCATGGCTATCACGCCCCGACCATCTACTTCCCGCTACTCTTCCACGAGTCGCTGATGATAGAGCCCACCGAGAGCGAGAGTCTTGAGACGCTCGACGACTTTATCGGCGTGATGCACGACATCGCCCGCGAGGCGCGCGAGACCCCCGATGTGGTTATCAACGCCCCGCACAACACACCGATAACTCACCCCGACGATACCGAAGCCGCCCTGCATCCCATTCTGACATACGACGAACTCGCAGCTCAGTAACGCATTGGTTATGAACAATTTCGATATTATCATAATAGGCGCCGGGCCCGGCGGCTATGAAGCCGCGGCCATCGCCACGAAGGAGGGCCTCGAGTGTCTGCTTGTCGAGAAAGACGAGTTGGGAGGCACCTGCCTGAACCGCGGCTGCATCCCCACCAAAGCGCTGTGCCGTTCGGCTCAAGTTGCCGCCGACGTGCGCTCGGCCGCTACGTACGGCATTGAGCTGCAAGCCGATACATTCACAGTAAACCTCGCCACAATGCTCCGCCGCAAAGAGGCGATTTTGGCACAGCTGCGCGAAGGGATTGGGATGCTCACCGACGGTTGCACCCGGGTAAAGGGCGAAGCGCGTTTCCGCTCAGCCCGTGAAATCGAGGTAAACGGAGAACTGTACACCGCCCCTAAAGTGGTGATAGCCACCGGGTCACGCCCGGCTACGCTACCGATTCCGGGGGCCGAACTGTGCGTAAACTCCGACGCCATGCTCGACCTCGACCGGCTGCCCGAATCGCTGATTGTGATTGGCGGAGGCGTCATCGGCATGGAATTCGCTTCGATATTCTCATCGTTTGGGACGAAGGTCACTGTTGTGGAATATTGCAAGGAGATACTGCCGCCATTCGACCGTGACATAGCCAAACGCTTGCGTTCTGCCATGAAACAGCGTGGTGTGGAGTTCTTTGTCGGTTCGTCGGTAACCGGAGTTACTGCCGACGCTGATGGCGAACGCGCCGTCACCTTCGAAACCAAAGGGAAGGAGAAGAGCGTCAGTGCTGCAATGGTGCTGATGGCTGTAGGTCGCCGTGCCGTCGTTCCCGAGGGCACCGAAGAGGCCGGAATCCGTGTTGGCCGACGGGGCATCGAGGTCGACGATACCATGCAGACCTCGGTCGAAGGGGTCTACGCTATCGGCGACTGCAACGGCCGTTGTATGCTGGCACACGCCGCTTCGGCTCAGGCAGAAATAGCTATGGCCCACGAGATTAACACCGACGTGATACCTTCGGCCGTCTTCACGATGCCCGAATGCGCCATGGTGGGACTTACCGAGGAGCAGTGCGCCGAAACCGACCGGGAATTCCGTGTGGTGAAAACCACTTTCCGCTCCAATGGCAAAGCCTTGGCTATGAACGAGACCGACGGCATGGTCAAAATGATTGTCGCCACCGGCGCACCCGACGAGGGGCGCATCTTAGGTTGCCATATAATGGGCCCGCACGCCGCCGACCTCATCACGGAGATTGCCCTGGCGATGTCACAGCACCTCACCGTGGCCGAGATTGCCGACACGGTGCATGCCCATCCCACCCTCTCGGAGGCAGTCCTGGCCGCCGCGAAGGGGTAACAACTCACCCCCCGTGCAAAGCACGGGGGCACTAAAAAAACGCAAAAGCCGGAACCGCTAAGCGCGGCCCCGGCTTTTGCTCTATAGGGAGGGTATGTATCGACGAGGAGGGGGTATTTATTGCCGTAAAGGGGATTAGAGGCGCTGGAGGTAGTCGGTGAGGTTGATTTCACGGGTGAGGTTCATCTTTTTGCGGAGGCGGTATCGCGACATCTCCACCGAGCGGTAGGAGATGTTGAGCAATGGTGCTATCTCCTTTGATGACAGGCCCATACGCAGGTAACAGCACATACGCAAGTCTCCCTCCGAGAGGTCGGGATGCAGGTTGCGCAGTTTCTGTGTGTAGTTGTCGTAGGCCTGGTCGAAGTTGGAGGTAAAGTCCTTCCAGTCGTCATCGTGGCTGATATTGTCGTGGATAACGCTCTGAATCTTATTGAATTGTCGAGTCACCTCGGGCGAGCGGCGCTCCTTCAGGTCGGGGTGTTCCTGAATTTTGGTAACCATCGAGGCGATGTCGAGAAGCAGCTCGTTTTTGCGCACCACATTCATGGTGATGTTTGACAGCTCCTCCGATTTATGCTTGATGTCATGTTCGAGCTGCTGACTTTTCAGGGCGGCGATTTCGTAATCCTTTCGCAGAGTTTCCTCACGGGCCTTCTTACGCATATCCTCCATCTCCCGTTCCTTCTGGCGGGCAATTTTTCGTGACGCTTTGTCCGACATATTGCGTATCAGCTTAATGGTCAAGCCGATGACAATCAGCAGAATAATGAGATATATAATCTTCGCGAGCGTCGAGCGGTACCACGGCGCAGCTATCGTAAAGGCAAATGTGACGTCGGAGACACTAAGCGAGTAACGGTTGCGCGTGCGGATATGAAGGCGATAGTCGCCCTCGTGCAGACGGGTGTACTCCTTGGAGTTCGACGGAGACCACGCCGACCAGTCTGTGTCGTAATTCTCAAGCATATAGCTGTACTGCACGGCATCGTCTGAGCGGTATTCGGGGTTAACGAACTCGAAGCGAAGCGAATTGAGTCCGTATGGAAGTTTCAGCCTATTGTCATTAACGCCATTGTTGACACCGTGTGAATATACGAGTGAATCGCCTGCATATACGCGGTTAACGAATGTGGGCGCCAGCCACTGCCGCTCCTTGGCATAGTCGAGATTGATTTCATAGAAACCGTCCTGACTTGCGACGATAGCCATACGCGGGGTAATGAAATTGAAGTCCTCATGGCCCGCAATAAGTTTACCAACAATGGGTTTAAATGTCAGCGAGTCGACCGTATAGTGTCCCGAGGCATCGCTTACCGCAAGTCGTATCTCCTTGAGATTGACCGAAAGAATCTCGTTGTTGGCCGGTCGGTAGACACGCGCCGTCTGCATAAAACCGAGAATATCCGTAATTTTTTCGTATGGTTCGATTTTGCCTGTGGAGTTGTTGTAGTGGTAGAAACCGCCTTCGGTACTCACCACGGCTTCGCCATCGATGATGTTGACCCCGTTTTCGCGGTCAGTGGGCAGACCGTTCTTGCTGTTGAAGAACTCCGACACCACAAACCGGCGTTTACCCACATCGAGTCGCAGGCGGTATACACCTTTCATCCAGTGGGATATCCATATATTATTGTGACCGTCAACCGAGAGGCGTCCCCCGATGTCGTTATGCCCCTCGACCGGGCCGAGCGAGCTCCATCCGGAGCCGGTTTTCTGAAGCAGGTAAAAGTGATCGTAGGTCGAGGCCAGAGCGTACTCTCCCTCAGGCACAGAGCCGTCGGAATTGCGCGATTCGGCCACAATCGCCTGCGAAATCTCAACGATATCCCATGTGCCCGGCACTCCGGGTACAATATTAAAACCTTCCCCGCCGTTATTGAAGTACAATCCGGCATCGCAGGCCGCAAAGAGTGTGGAGCCGAGACTCTTCAGCGCCCACACCTGCCCCTTGAGGGTTTGCCTCAAAGGTGCGGCCACCGGTATGTCGGCAATGGGATATGGTGTTGAATAGAGGCCCTGGTTCGTTCCGAGCCATAAAGTGTGGGCGTGGATAAGCGATGTATATCCGGCGCCAAGCATACTCGGATTCGGCGACAGGTTGGCTATCGGCGAATTATACAGAATGTAGTCGATGCCGTTGTCGAGACCGGCCCACAGATTCCCCTGACGGTCAAAGAAGAGCGACAGCACCGTGTTGTTCTGCATCCCGGTTTCGGCGTTGGAGTAGGTTACCGCTCCGGTGTCGAAATTGTAGGTCATCACGCCGCAGTTCACCGTGCCGAAGGCGTACTGGCGTCCGCTGTTGGCGGCGCAGAACACCTGATTCTCCTTCAGAAAGCCTGAAAACGGGAAATCGAGCGGCTCGACATTGTTGTCGGTGAGTTGATACAGCCCGTCGAAAGCGGTGACCACCATCACCGTATGATTAAGCGGCAGCAGCCCCACAATGCGCTTGTCGGCAAGCAGGTCATTGCCGGGTACTTCGGCAAGCCGCCGGCCGTCGAGCCTGAAAAGGCCCTTTCCCTCTATTGCCACATACATATAATTGCCGATAATGGCCGAAACCGAGGCCTTTCCCGGCAGATTTATAACCCTGATATTCTTTCCGTTGTAATAGAACAGATGATGATCACCCTGAAAAATGATGTTGTTGCTTTGCTCAATTCCCCCGGCATTGTGGATATGCCATATCTCGCCGATAGTAGCCGGCCGGTTCTTTCCGAGCAGCGGCATCAGCGAGTTATAGCTCAGATGACCGGTTACGGAATCCGGGCGAAAGATTCCGAACTCCTCGGAACCACCTACGTAGAAACCGCCACCCGGGGCATTGATGATAGACCGTACCGTCGAGTAGTTGGGCAGGTAGTAGCGTTCCCAGCTGCGCGAGTCGGTGACGAGGAAGCCCTCGGTGTTGCCGAAGTACATACGCCCGAGCTCATCCTGGGTAATGCACCAGTTCTGGCGCCCGGCGCCGTACACATTATTGGTAAAGTTGCGCACAAGCCGATACGAGGCGAAGGCCGGAGAGTGCGCAGCTAAAGTCAGTATGACAACAAGCCATACCGGGAGAACCGGTGAAAAGATAGTCCTTCGAAATATCCATGCTCGCGGGTTCAGCGGGCCAAACAAGGGAAGATTCATGTCTTGAAATGATACGAAACAACTATGTAATGCCAATAACCGGGTGCCGTGTTACCACACACTCCGGAGAAATTAATTTCTGTGATACAAAGGTCAGAAAAAGTATAAATGTAGACAAACAGTGAATATATGTTTTATA